>JBNIDO010000094.1:0-9640 GCA_050108095.1 Bathyarchaeia archaeon
ATACGTCGCGGAATAAGCCGTCGGTTACGCGCATGACGTTGGCTTTGTGGATGGCTGTGACGCGTTTTTTGCCGTTGCGTAGGCGTGCCATTTCGAAGGCTTTTTTGGCGATGCGTGTGCTGTTTTGGCGTGTGATGACGCGGAGGCACAGGGTGGTGTCTGCGCCGATGGTGAATTCTAAGCCTTTGTAGACGTCTTCGGTGTTTTCGCGGACAAAGAGCATGTCGATGTTTTGGCGTGCGGCTTGTACGCCTGGGTAAGTCTTCAACGGGCGCAGGTTGGCATAGAGGTCGAACATGTAGCGTAGTTTGACGATGACGTCTGCTGCGGATTCGCCGACTGGACCCTTCATGCAGGCGTGGCTGTTCTTGACTACCTCCACGGTCTCCGCTGGTAGGGCGGCGCCGAGGGTTTCAAGGGCGATGTCGCCTGCGGGGCACTCCATGATTTTGAATTTCAATCCAAACTTGTTTTGGACTGCGTCTAAGACTTTGACGGTGGCTTCGGAGAGTTCTGGTCCGATGCCGTCGCCTGGAATTAAGGATATTTTGTATTCAGTCATTTTTTGTGCATTCTCCTACGTAAATTCTCAATTAATCCGCCGTCCGCCAAGATCTCCAAGATGAAAGGCGGCAGTTTCTCCACTTGGAACTTTTTGCCACTGGACAGGTTCTCGATCTTTCCAGCTTCAAAGTCCACGGCTAATTCGTCGCCAGACTTAACCGCAGTTGATATGCCTTTGCATTCAATTACGGGCAAACCAATGTTGATTGCGTTGCGGAAGAATATGCGGGCAAACGACTCGGCGATGACGCATTTGACACCGCTGTACTTTAGCGCTAGGGGTGCCTGTTCACGGCTGGAGCCGCAACCGAAGTTTTTGCCGCCGACCAAGATGACGCCGCCTTTAGCTTTGTCAACGAAGTGCTCGTCTAAGCCTGCCAATGCATGCTGGGCTAATTCTTTGGGATCAACTAGGATTAGGTATTTACCGGGTAAGATGACGTCAGTGTCGATGTTGTTGCCGAAGACAACTGCTTTAGCTTTGATTTTGCTATCCATTACGCTTTAACCTCCAAGGGGCTCACGATTCTGCCAGCTATGGCGGATGCCGCTACGGTAGCGGGTGAGGCTAAGTAGACGTTGGCTTGGGTGCTGCCCATGCGTCCGATGAAGTTGCGGTTGCTGGTTGCCACACAGGTTTCGCCTGCTGCTAATAGGCCGATGTGGCCACCTAAGCAGGGTCCGCATGCGCTTCCGCAGACGATTGCGCCTGCCTCGGTAAAGATTTCCAGCAAGCCCTCTTTGTTGGCTTGTTGCCAAACCTCCTGCGAAGCAGGGATGACTAAGGCGCGGACGCCGTCTTTGACTTTTTTGCTTTTCATAACCTGGGCTGCTAACCGCAAATCTTCTAGTCTGCCGTTGGTGCAGCTGCCGATGAAAGCCTGTTCGATTGGGACGTTGCCGACTTCTGAGACGGGTTTAACGTTGTCCACTGAACTGGGACAGGCGATTTGGGGCTCCAGCTTAGCTGCGTCGAACTCCACTGTGCGTTCGTACTGGGCGTCTTTGTCGCTTTGCAGCGCCGCTAAGTCGGGCATTTTGGGGATTCTACTTGCTAAGAATTCTTCGGTGGTTGCGTCTGGGGCGATGGTGCCGTTTTTAGCGCCCATCTCCACCGCCATGTTGCAGACGGTCATTCTGCCTGCTATGCTCATTGCTTTGATGGTTGGACCTGTGAATTCTGCGGCTCGGTATATGGCGCCGTCTACGCTCAACGTGCCGATGATGTTTAGGATTAGGTCTTTTGGCGTGACGTATTTTTTGAATTTTCCTTTGATGTTGACTTTGATGGTTGGGGGAACTTTAAACCAGATTTTGCCGGTTGCCATGACGGAGGCTGCTTCGGTTGAGCCGATGCCTGTGGCGAATGCTCCAAACGCTCCGTAGGTGCATGTGTGGCTGTCTGCGCCGACGACGACTGTGCCGGGGACGACATGTCCTTTTTCGGGCATAACTTGGTGGCAGATGCCTCCTCTGCCGACTTCATAGAACGGGAGGTTCTGGGTTTTGGCGAAGTTACGCATGGTTTTATGTAGTTCTGCTGCTTTGATGGATTCAGCGGGAACTTGATGGTCCAGAATCACGACTACTTTTTTGTTATCCCAAACTTTTGGGGTTCCAATTTTTTTGAATGCTTCCACAGCTAAAGGTCCAGTCAAGTCATGCACCATAACCATGTCGACGTTGCAGTCGACGATTTCGCCTGGGTGCACTGCTTTTTTGCCTGCGGCTTTAGCTAAGATTTTTTCTGTAATGTTCATCGCGTTTTCTTTTCCTTTAATCAATCTAATTAAACATATGATAATGGCAAATTCTAAAGAAGGGACGTTTAAGTATTTGGGCTTTGGACACGCAGTTTATTCGTCGATTCTTATGGATTTTGCTCCTCGCGCCAATGCAGTGATGCCTGTGCGTGCAAGTTCGATGATGCCAAAGGTTTTCATGAGGTTTAGGAAAGCGTCTATTTTGTCTGGGGTGCCTGTGATTTCGACGGTGACGTTGTCGAAGGATAAATCGATGATTCTGCCTCGGAAGACCCCGACGAAGTTAATGACGTCGCTACGTTCTTTAGCGTCTTTAACTGCCACTTTGATAAGGGAGAGTTCTCTCATGACGTAGTTGCCGTATTCGAGTTCGCCGACTTTTAAGACGTCGATTTGTTTTTCCACTTGCTTGACAACTTGGTCCAGGGTCTTTTCGTCGCCGTTGACTGTTATGGTCATGCGTGCAATGTCTGCGTTTTCTGTGGGGCCTACTGTGATGCTTTCGATGTTAAAGTTTCGGCGCCTAAACAAATTGGAAATCATGTGTAGGACACCGGGTTTGTTTTCAACCAGCACAGACACAACTTTCGTTTTTCCTGCTTCCATTAGTAGTCACCTCTCTGTTGGGGTAAACCGCAGCCCGGCGGCACAAACGGAACCACATCCGTCTCAGAACCGATAGGCACATCGATTACCGTCGTAACCTTACTGGTCAACGCATGCTTAACAGCTTTGCGGAATTCCTCTATGCTGTTGACGCGGACACCGTTTGCCCCGTAAGCTTCAGCTAATTTGACCATGTCGGGATACTTGCCCAAGTTGACTGCCATGTAGCGGCGGTTGTAGAGGGTTCGCTGCCACTGAGCCACCATACCTAGCACGCTGTTGTTTAGGACTATGACTGTGACTGGGATGTTTTCGCTGATACTGCAAGCCAGTTCCTGCTCAGACATGACGAAGCTACCGTCTCCTGCAACATCCACGACCGGACGGTCGGGACACGCGACTTTGGCTCCTATGGCTGCTGGGAAACCGAACCCCATGGTTCCAAGACCGCCGCTGCTGATGAAAGTGCGGGGTTTCAGCGCTTGGAAGTACAACGCAGACCACATCTGGTTCTGGCCGACCTCAGTGGTGACGATGCCGTTTTCAGGCAGCAACTCACGCAACGCAAACAGCAGGTGCTTGGGGACGATGTCTTTGGGTCGGTCCTTTAGCAGGGGGCTTAGTTGTTCTTTGGCTTCTTTAACGCGTTTAGTCCATGCGGTGCCTTCGCCCTTCTTTAGCTTCTTGGAAGTAGCTTTTAGCAGCATCTGCAGCGATGCCTTGGCGTCGGCGACAATGGGCACATCTATCTCGATGTTCTTGTTGATTTCCGCGTTGTCAATTTCGATGTGAATTTTCTTGGCGTCAGGCGCGAAACTGTCAAGATTAGCGGTTGCACGATCGCTAAACCTTGTTCCAACAGCCAACAACACGTCGGCTTCGCCCATCAGCCTGTTTGCAGCGGGGTTGCCGTGCATGCCAATACTGCCCAACGACAAGGGGTGGGTTTCGGGGAAAGCGCCTTTTCCCATAAAGGTGGTTGCGACAGGTGCCATCAGTAGGTCTGACATTTGCACTATTTCGTCGCTTGCACCTGCAGATATAGCTCCACCACCCGCCAAAATGAGGGGGTGTTGGGCTTTTGAGAGCAGTTTGGCGGCTTCGCTGATGCGTGCGGGGTCGGGTTCGCCGGGTAGTTTGTAGCCTCGGGCGTCGATTTTATCTGTGAATTCAACTTCAGCGACTCCTGCCTGTATGTTTTTGGGCAGGTCAACTAGGACTGGGCCAGGTCTGCCGGTTGTGGCTATGTAGAAGGCGCTTTTGACTGCAACGGGGATGTCGTTTATGCGGCGGGGTTGGTAGCTGTATTTGGTGATGGCGGTTGTGATGCCTAAGATGTCGGCTTCTTGGAAGGCGTCTCTGCCAATCATGTAGCTGGTGTTGACTCCGCTGGATGGAACCTGCCCTGTTAACGCGACGACTGGCGAGGAGTCCATGTAGGCGTTGGCAATGCCCGTTACGAGGTTAGTGGCTCCGGGGCCACTTGTAGCCATGCATACGCCGGCGCGTCCGCTGGCTTTAGCGTATCCTTCTGCTTCGTGTGCTGCACATTGTTCATGGCGTGCCATGATGTGGCGGATTTTTTTGTTGCCGCAGAGTGTATCGTATACTGGGAGGATAGCGCCGCCTAAGATGCCGAAGATTGTGGTAACTTTTTCTCGTTCAAGGGATTCTATTAGTGCCTGAGCACCGCTCATTTCAGTCATAATTTACATGGTCTCCTGTTGTTTGGTTTATGCTCTCGTCTAATTGAGAAATTGTTTGCAAGAACTTTTTGGATGATTCGGAGGGTTGCCTGGGTGAATTAGTAGAAGTGTACCCGACGATCCCAGCTATTGAGGTGACGATCCCTCATGTTCAAACCTCTTAAATCTCCAGTTTATAAATCGTAAGCTGCAACAAAATAAAAAGATTGTGGTGCCCGTATCAACGTTGGCAGTTGTTAACTGAATTCTAAAACCTTATACGTGTGAAACACGTATTTCTTCCTCGGGTGCTCTTGCCGAAACAACATATAATACTAACCAAGCATGCTTCAGACCGAGCAATAAAATACGACTTAGACGCCCAAACAATCACACGCATAATCGAAGAAGGACAAATGCATAAAGAAGGCAAAACAAAAACCAGATATGTACTTAAAACCAAGCAGGGGAATTTAGTTGCAATTTGCTCAGAGTGCCCAAACCAAATAACTATAATAACAATCACAAAGGGGAGATGAAAAATGTCCATCTGTCAAAAATGCAACAAACAATGCGAAGAAGTAACAATCGACTATGAATACAAAGGCATCATACTACGCAACGTCAAAGCACTCCGATGCCCAGAATGCAAAGAAGAACTCTTCACCCTAGAACAATACGAAGCAATACGAAGTCGTCTTCGAAACATAGTACAACCTTTAAAACTCAAACGGAAAATAAGCACAGCAGGAAAAAAACCCATAATATACTTGCCCGACGATGTAGTTCAAGCTATAGACGCAAAAGTCGGCGACGAAATAGAAATCTATGTAGAAGGCAAAAAGATAATAATAGAAAAAACATAACCACCGTTTGGCGGTTGAATCGGTAGAGACATAGCGCAAGATACCCCAGAGTTAGTCTTTTTCTCGTTTTATAGGGGATAGGGTAGGTCGGCAGAACAACAGTGGTGCCGCAATTTTTGGCGGGTGGAACGGTAGGTTGATATTTGATCGTGCCATGAACCGCTTCGGACATTAAGGGAGAGGGCGAAATGGGAACAAAGAAAGTCCTAGCAGTTCTGTTTATTGTAATCGCTGTTTCTGCAACCATCGCATATATCGCTGGCACTGGGTCGCTGTTTTCTCCGCCTGCCCCCAACCTAATTTATGCGCCGACTATGCCTTCTTCGAATGAAAAAGTAGTTTGCCTATTATTCGATGATGGCTGGAAATCTCACCTTGAAGCTGCATCTGTCCTTGCAAGCTATAACTTTACAGCTACTTTTCCGATAATTACATCCTATGTCGGCTACCCCGCTTACATGAGTTGGGAGGATATCTCTACCCTTGCAAAGCAAGGAAACGACATCGTCAGCCACACGCAGACTCATCTTAACTTATCAGCTGTTGATGAACAAACCTTGCAGTCTGAGCTTGCCAACAGCCAGCAGGTTCTTCGTTCCAAAGGTTATGCAACCGACGTTTTAGTTTACCCTTATGGTGAGGGAGCGACTAACTGGACGGTACGCAATTTGGTTGCTCAATACTATTCTGTTGCTAGCACAACCCAATCGGGCAAGTGTTCGCTGTCATCTTTTGACAGGTACAACGTCGCTTCTTATGGTATCTACCGCAACACCACTTTAACCGAGTTTACTTCTTACCTAAACGGCACCCAAGGAGATACTATAACTGTATTGTACTATCATAAGGTAAGCGATGAAAATCTTGACACGGCAGTGACAATGGAAGCTTTTCAGAGCCAAATGCAGTACCTAAAAGACAACGGCTTCATAATAAGAACAATAAGCCAAGAGTTCCTCAAACCAGAATAACACATGTCACTGACGACGCAGTTTTCAATGCGTGCTGTAGTTACATAATGTTGATACATACTCTAAAATTCCGCAGAATACTTCCAGTGCTTAGAACGAGGTGTTTTATTGGCAAAACTTGTTGTAAACGGAGCCGAACTATTCTACAAAGATTGGGGTGACGGTCAACCAGTCGTTTTTAGTCACGGTTGGCCCCTGAACTCAGACGCTTTCGAGAACCAGATGTTCTTTTTGGCTTCCCACGGATACCGATGCATCGCACATGACCGACGGGGACACGGACGCTCAAGCCAACCCTGGATTGGCAACGACATGGACACATACGCCGACGACCTAGCCGAAGTTATCGAGAAAACCCACGCAGAAAACGCAATTCTTGTAGGTCACTCGACAGGCGGAGGCGAAGTTGTCCGCTACATCGGGAGGCACGGAACCAGCCGAGTCTCAAAAGTGGTGTTGATTGGGGCAGTGCCGCCGATAATGGTAAAGACCGCAGATAATCCAGGTGGGTTGCCGATGGCTGCTTTTGACCAAATCCGAGCCGCCGTGTTGGCGGACCGTTCCCAGTTCTGGAAAGACCTCTCTATGCAGTTCTATGGCTACAACCGTCCAGGCGCAAAGGTTTCCGAGGGTGTGCGTGACGAGTTTTGGCGTGAAGGCATGATGTGCAGTTTGCCAGCGGCGTATTTCTGCATTAAAGCGTTCTCAGAAACCGATTTCACTGATGACCTAAGAAAAATTGATGTGCCAACCCTGATTTTGCATGGTGACGACGACCAGATTGTTCCGATTGCGGATTCAGCGATGCTCTCGTCACAGATAGTCAAGGATGCTATGCTCAAAATCTACAAGGGTGCCCCGCATGGCATGTGTACCACGCTTAAAAATCAGGTCAACGAGGATTTGTTGGCGTTCATAAAAGGCGAAATGACCAGCAGGCAAGCTGTCCCAATGCAGCCTGCTTAGCCCCTTTTTCTTGTTTAAAAAATTGGAAGGATATTTTGGGAGCTACCATTTTTTCCACGGCAAATCATCCATATACTCGTTTAAGGAGCGGATGCTGTTGCCATTCTGATTTTTCTGTTTCATAACATCCACCACTGCCTGCGCCAACTGCAAGTTAGTGATGACGGGGATGTTAAACTCCACTGCCTGACGTCGGATGGTGTAGCCGTCGGTTATAATGTCACTGATGTTGCTTCGTCTGTTAGCGATGGGGACGTTGATGACGAGGTCGATTTTTCGTTCTTGGAGGTAATCAAGTATGTTAGGTGTGACGTCGGGGTCTTTGACTTTATGGAGCACCGTCGCCACTATGCCGTGGGCGCTTAGGACTTTGGCTGTGTTAGCGGTTGAGTAGATTTTGAAACCCATATCTGCAAACGCCTGTGCGATTGGTACCACGCGGGCTTTGCGTTCGACGTCACCGCCCACGCTTATGAGCACGGAGCCGCCAGAGGGTGGAATCGTGAACTCCGCAGACTGCAACGCCTTAGCAAACGCGTCTGAAAAGTTTTCGCCGAGGCATGCTACTTCGCCTGTGCTTAGCATCTCTACGCCTAAGACGGGGTCGGCGCCGCTGAGTCGCATGAAACTGAACTGGGGCACTTTGACGCCCACGTGAGGCGCAACCTGCATTGGGGAAAGTTTAACGCCGTCGATTTTTTTGCCCAGCATCGCCAAGGTTGCAAGGTCAATCATGTTTATGCCTCTTGTTTTGCTCACAAAGGGCATTGAACGTGAAGCGCGGAGGTTACATTCGATAACGTTGACGACGTCGTCTTTTACGAGGTACTGGATGTTGTAGGGCCCGTGAATTCGCAGTGCTTTGACGATTTTGATGGTTGCGGTTTCAATGTCTTTTTGCACTTCGGGTTTGAGCGCCTGCGGCGGGATGGTCATGGTTGCGTCGCCGCTGTGGACGCCTGCGTTTTCAACGTGTTCCATGATGGCGCCGATGAAGACGCTATCACCGTCTGAGACACCGTCGACTTCAACTTCTTTGGCTCGGGTGATGAATTTACTGATAACTACAGGGTGGTCGCGGGAAACCTTTGCCGCCAAGTTAAGGAAGTTCTCCAAGGCAACTTCGTTGTAGGCTACACGCATCGCTGAGCCTGAAAGCACATAGCTGGGTCGCACCAGTACGGGATAGCCGATTTTGGTTGCGAATCGTTTGGCGTCGTCGATGCTTTGCAGTTTGCTCCAGCTTGGCTGGTGAATACCCAATTGGTCAAGCAGTGCACTGAATTTGCTGCGGTCTTCTGCCAAATCCACGTCCTGCGCGGAGGTGCCCAAGATGTTTGCGCCTGCTTCAGAGAGGGGCATGGAGAGGTTGTTGGGGATTTGTCCGCCGACACTGGTGATGACGCCCATGGGGTTTTCTTTGTCGTAGATGTCTAGGATGCGTTCGGCTGTTAGTTCTTCGAAGTAGAGTTTGTCGCTGATGTCGTAGTCTGTGCTGACGGTTTCAGGGTTATAGTTAACCATGATGGCTTCTTTTATACCGTTTTTCTTCAGAGCCCAAACCGTGTTAACGCCACACCAGTCGAACTCCACGCTGCTGCCTATGCGGAAGACGCCTGCGCCTAGCACGATGACTTTGCTTTTGGTTTTGCTGAATTCTATGTCGTCTTCGTCTCCGCCGTAGGTCATGTAGAGGTAGTTGGTTTTCGCCGGCCACTCCGCTGCCAAAGTGTCAATCTGTTTAACGACGGGGAGGATCATGTTGTTTTTGCGGTAGGTGCGGATGGTGGCTTCGTCGGTTTTTTGGCATACCGCGATTTGTTCGTCGCTAAAGCCGATGCGTTTGGCTTCGCGGATGATGACGTCGGCTGCGTCGGTTGAAGCCATGTTGAGGTGTTTGAGTTGTTCTTCCATGTTGATGATGTTTTGGATTTTGTATAGGAAGAATGGGTCGACGCCGCTAATGCGGTAAATTTCGGGGATGGATAAGCCGATTTTTAGGGCTTTGCCGATTTTGTAGAGCCGCTCATCAGTAGGATGAGCCATTTCGTCACGTAGACGCTCTTCAGATTCGGGTTCGCTGTCTTCGGGGTTGCAGACTAAACCGATTTTGCCCGTGTCTAGCATGCGCACGGCTTTTTGGAGTGCCTCTTCGAAGCATCTGCCGATAGCCATGACTTCGCCGACGCTGCGCATTTGTGGTCCAACGTGGCGGTCGG
>JBNIDO010000095.1:0-9355 GCA_050108095.1 Bathyarchaeia archaeon
GTGGCGATGGGTTTCATGGCGATGCCGTGCAGTGGGTTTTTGGTGAAGGCTGCGTGTCCAGCGCGGTGGGCGTGGATGACGAGTTTTTGGTTCTGGTCGCGCAGAGTCTGCAAACCTGACCAGCCAACCGTGAGGATGTCGACCATGACGTATTCGCCGCCTTGAGCCGCAACCGTTTTGACGCGTTTGAGCATGGTTTTGGTTTCTGCGGTGACGTTTATCATGTAGACTTTGCGTTCGCCGGTTTGGGATTGGGCTCTGTCACGGGCCTCCAGGGTTTTGGTGAGGCGTTCGTCGAAGGGGTTGAATTTTTGGCTGCTGAGGTTCTCGTCGTCTTTTACTACGTCGCAGCCGCCTGCCCACGCATCGTAGGCGACTTTGGCGTGATCCTCGGTTTTTAGCCCAAGTTTTGGTTTGATGATGGTGCCCACTAAGGGGCGTTTTGGGACTTTGAGGAGTTTACGGATGCCATCGATGCCGAATTGCGGACCTTTAAAGGTGCCAGCTAAGGGTTTGGGGAATTCGATGTCGAGTAGGCGCAGGTTTTTGAGCGCTTTCAACCCAAACACGTTGCCTGCGACGCTTGAGAGGATGTTGGGCATGTTGCCGCGTTCAAAAAGCTCTGCGGGATAAGCGATTTTGATAGTGTTGCCCTTGATGCTGTAGACGTGGGCTGCTAGCTTTTTCACGTAGGGTTTTTCGGTGGTTAGTTCAGTCCATGTGCCGACGCTGCTTTCTGCGGCTACTCCGCCGGCAGCTTCTTCCAAAGAGATGCCTTCGGGTTCAACGGAGAAGGTGCAGATTAAGTCGGTTGCTTTGGGCTTGTATTTTAAGTCGACAAAGTCAAGGTACTTCAAATAGTGTTCCTCGTACCGTAAATTTAGCCTTTGTTCCTTTAAAATCTTTAACTATACCGCCTACCAATCAGTAACTAACGTGGATGCCCAATGGAGCTAATCGTGGAACTTCTAAACATAACCACAGGCGGAAACAGAGTTGCAGTCATCGGACAGCAGACCGCAAGTTTCCTAGGAGTGCACAGTTCAGACAGAATAAAGATAACTTATGGCAAAAAGGAAATGATTGCCATCGCCAACATAGCTGAGCATTTTCCTGAAAACAAAATCGGCTTTTTCGAGGAAACCGAAGGTGCTCTACCAGGCACCAAAGACGACGAAATCGTGGATGTGCAACTGGCGCCTCTTCCTGAATCCCTCTTTAACATCCGCGCCAAACTCCACGGCGAACGCCTACGCGAAAAAGACATCTATGCCATAGTCAAAGACGTGGTTGAGCGGCACCTGAGCACAGTGGAAATTGCAGGGTTTTTAACCGCTTTGAGTATCCATGGTTTGAGCACCGCCGAAACCGAAGCCCTCTCACGCGCCATGATTATGACGGGCAAAACGCTGGATTTTGGTGCAGGGCCCATTCTTGATAAGCACAGTGTCGGCGGCATCCCAGGCGACAAAACCAGCATGCTAGTCGTGCCCATCGTTGCCGCGGCAGGCTTCACCATACCCAAAACCTCTTCTCGAGCCATCACTTCGCCAGCGGGAACCGCTGACCGAGTGGAAACCCTCTGCCCAGTCACCTTAGCCATAGACGAAATCAAGGACGTGGTCAAAAAAACAGGCGGCTGCCTAGTCTGGGGTGGCTCACTGGAGCTGGCGCCAGCCGATGACCTTTTCATCCAAGTCGAATACCCCTTGGGCATCGACCCCATGTTGTTACCCTCTATTCTAAGCAAAAAGAAAGCCGTCGGCGCCACACACGTCGCCATCGACATCCCAACAGGCATGGGCGCCAAAATCAAAACACGCCAAGAAGCCTACACGCTCGCCTCGGACTTTGTGGATTTGGGGAAACGGCTTGGCTTAAACATCCAGTGCGCCCTCACATTTGGCGATCAACCATTGGGCTGCGGTATGGGACCCGCGTTAGAAGCACGAGAAGCCCTAACTACGCTTATGGGTGAGGGACCGCCTGACCTCCGAGAGAAGGCTGTGTCTTTAGCCAGTATGCTCTTCGACATGGTCGGCAAGGAGAACCCTCGGGCTATGGCGGAGAATATTGTTGATTCAGGCAAGGCAGAACAGAAAATGCGGCAAATCATTGCGGCTCAAGGCGGCAACCCCGATGTGAAGCCTTCTGATTTGCAAGTTGGGCCTCAGTGGGCGGCTGTACGCTCCAAGGAGGCGGGAAAAGTTCTGTGGTTGAGCACCGATGACCTTGTGCGGATTGCCCGTGTGGCTGGAGCGCCCAAAGAGAAGGGTGCAGGTGTACTGTTGCACGCTAAACTAGGCGACACAGTCCATAAAGACGGCGTGTTGTTTGAGATTTATGCGGAGCGAGGCAGCAAATTAACGGCGGCGCTGGAGCTTGCGGACAAGTTGTCGCCTGTTGTTCTTAGCAGAAGACCCGAAGAGAAAATGGTCTTAGACACCATCCCAGAGAAAACAACCCATGAGAAAAGCTTCATGCTGGATAGGTAACGGCTATAGTCGGGCGATTAAACCGCCTATGAAACCGCCGAGTGCAGCAGCCACAGTTGCAGCAACCCCTATAATGAGTACTATTATACCCGCTGCCACCCCCACTAATCCGCCGAAGAAGACCCCTAAGAATCCATGTGTTACGCCACCGTAGACAACAAGACCTAAGAACCAAAGAACGGCTAAGCCGATAGAACCCAAGACGCCAGCTATTATGCCGGCTATGGTTCCTCCGATTGCACCTCGTGCAATGAGCCCCGCGACAAAACCGCCGATTAGGGCGCCTGCTAAGTGCCCGATGCCTGGGAAAATTACGCCCAAGACCACGATTAAGAGTAAACCTATCAATGCGCCTAATCCAACGCTGCCCAAAGTTTTCACTTCAGTTAGTTGTGGCTAAAGAGAGAAAAGAAAATAAAAAGCTTGTTGCGACTTTAGCGTGCCCTGGTGTTGCGGACTTTGGGTTCAAGCAGTGTCCAGAGCCATTCAGTGAATTCTTGGAGGTTCTTGGTTTGGATGTGTACTTCGCCGGGACCTGTGATTTGGGTGACTAAGCCTTCGCCGCTTAGCAGGGTTTCTTTTAAGCCGCCGAACCGTGTGACTTTGTAACTGCAGGATTCGCTAAAACCCACCAAGTGGAAGTTGTCCACGATTAAGGTTTGACCGGGTTGCAGGACGTGGGTGTCGATGGCGCCGAAAGTGTTGATGAACATTTGTCCGCTGCCAGTGGCTTTAAGCATGAATAAGCCTTGTCCGAAGAGGCCTTTGGTGAAGCCTTCCCATTTTACGTCCAAATCGATGCCTGCTGTGGAGGCGATGTAGGCGGATTTTTGGATGACGTATCCGCTGCCGGGGGCTATGTCGAGTTGTTTGATGTCTCCGACGGGTGCAGCTACAAAGCCAGCTTCGCCTTGTCCGTTAACGGCTGTGTAGTCGTTTACCCAGAAGGATTGTCCGCCGATGATGCTTAGTCCCAAGCTGCCCCAGAGGCTTTTTTCTCTTTTGCGGGTGTGTACTTCGATGTTGGGTGTGAGGTAGGTTAAGGCGCCTGCTTCTGCAGTGATGGTTTCTCCTTGGTCTAGTGTGGTGACTACCATGGCGTATGATGGTTTGTATTTTATTTCGAATTTCAAGGGTTCTCTCTCCCTGCTGTGAGCTAAAGGGTCTTTTGCTTAATAAATTGCAAGTTAAAAAGGCGCTTTTCGTTTCATGCGGAGTGGCTATTGTTAATATTTTCGTGAGGGTTGAGTGTTACGGGTGGCTTGGAAGGATAGTTTTTTCCCTGAATATGCGTTACTTATAATAGACGCAATAGCAAACCCTCTAGCTATAAGCCAAATTTAGGGTAGAAACAGGGTAAGATAGTAATTGGCCGGCGCCGTTGGTACCATCTTAAAGAAAACTTTTAGCATTGCCTTAATTTTTAATTCGCTCATCAGCATAGCAACCGTGGCTGGCATCATCTACGGCTACTATGATGTTTACCCATACTGGCAGCCCTATGCGCCTTTCCTAATCAACGGTAATTTGTTCTGGCTTGCCCTCGCCGCCGCAGTAATCAACATCTTCCCCAGTGCTGCCATCGGACGAGCCCTACACACGGGCAGATTCCTCTTCCACCACTATGTCTACGGCTTCTTTGTTATGGCTTCTTCCTCAGCGTTTGTCATGGTTTGTACTCCGATTCCGCTGCTTAACCTCTTCTTCGTTGATAACAGTACAGTCGCTGTTAACGCTGGGCGCGTGTTTTTGCTGGCGGGTTTAGCCATGTTTTTAGATGACTTGCCCGACGTTTCGAAGCATGTGGAGATCGGCTTGAACTGGGTAAAAACCAAAGCCTGCCAAATGAAAATGGTACTGCATATCTCGCAGCTTATAACCGGCGTTTTTGCCCTCTACTGCAGCCTCTCCATACTATTCGC
This sequence comes from Bathyarchaeia archaeon, assembly GCA_050108095.1. Taxonomy (GTDB): domain Archaea; phylum Thermoproteota; class Bathyarchaeia; order Bathyarchaeales; family Bathycorpusculaceae; genus Bathycorpusculum. The sequence goes on from JBNIDO010000095.1 coordinate 4,418, forward strand.
CACCCTTCAGGAAAGCACACGGGCATTGCCGAACTCCTTTGTCATCGTCAGCCTCTTCATAACAAGCATAACCTCATTTTCACTTGTAAAACGCAAAGCATGGTTAAACATCTCGCCGCCTACGCCTTGTCCGCCTAAGCTTTTTGCTTAGCAATCTCTTTTCCGATGGCTTCTAACTGTTCACGGCTAAACCTTCGTGTGCCTCCCTTGGTTGTGATGTAGTTTGTCAGCTGAGGCAACTGGAGGACGGGTACCGTGGGGTTGTGGAGTTGAACGGTTGCATGTGTGTTGGTTAAAACCACGACTCCTGAAACCCAGATGTTGAAACCACGCAGACTGGAGGAGCGGTCGATTATGTGTTTTATTTTGGCAGCGTTGCGTTTAACTTGGCGGCTTGGGCTTGACGAAAAATTACGTTTGCCTGCCCGATGCCACTCGTCACCGTTGCAGCTTATGTTGCCGCTCCAGTTCTTGGTTTCCAACACGAACACACCAGCAGGGGCTAAAACGATGTGGTCGATGTCTCCGCCGCCTCCGTGCAGGTAGAGGTCGTTTATGAGGTAGTAGTCGTCGCTTAAACTGTTGCTGAGTTGTTTGGTCACTTGTTTTTCTCCTTGCCAGCCTCCGTTGTAGAGATGGTATTTACGCAGGTAATAGTAAGCGGCGATTACTGGGACAAGCAGAAAAGCCAGCCCTACCAATGCGTATGTGTCGATTTGCATAAGGTAAATCGACCGATACATAACGGCGAAGATCAAAACGCCAAAAATCAATACGCAGAGCGCTGCTTTAGCAAGGCTTGTTAGGGTCTTGTTTTTTAGGTAGCTGCTTGAGGCTTTAATCTTGCGCATACAGAGTAGCATTTGCATCGATGCTATATTACCGTATGGTATCCACATTTGGAAGGATTTTGCTGGTGTTCTTTTTGCGGAACCATCCTGTTCTTTAGGGAGAGCTATAAATCTCCACTGTATCCTATGTAAAACACGGTGAGCACTATGGCACAAAAGTTATCTACACCCATAATCCTGGCGTTTTGCCTCCTAACAATTACCCTACTAAGCCCAATTCTTCTCACAACTGCAAATGCACAGAGCAACGGAATAACAGTCGGCGAGTGGTCACTGGACCAAATAAAACCCAGTGACTCCACTACAACAACCCCCGACACCACAGGCATCAACAACGGCGTCTTAGCAGGCGACCACGAACCCAAGCTTGTGGACGGCAAATTCGACAAGGCATTACAGTTCGACGGCGAAAACACAGTTTATGTGCCAATAAATTTCGTTGTAGGTTTCCCGCCGATGTCACCGCCCATGTATGTGCCAATCTCACCGGGCCTTGACATCCAAAAATACACGCAAATCGACGCTTGGATCTATGTCCCTAGCCTCAAGGACGTTACCTACAACAACATAGTCGTCAAATGCACCCACCCCGACCAAGCCTGTGCATGGCAAAACACCGTCCGCATCCTCGGCTTAGCCATACGGGCAGGTACACCTGACATTGGCGAAGACTACGTTCAGGGCGCGTTAAGCGGTTTTGTGATGACTGACAGCGGCGGCTTCAACGAAATAGTAACCACCGAACCCGTGCCGTTTAACCAGTGGGTCGAAGTCGAGTTTGTCCGTGACGCCTCCGGAATGCGTCTGTACCTCAACGGCAACGAACAAACCACAAAGGTGCTCCACGGCGAAGAAAACCCCTCAGGCAACATCATGAATGGCACTGAATACTACTTTGGACACGACAGTTACGCAACTATCGACAACATAAAAATCACCGACCTCTCACCCACCAACGTCACCGAAGACGCCTTCGACATCGGACCCAACATCATGATCGCCATCATTGCAGTCGCTCTCATCTTCGCCGTCGCTTGGCTGCTGCGTAGAGCTATCCAACTCTGGATTATCCGACCCAAAATCTAAAGGAAGCCTCAAAGTGGGTACGACCTTAAAACTGCTTGAGTTGATGCTTCGGCAGAAGCTTTTAGGGCAGGGACTAAAAGGCGAACCCAACACACCCCTCATCGTCTCCTATGCGGTGACCCGCGCCTGCAACCTGCGCTGCCTCCACTGCCATGTGTCCGCACGCGAAGCCATGCCTGACGAATTGAATTTGCGTGAGGCGATGGGGGCGATTGAGGAAATGCACAGTTTGGGCACGGAAGCGGTGATTTTCAGCGGCGGCGAACCTCTTCTGCGCAAGGACTTCGTGCTGCAACTTGTTGAATACTGTGACGATTTAGGCATAATCACCGCTATGCTTTCTAACGGTTTACTTATGACCCCCCACACGGCACTGCAGCTTCAGGAGGCAGGATTAAAAGCTGTCGGCTTGCCCATCGACTCCGTAGTCCCCGAAAAACACGACCACCTGCGCAACTTGCCGGGAACCTTTGACAAGGCTGTCCAGGCGATTAAAACCTGTCTCGAAATCGACCTCGAAGTCGTTGTCACCACAATGGCGCTCAAAGACACCTATACCGAAATGCCCAAGCGCATAGAGTTTCTTGGCGATTTGGGCGTGGATGAGGTGGCGGTTTACGATTTGGTGCCTGTAGGAAGGGGTAAAGACGTCATGGATAACGCTATGACACAGGACCAAAGGGTAAACCTGATTCGATGGCTACAAAGCAAACAGGAGGATACAGAGATGACTTTTACCATGTCAGGCGGCACACCCCTCTACCCCGAAATCGCAGAGGAAATGCACCGCAACCATGGAACCAAAGCCAAAGACCTCCTCATCAAAGAATTCTACATACACCAAGGCATCGGCTGCCACGCAGGCAACATGTACTTCAGCCTCCGCCCCAACGGCGACATCTACCCCTGCACCTTCCTCCCCATAAAAGTCGGCAACATCAGAGAACAGAACCTAACTGAGATTTGGCGCAACTCCAAAGTACTCAACACCCTGCGGCAACGCCAAACACTCAAGGGCAAATGCGGCGGCTGTGAGTACCGTGAAGGCTGCGGCGGATGCCGGGGACGGGCTTATGCATGTACAGGCGACTATTTGGAGTCTGACCCAGTGTGCTTGAAGGATTTGATGCTCCAAGAAGGCGTTTCACCAGCGGATGTGAAGAGGTTCGGCTGGTGCGTCGGATAACCCGATTCGACCGCTCATTTCTCTGAATATTTTAAATATGTCTTCTCCGAATGAACAGCATGCAAAAGGAGAGAAGACCGCGTGAAGATAGGCTACAGTAGGCTCTTGCTACCGGTGTTGGCGCTTTCGGTATTCTGCACTTTTCTAATAACCGTTGCTTTCCAGCTGCTCCTAATCGATATTGCCCAGAGTTTCCAAGTCAACGTAGGCACAGCAGGGCTTGTTGCTTCGGTGGGGGCTGTTTCAGGTATAATATGTGGAATTTTGTTGTCAGTAGCTAGTGTGCGGATTAACCACAAACTGTTTGTGCTGATTGGTTTGGCATTCACAGCTTCAGCGGCGGTTGACTTTTTCCTCGCACCCAGTTTCGAATTACTCTTACTCGGCAACATCGGGGTCGGAGGCGGAATGGCTTTAGTGGGTGCAATGGCTTATTCGTTAATCGGGGAGTTTTATCCTCTTCAAAAAAGAGGCAGAGCCATAGGCTGCATAGTTGCATCCGGCACCTTATCCTACGTTGTCGGTGCACCCTTAATCGGGTTAATCGCCCAGTCAGCAAGTTGGCGCCAAACGATGATTTGGATGGTCCTGCCCTTAACTCTGATAAGCTTACTTCTCGCGTTCTTAGTTATACCCAAAAAGTCGCCCCAACATTTGCCTGGTGAGAAAGAGCCGTTTTGGGCTGGCTGCAAACAAGCATTCTCAACCCCCTCTGCAGTTGCGTGTCTATTAGTAAGTATGCTGTTGGTTGCTGAATCTTCTATGGCTTTCTACTCGATCTCTTTCTTTAGGTCCCAATTCCAAATCGGCGTAGATGTAGGCTCAGTAGTATCGATTGTCACAAGCATACTCTCAGCGGTAGGAGGTATAATTTCAGGACTGCTCATAAATCGTTTAGGCAGAAAATCGCTGGGAATCGTAACGTGTTTGGTTGCAACGTTGCTTACTGTAGTGTTTACTTTTATGCCGAACTTTTCGTTGTCTTTTGGGTTGTATGCCGTTAAGTTTTGGTTTGGAGGGATGGCTTCAACCGCGCTTGGCTCAATGATTATCGAGCAGGTCCCGAAGTTCCGTGCAACCATGACCTCGCTCAATACTGCCTTCGTTAACGGGGGGATTTTGTTGGCTTCAGTAACTGCTGGCGTAACCCTTAACTTCTACAGCTATCAAGTGTTGGCGGCGGTTCTTAGCGGCTTAAGTTTTGTGGGCATAGTGTTATGGTTCGCCTTTGTCAAAGACGTGAGTAGAAACTAAGAAGCGCTGTTTTGCGTATGCATCTGGCAACTGGAGCCGTCCAACCAATAGCGAATTTGGTTCTTGCTTGAGGAATCAGCCTCAACCAGCCTGCAATATGCCCTAAATCCTGAACAAAAAAAGCAACCGCCTACACAACCCAGAGGAAGAAAAAGGGCGTCACTCTCTTCTTCTAATACTAGAAAAAAGCACCTGTATAACGCGAGCCAATATTAGACTCAAGGGCAAGAACAATGCTGGTTAGGCTCAGTAGAGCTTAGCCCAAGCATCCACGATTCGAGTCATTTCTTTAAACTCATACTGCATAAACCAATCGCGCAATTCAGCGTTGTGGACTGCGAACCGCGCAATCTGGCGTGCGTTTTCTGAGTCATGCACCAACAGCAGAGTCGCCAACAAGTCATGGCGTGAAATGTACGCTATGGTTTTGAGGAGCGCCTCGATTTTTTCGTCAGTAGGCATCTCCGCGCTCAACTCCACCACCACTGGCTTTTTGAGCGTGGCGACAAAGTCACGGGTTATGGTATCTACCCAGTAATTCGTAAGGTAATCCCTTGACGA
>JBNIDO010000096.1:0-9129 GCA_050108095.1 Bathyarchaeia archaeon
GCCTCTACCTGAGCACGTTTTACGATTTGAGATGGCACTTTGACAAAGCTTACATTCGGGGTTTGATGGAGTGGGTGAACCCCTGGGATGTTGACCCAGCAAATAGAGAAACATATGAAAACAAATGGACAGTCGCTGGCTTCTCCAATGCAACCCTAAAAGACGGTTATTTAGGAGTCTACGATGACACCGAAAACATCGGTTTCGCATTCAAATTCACAACTTTGCCACAGTGGGGAAATGTCGGCGCATTGGGTAACCGCCAAATAGATGGTGTAAGATTCCAATATGACTTCAACACCGTCGCCGCAAACCAGACTGTTTCATGCTCCTACCAGATGCTGACGCTGTCAAAAAGCAGTTACTCAACCCTCCAGCCCGACGCGCTTGAGGGCTTATTCGACAAACAAGCCGAGTTCATGATTACCACTCGGAACTTCCAAGGCTACATTAAAGAAAACAACATCGGCTTCCTAGTTTACGACCGAAACCAACTTGACACCCAAATCCTCCACAGCAAACTCCTGCAACTGATTTACAGTAACGACCGATATGTTATCTTCAAGATTATAGCACAGCCTTAAACAATTAAAGCTTAACAGTGGATCAAAGGTTTGGGTGGCCTATTTTTTCTATAGTTGTTGTTGCAGAAAACCGCCTATACACAACAACAACCAACAGGTTATGCGAGCGACCGCTTTTTTGCATCTGCGTCATCTCCAAACTGCAGGCTGATTGTGAAGCTATCCACAAGCAGCACCGCCAAAACTTTAATCTACTGATGGGGGGTTTGGTTTGCTGGGGCTCTGGAACCCGAACTAAAGGAGAAAAGAATGGAAAATGCACTTCCCACACCGAAACAGACACTGAGAAGCATTGCAAAAACAAAAAGCAAACGCATTCTCAACCTATCTTGTGGTGTGCCGTAAATCGCCATACCCACATAAAGAGAGAAAAACAAAAAGAAAAAGGGTCAGATGTTGAAGTTAATGAGTGCTGGTAGGCCAGTTCAGAGGCGCTAAACCTTTAGTTGGTTGTTTTCTGCGACGCTTAACCAATCCTATTCCAATTACTGTAAAAACAACCGCGAAAACCACGATTATACCCACCAGTATCCATGTGTTGTCGCCTTGACCGCTGCCAGTTTGAAGCGAGGACACCAGCGCCATTGATTTGCCGGTATATTCAACTGGTTGTTCCAGAGTCGCGTAACCGTCTTTTGAGATTTGGAATACGTATGACCCGGCGGTTAAGTTTTGGAATGCAACATCGCCTGTTTCATTGGTAACACCTGACACCGCCGCTACTCCTGCAGGCTGAGCAGTCGAAGAAACCAAAACGTCAACTAGGAAATCCCCTTGGTCATCTAAGATACGCAACAGCAGAGTTGGAGTACTTGTAGTGGTTGTGGAGACGGTTGGACCGACAGCTACTTGGACTGTACCCCGTGAATCCATAAACCCAGTTATAGATGCGTTAGCGGTTATGGTGCAGGTTGTTGTATTGGTGAAGATTGGTGCGGTGAAGATTGTGGTGTAATAGCCCGCTGGTTCCTCTTGGGTTTCTGTGAAGGTTCCACCGTTGTCTGATGTGAACGTGACTGCTGCACCAGTTACGGGTTTTCCTTGAGCAGTGATGTAGGCTGTTATTGTTGTATCGTTTCCGTTAGGAACCTGTGTTGCTTCGCTTGTAACAGTCACATGCAGCGATGCGAAGTCAATGGTGTATGCTGTTACTTCTGCTTGTCCAGGAGTGTAACTTGAAGCTTGAGCGGTAATCGTAGTTGTTCCTGACGAGTTTGTTGTGGTTAATGTGCCTGTTGCCCAAGTCTTACCCAATGGTATGGTAACTTGTGAACTCACTAGACCTACGGTTGGGTTAGATGAGAAGAGCTTTACGTTCAAGTCCGTGTCAGGGGCTTGCGCTGGGTTACCATCCGCGTCCTGAAGCTGCACCTGAACAATTTGGTATCCACCGTTGTCTGCAGCCAGTTTAGATGGAACGCAGTAAACCGCGAGTGCTGAAGCAGTGAAACCGGTTGTGTTAAACGGTTGCTGTGTGGCGATAAGGTTGGTTGCTGCCGCGGTAATATTGGTGGTGCCTGCTTTGTAGGTAGAATGGAATGTTGCCAAAGCATATGTTTCTAACCGAGGAATGGTTAGGTGTGTTTCGGTTCTGCCTATGCTTTGGTCTGACGATGCTATGGTTACGGTTATGTCAGATGGTGCTGCAACCAAGTTGCCATTTTCATCTCGGAGTTGAACTGCTATTTGGTCGTATGCACTGTTGTCGGCTAAAACTTTCGGTGAACCAGTAGAAATACTCAGCCCGTCTGGTGTTGCATAGGGGTCTAATTCTTGGGTTGTTATTACTGTGTTTGATGATATGTAGTCGCCAGCGATGCTGGTTATTGTAGCCTCGCCAGGTGTTGTTGTGGTTTGGAAGGTTGCTTTAGCGTAGGTTTGACCTTCAGGAATCGTCACAGAAGATGTAACATCACCGACTACTGTGTTGGAGCATGAAAGATACACTTGAGTACCGCCTTTAGGCGCCCTTGCCGGTGACCCATGAACATCCTGCAACTGAACCACTACCGCCTCATAGGAGCCTCCGTCAGCGGGTAAGGTCGCTGGAAAACCGTACACCGCGATCGTGTATGGCTTAGGCCCTACAGTTGTCACTTGAGCTTGCACGGTTGGGTAGCCTGTGGCGGCTGCTGCAATCATGGTGTTGCCCGACGTAAAGGTGGCATAAAAGTTAGCTGCACCAAAGGTGGCGCCTGCCGGAATAGATATTGAGGAATCCACGGTTCCTATTTCTGTTCGAGAAGACGACAAACTTATAGTCGTGTCTTGCTGGGCACGCGCAGGGTTCCCGTCTGCATCTTGCAACTCAACAAAAACGCACTTATACGTACCATTATCCGCCGGCAAACTAGGCGGACCAACAAAAATCTCAATCTGAGAAGGACTAACAGGAGCATTCGAAGAAACCCTGCCAATCCAAAGAGCCGAGCAAACGATTAACGAAATTACTAAGGTGATTAGCAGTTTTTTGCCTATTTTTCTCTGGTTCATGAGCATCACCAAATCAGTATTGTAGTAAGTAATAAGATTTACTATGAAATTCATTTTTGAAAGCGACTGTTCAACAGAACAACACATCGAGAATTCTATTTACTTTAAGGCGATTGCTTAGTAGTCTGTTTTGGGTTTGGTATGTTGCTTCAAACCTTGTGCCCGTCCACCCTGCATTTAATCATGCTGAGCGTGTGGAAGAAAGCATGTTCCACACCATCAGGCGATGGAAACAGTTGCACTCGCAAAAAGCAAATGGCTTCAATTGCTATCTTGCGAGAAATCAAAAATCGCCAAATCCACCTAAAGAGAAAAAAGAGCAACCTTTGATTCCTTTGAAATATCGGGGAAAAGCCCATTGCAGCTTAAAGGATGTGTTTTTCAGCGTTGCTCTACACGGGTTTATAGTTGCCCATAAGCATGGAGGTGACCTTCAGTAAAAATAATAAAAAATAAAAAGAAAGCCCTTTACGAGCTTTACAGGTAAAGTTTTTCCCAGCGGGCAAAGAGCTCCAGTACATCGTCGCCGCCGTGGTCCTTTAGGAACTCGCGGGTTTCTTTGTCAGCGGCTGCTTCTTTTTGGAATTTCTGGATGTACTCGGCTTTTTCTGCTAAGAAGATGATGCCGTCAACGCCTTGGCGTGCAACACGGGTTGCAACAGTCATGATTTGTTTGGTCGGTGCGACGGTTTCCCATGTTTCGTTGGGACCTCTGACGTAGAAGTTTACCATCATGGGTTTTTTCAGTTGGCTTTTGAAGCCTCTGGCGATGGTTTCCCAGTACCACGGGGTTGGGTAGGCTTTGCTGAACATGGGGATAACAAAGTAGTCAGCATATTGTGCCAGTGCTTCGAAGTCGTAGCCGAAGCGGACTTTGCCCATCAAGGGGTCTGGAAGCAAGTTAACGAAGAGTGGTTTGCCAGAAACGATCTCTTTGACTTCAGCTAGGAAGTCGGTGACTGTTTTTGCACGCCATTCTACCCAGCTTAAACCGCTTTTGGCTTGTGCGGCGATGCATCTTGGGCAGGTGCAGAAGCCTTGGTCTGCGAAGTGTTGACTGCTGATGCTGATGCCAGGGGTTTTCTTAGCGCTGTCAGCGATGATTTTGAGGTTGTATTCGCGGGCTTCGGGGTTAGTCATGCAGACAACGTCCCAGCGGAGATTGAAGCGTTTGTTTGTGCGCAGGGCTGGACCGAAGCTGCTGACGGAGACCCAGTCGGGGCGTTTTGCTGCCATGTTGTTGTCGCCGAAGACAGCGATGTTAGTGTACATTTGGGGGTTTACTACTCCGACAATGCCGGATTCTGATTTTTGACGGTAGAAGTTGTAGTCGACGCCTTCTACGGGTTCAGGTTGGTAGAGGAACGTGCCGAATTTCAAGTTTAATACACCATTGTAATTTACCAAAACATCACTTTGCAGCCTTATTAAGTCTTCGCAGAAACAGTTTGACGAAGTGGTTTTTGATTTTTAGTTGCTGAGTTTGTCTAGTTTATGTGGGGCCTTGGTTTTCTTGGGGGTTTGCTTTTGTTTTTTCTTTGTGTGGGTGTGGAAGCATGCATCGATTGCTTTTTTCGCCACGGAACCTATTGAGTGGCAGTGAATGATCATCAACAATAAACCTGGCATAATTAATGTAAAACCGCGGTGGCTACTTGCAATAACCCTGAATAACCATGTAATGTATAATTACTCAGCTAAGCTTTTTCTTAGACTTATTGAAGTTTTGAACAACAGATTAGCCAAGAGAATCTTTTACAAACAGTATTATATATGAAGTTTTGATATAATCAAACGAGGCATTTTAAATGAGCTCAAAAGCGTATGATGAGCAAAGAAAAAAAGAAAAACTAATAACAAAACAGTTAGCCCTAAACGACATCAAAGAATGGAAAAACAAAATTCCCGCTGAAAAACTAAACCGCCCCGCCATCGTCGTTGGCACAAAAACCTTCACCCCCCAAGAAATAGAAAAAGAAGTTGAAAACGACACCGAATACGGACAAGAATTCGCAAAGATTTTGGCAAGATCCAAACTTGAAATGACAAAAGGGGCAAAAGACCAATGATCAACTTAACAGCAGACACAAAAAAACTCGTAGAAAACCTGTCGTATGTTAACTTGCTGAATAAGTGGCGCCTTAAAACCTCCAAGAAACTCTTAATCATACGACCAAATGTTCCCGGCGACAACTACACTGCTATGTTTTCGTATAACGCTGCCGAGCAGGTGAAAACTAAGGCAGTAGCCGAGGGCTGGACAGTAACTGACCTAGCAGCCAACAATGCAAACCGCGCTAACATCGAAACAACAATTAACAGTGTAAAGCCTGACTTTATCATTCACTATGACCATGGAAGCTCATACACGTTATATGGGCAAAACAGTAACACAATAGTCGCTGCAATAGACTCGGCCAACGTTGATCTGCTAACAAAAAGAGCGGTCAGCACAGTGTCATGTGAGAGCGCAATTGGCTTGGGGCCTTTAGCAGTTAGTTCGGCGGAGACCAAAGCATACTTGGGCTATGATGAACTGCATTGGGTTCATTTATGGTACTTAGACAAGTTCACAGAAGCTTCAAACGCTGCAAACTATGCGCTTCTTGAAGGCAAAACCTACCAACAAGCATACGACTTTGCGATTCAGAAATACACGGAAAAGTACAACGAGTTAGCTGGTGTGGATGCTTCTGCGGCTGGTTTAATGCTCCATGACCGCGACCACCTGCGGTTATTAGGCAACCCAAACGCTAAAGCATACAGCACTGTCCTATCCCCCGCAGTATCTACAATAAAACCGCCAACCCTAGTGACGAAAAAGGTAATACGAACCCCCGTAGTACGAGCACCCATAAAAAGAGCTTGAGCTAAACAGTTCAAACCTACCCCTATTTTACTTTTTATTTTCATTACAAGCAGTATAGCGGCTTGATAAGGGCTTTAGTAGAGCCACAAAATATTCAGCATATCATCTCTGATAGGGCGACATCTTTACAAGCCGCCTTACGATAACCTTCCGAAATAGCACAATCGGAATTTTGTAGACCCTAAACGTTTGTTTCATACGTCCAAGATAGCCCTCAAATGTATGATTCTGGTATTGGAACTCTTGCTGAGCGTCTTGTGTATCATACCAGTCCAAGTGGTACGTATTGATGTCTTGGGTGAAATATTTTCGGTCGGGAACAGGAAGAGAAAGTGCTCCAAACAAACGGGACAAAAAGTCTCCGCCCCTGAGTTGCCAACCGTTTTCTGTGCCGCCTCCGAGGATATAAGCTTGATTTTTTGGGGTACTCTTCGTTTTTAGTTTCTCAGCGCCGGTAACTAAAGCGATAGCGACAGCCTCAGCCATCACCATCTCAAGCCTCATGTCGGGATGCATATCAAAAAGTTCCTCTAGCAACGAAAAAGACCCCATAAAAGACCCTGCTGAAAACGTGGGAAGCACCCCTGCAAGCCTAAAAATAAGGTAGTTATCCGCGTTTCCTCTGAGGTAGGTTTCGCATTTTATTTTTGATTCCTCATAGTTTCCGGTTACAACTAAGGGGTCATTGCGGTTGACAAGGCGGTTCTGGAGTTGGGTGGGTCCCATTACGCTCGCTGAAGAAGTGAAGATGAAGGGGAGGTCTTGTTTGGTCTCTTTGATTGCGGTGATTAGGTTTACGGTGCCTCCGTAGTTGACTTCCATGGTTAGGTCGCGGTTCTTTTTTGAGAGGGGCGGGATTATTGCGGCAAGATGGATGACGGCTTCGGTTTGCTCCACGGCGGCTTTGACGTCTTCGGGGTTTCGTATGTCTCCAAAAAGCACTCTGGCTTTTTTGCGGTATTGTTCGGCTGCTTCGCGGGTTCTTTTGTTGTCAATCTCAAAAACTGTTATTTCGTGTTGCCGCTTGTATGCTTCTTCTATTACGGCTTTACCGATGTTTCCAAAAGCGCCTGTTATCAGTATCTTCATTTAACCTTTGTTCCCCCGTGATTCTTCCAAACCACTTAAAGTTAATCTGTAAACCAGAGTGATTGCTATCTAATCATCTGTGCGTACTTTCTTTAAAAACTTGGTTCTAATAAGCAAAAAGGTGAGATGAGCGCAGGTTAGCCTTTTGCTGCATTTTTAATCAAGGGGTTCATTATTGGGGTTCATTATGAAGTTGTTGCTTTCGCCTATCTTGTTTAGCCCGTTTGTGTTTATCCAGTTGAGTTCTCCAGTGTCTGCTCTAATGGTTACATTGCCACTCCAAACGCCATCGACAAACGCTGTAGTCTTAAACGGCGTTATTGTGCCGACAGCCACTGTTAACGTGTTAGTGCCATTGTAGTTATGGAAGGAATAACCGTATTGGTCGCATGCTCTGATAGTTATGTTAAATGGTTCCCCTGGCATAACAGGTAGTTCAATAGCGTCGAAGGTGAAATGGTCTAAAACCTGGACCGTGTCACCTACACCGAATTGGTTGCTTATTCCGCTTTTTCCGTCGCCAGAAGTGGAGATGGTTGCTCGTAAATCATCCTCCGAGAGGATAACTTGACCTGCCCAAATCCCCTCGGTAAACGCTGTTGTAGCTGACGGCGAAATGCCTGCCGTAGAGGTTAATGTGTTTGTACCTGTGTAGCTGGTAAGGACGTGGTCAAATTGGTCCATCGCACGTATTGTAACGTCAAAGGCTATTCCTTTTGCTTGGCTGTCGATGTACATAAACTCGAAGTGATGCAGAGTTGGTTCAACTCTTCCCTGTAGTCCTATGTATCCTGTTGCCCAAAGGACGGCTATTACGGTAGCTACGGCCACTATGGCAATTAAGATGAGTGATATTACTGTCATTGAAGACGCTTTAGTTGATCTTTTTGATTTCAAAATCTTCAATTTTTTATCTACTCTTTATTTGGCTATCACTAACTTGTTTACATTACATATTATTTAAAAATTTTATATTTCAAATACATATTTTTGAGCGCCAAAAGAATTGTCCAGATATTCGTGAGTAGTTCTGTTAACTCTTTAGAAACAGCCGGTTTGCCCTTTCTGGTATGGCGCAGGCGATTGTCAAGTAAAAAAGGAAGCTACAGAAAAACAAAAGAAAATAAGGTTACTCAGCTTTTATTCCGTCGGTATTTGGATGCTGAGACATCGTTTAGGTTTCTTTCTTTCCAACTTGTATCGTTTTCTTAAAGAACTTTGGATTTTTATCGCTTGAAGGTAAGCAAGTATGTTTTGTGATCAACCATTCTATGTTTCCTTAGTTCGTCTGGGTTTTTGAAGCATGCAGAGCATATTGTGCATTTGAAGTTTTCTTGGAGAGAAGACTTCTTGTAATTTATCGTTGTGTAGTAATCTAACATTGAAATTCACCTTTCAATAGTTGACTCCTGCAAAGCAGTTTTTACAAGCCATTGGAGAATAACTTTGTTAGCTTATAAAGGAGAGAGAAGTTTTTCGCCCAAATACATGGTGAAGGTGAACAATTGCTACAGCCAATACTCACTAGCATCTGGGAAAATCGAAACGAAAACTCAGGCTATCCCATTTGGCTGCTTAGCCATAAGCTTAACGGCGTATGCTTCCGCCTTAGTTTCAGTTGAAAATTCGGGCGAAATAATTCTGCCGTCCTTTTCTTCAGTCCGCTGCGCAACAAAGATCAAGACATGGTAGTTACTGCTGAATTGTTTCTTTGCAATAACTAGGGTTTGCCCTGTGCATTCATTGATGTAACCGCCTTCATGTTTTAGCGTCCTCCAACCTTTAATTGTCTTGAATTGGCTCTCCACCTATAACAGTTACCGGAAGTATGGGCAAGAAAAGCCCGCCAGTTAGATAATTCGGGGTGCTTAGTTCAGTAGTTCAACGACTGTTCCGATTGCTTCACCAGGAACGCCGTGGCGGAATCGCACTTTAACCATGCCGTTTCTGCCATGGGGCCCTTTGACTTGACCAAGAAACACATTTTTTCCTGATTTCCAAGCTACTTTTTGTCCCACTAACTTGCCTGCTAATGACGCGGAAGTTATGCCTTGAAATTCTATGAGGCATTCTTTTGGGGTTTGTGACTTATTG
>JBNIDO010000097.1:0-9115 GCA_050108095.1 Bathyarchaeia archaeon
GTTGCCTCTTCAGTTGTCAGAGAAATGGGTTGAGATTTTAATAAATCTTTCAGAGTTTCCATGTTTTGGGGGTGGTATTCAAATGTTGTTTGCCATTCATATGCCCATGTAATATCGTGTTTCCTATAACTATTTTGGACATAGAATTACCGCTATCAAGTAAATTATTTAACCTAAAAAGCCAAAGTCTCCCTATGGCTAGATCGAGTAAGTATCTTACAATACTCTTGGTTGTAGTTTTTGCAGGGTCTAGTATTTTAATGGTTAAACCCATTAATGCCCAAGTGGTGGTTTCTAAGCCTTTTGCGCCAGAATTCACGCTGAATTTTATTCAAGCATATGATGATAGCTCAGGCGCTATAGAGATCAAAGTAAAAAATCAGCAGTTTGACCCACCCAATAACTTAACCAAACTTGAGTACTATGTCAGATTTAAAGGGCACTCGGAAGAAAACTGGTGGACAGAACAGAAAACAGCGTTAAACGAGGTCTACCTTTACCCTCAAAATGCTTCAGGGAAAAATACTGTGATTGTTTACCCGCAAGAGGGTTTTCCCATTTCTGGTCAGGTTGATTTTCAAGTGCAAGCAATCATAGCAACTTATCGTACAATCTATTACGGCTTTGATGCTTGGGAATATGATAATAGAAGTGATTGGAGCAGCACTCAAACAATAACCTTGCCGCAAAACTCTCTTGGTCCAAGTGCCACTGTGCCTGAGTTACCCATAGTTTTGTCATTGGTTGCCGTTCTTGCTGCTGTAAGTCTCTTGCTGGTAACTGGTAAGAGAAAAGGACTGTTAACCATCACTTAGCTTTAGTTAGAGAGAACGTTTATGCTGTTAATGTTGCATGGAACAGCCAAATTGGGCGTATCATGCATTAGGCAAGTTTGTGGTTACACTGTGAGACAACAAGTTTTCAAATATATCTAGCATTATAGTATGGTAGCAAGAAGCGCTTGGATGTCAAAGTATTGCTAATTTGCTGTAAATGCGGAAAGAAGATAATTAAACCAATAAAAAAGCTGGCTAATTCAGTCTTCGTTGTCGAAGTATATAAGTGCAGAAAATGTAAGGCAACATACAAAGAAGCGCACTATAACAGGCGGGTAATTGAAACTGATGCTCTGGCAGTGTGCAATTAGAAAAGACTGTTATGTGTCTGTTAATTGGCTTAACCTTTTAAGTGCAAGCATCCTTTGGTAAATTGGAGTGTCGTATGAATAAATCAGACAAAAAGGAAATCATAACAGCCCAAACAAGCCTAAAAGTAAATCCGCCTAAGGCAAATATTCTTCCCTTCGATGATGGAAGCAAAAGAAAAATCATGAAGAAAGAACCCGAGTAACTATTTCACAGAACCCTCAAAGGGTAGCAATTTCTCTATGTGCAAAGCGTTTTTTCTTTAGCCATTTTGCTACTTCAAAATTAACTTGCACAAGGAATACAGTGGCAAAGACCAGGATAATCCCTGAGGAGAACGTCGAAGGAGAAATTAAATTATTTATTACCAAATAATAAAAAACACAGATACTTATTATTTCAACAGCCAAACTAATTGTTGATGCTTTCAAATGATTAAGATAATAAGTAAATCCTCTTCTGTTTGCCATAATTGTATTTAAATTGAATTAGTATAAGAAACTTGTTCTGGGAACCCTCTATTGTTACTTCGAATGAGGCTGATGATTGTAAGTTGATTGGCAGATTTTGGTTTTGAGAATGGAATACTATATCTTCGTCTTCTACAGTAGGTGAGTTATGAGTTCGGAAAAACCTGAGAAGGCTCCAACAAAGAAGTTACATAAAGTCGCCGCAACTCGCATGAAAATCCTTATCAAAGACGCTAAACAGATGGTTAATGGTCCCTACTACTGCCCAAAATGCCGCAAAGAACTTCTCCAGATTTACGCTGATACGAAGAACAAAAAAGCTTATGCTGTCTGCAAATGCGGGTTAGAATGGGAACTCACTTACGCGCCTGTTTTTCAGCCCATTGATTACTATAACAAGTTCCGGGATGCGTGGAAGAAGCAGAGTTATGGTATAATTAAACAGAAATAGCCTTTCTTTCAAGTTTAGTTGTTTGCGGCTTGTACTTTTGGGTGTAACTTGTAGGGACACAAAAAAGGTATAATTTGGGATAAGTTTTAAACAGTAGACATGACTCTTACCATGTTAAAAAGGGGAGCATATGCTGCAAAGCTGCCTCAAGCATAAACCAACCAAACTATTCGTAATATTTTTATTGGCGCTCATAATAGCGGTGCCCCTATTCAGCGTCATCCCCCAAAAAGTAGCCGCCCAAGACACCACAGAATACTACAACAAATCCTTCGCATGGGACTACAACGGACGCCACTGGACCTGGAACATCAGCATCCCAAAAGCACTCTATGACGCCTACAGAGCCGTGCCAGACTCAGCTAGAACCCGCAACGGACCCGCAGGCTACGGTTACCTCACCACAACCCAAGACTACTACGTGCGCATGTTAGCTATGAAACTCAACGAAACCACCACTGACTTAGGCTACAGTTCATATGACCAAGTTAGTTTTGTGTTGGCGTTTGTGCAGAGTTTACCCTACACCTCCGACTCAGTCACCACCGGGCACGATGAATACCCCCGTTTCCCCATAGAAACTTTGGTGGATGACGGCGGAGACTGCGAGGACACTTCAGTTCTCTTTGCGGCAATCACTATTATCATGGGTTATGGCACCGTCTACATTAACCCCCCCGACCACTACGCCGTCGGAGTATTAGGCAGCAACCTGCGTGGCACCTACTGGGAATACCCAGAGGGCTCAAACAAAACCTACTATTACTGTGAAACCACTGGTGATGGCTTCAAAATCGGCAAGTTGCCCAGCGAATTCGCCGGTCAAACCGCCTACATCTACCCCATAGACGAAAGCACCCAGTTCACACCCAATATTGTGATAACACCGCCGGTTCAGCCAAGCCCAACCGAAGCGCCAGCAGTAATCTCGACCGGCCCCACACCGCTACCGACCGCCAAAAACACGGGTTCACCCAACATAACAGGGCCCACCGCGCAACCCGTGCTGCCATTATCTTTCAACTTGATCGAGGACAACCCTGTACTCTTTGTCGTCATCGCGATTTTGGTGATGGCTTCGTTAGCAATTGCAATCTGGTCTGTTAGGCGTCCCCGATTCACCTCTGAGTCCTCATCCGCCACTTTGACACAAGAAAAATCGGGGGACGACCCCAAATTCTGCATTCACTGCGGTTCCTCCAACAAAGGATATGCTGCTTTCTGCGAGAAATGTGGCAAACAAATAGCTGACTTAGTTGTTTAGGCATTGCTCGGCGAAAGAATTGATTTTAGAATGAACATTAACGTAGATTGCCGCTTCTAACGCTACTACAATGAAGAGGAAAACTGCTAAACCATAGGTCAAAGTGACAAAAGCGTTTCCCGCTTGAAACTCAATTGTGCCCTGAAGAGTAATCAGCCAACTCCAGACACTGGGCTGCTGCGTCACCAAAAAACTGCCCAAATCCATAGCCATCCACAAACAGACTCCCGCTAAAGCAACAGCTAAAACAGAGCCGATTATGGTGATGTATTTCCAGTCAGCCGCAACCTTGGCTGAATACTCAACCCGCGTCTTCGCATTTTCCATGGCTTCAAATGTGAAGTGGACGATTTTTTTGGCTGACTTAGGCGTGACCCCCCAAAGAGAACCCTGCCTAACCGTTAATTGAGTGGGCGTTGCCTCAGAAACCACTTTGGCTCCCCCTTGAGACATGAGCGTTTTAGCCTTCTCAAAAGCCGCTTGAATTTCACAATCAACTATGCTTATGCTCAAGTGCCATCTGTAACCATTAAGCCTCAGAGGTTATTTTGGTTTGTTATCGGTGAGGCGGCTTCTGTTTTGCGGTCTGCCTTTTAAGCCACGGATTGGCTGCTGAGCGTTTCTCTGCCGCTCCAAATTCTTGATTCTAGCATAGAGTTTGGACACTTTTGTTTTAGAGGGCACTTTAGAGCGTAAGGGGCGCACGGGCACTGGGGTGAAGGGCTGAGTGATTTCTTGCTTCTTTTTCTTGCGTTGCCGCGGCAGCGTGCGAACTTTTTTGAATGTGACGGTGCCTTCTTTGAAGTTTACGTCCTGCACCTCCCAACCGGCGTTTAACCATGCTTTGGCGTGTTCGCTTGACGAAGCGTTGCTCCACCACAGTGCGTCCCGATAGGCGCTCATGGGCAGGTTGGAGCCGATTAAGCCGTCTATGCGGGCAAACTTGAGTGTGACAGTGTCGGTGAAGGCGGCGCGGAATTTTAGGTGGCTCTCCAATCCCGCGTACTTGGATTTGGTTCGCGGCGATACGATGCGGCTGGCGCAGTGAAGGCAGAGCATCGCTGTGGGGTCGCCTGTGGCCACGTCGGGGGTCATGCAGTCGCGGCAGAACAGTTTTTTGCAACGTTGACACTGCCGCATGTAGATGGTGCGCATAACTCTGCCACAGATACCGCATTCATCCTTCAGTTTGTTCACCCTAAAAGCGTATATACACAATCTTTTTTTGGCGTATTAATGTCTTTTCGGAAAAAGTGCTGATTGAGCAGGAGTAAATTTGAATCTAAACTTTACAAACATCTACGTTCGAGTTGTATCTACTTAACGATGACCCCTGTGATGTCGCCTGTCACTGTATGTAAATACGATGAATCCGCTCTACCGAAGCTTTATCTCATTCTTGCCCATACTGCTCCTATTTTTGGCTGCCGAAATCTTCGTTTTCTCTATGCTTTGTAGAATCCTTAAATATACAGTTACCCCAAATCTGGTATAAAACAAAATTCTTCTATACAACGGCAAGAATAGTCATTTTAGTAACTTTTAAAGTGAAACCGGTTTGGCAAGAAGCATTTTGGTTAGTAATGGAAGTTTCGCAGTAGCCCTCGATGGGCAAGCTCAAATCCGCGACATCTATTTCCCATACATAGGGCTGGAGAATCATGCGGTAGGTCACCCTTTCCGTTTCGGCGTCTGGTTGGAGAGCAAATTCGAATGGTTAACCGACGACTGGAACATAACCATGACGTATATGCCTGAAACATTGACCAGCAGATATAAAATAAAAAAAACCAATCGTCCCCTCGAACTAGAAGTCAACGATGCAGTTTATCACACCAAAAATGCCTTTATCCGAAAAATAAGAGCCACCAACATCTCCGACCACGCTCTGTTGATTCGCTTGTTTTTCACCCAGGACTTCCACATCTACGGCTATGGAGCTGGAGACACAGCCTTCTATGAACCAAACCTCGACGCCATCGTCCACTACAAGGGCAAACGCTACTTTCTAGTCGGCGGAGCCTCAGCGGGGACAGGTTTTCACCAGTACGCTGTCGGCTACAAGGAGATTGAGGATAAAGAGGGCACATGGCGCGACTGTGAAGACGGCGAATTAAGCGGCAACGCGGTGGCTCAGGGCGCGGTGGATTCAGCGGTGTCTTTCCAGCTTGAGCTTCCCCCGCAGGGCTACGGCATCGCTCATTATTGGCTGATTTGTGGAAAGAATCTTGACGAAGTAGCGGCGCTAGATTCGGCTGTAAGGAAAGTTGGGGTTGAGCAGATGCTTTTGGAGGTTGAAAACTACTGGAGTGCTTGGCTTAGCCGTCTTCAACTTGACTTAAACCTTGTGCCCAAAGATGTGGCTCGTCTGACTAAGCGGTCGTTGCTGCTTATGCGTGCTCATCTTGACAGTGCAGGTGGCTTTCTAGCTTCCCTAGACTCCGACATACTTGGCATTCACCAAGACACTTACTCCTACATTTGGCCGCGCGACGGAGCCATGGCGGCACTAGCGTTTTCAGGCTTAGGCTTCACTGATGTATCCGCCAAATTCTTCCGCTTCTGCCATGAAACCATGGGTGACGACGGCTACTTCCGACACAAATACCTCCCCGACGGCTCATTGGGCAGTACATGGCATGCTTTAATCGACGCTTCAGGCAGACTGCAGTTGCCCATACAGGAAGACGAAACAGCCAGTGTACTCTATGCGCTTTGGAAGTTCTATGAAAAAGCTAGAAACATCGAATTCGTTACTAGAATCTATGACCGCCTTGTCGTTAAAGCAGCAGATTTCTTAGTTAAACATCGTGACCCCGACACGCATCTGCCTAAACCCACCTTTGACGAGTGGGAGGAAAAAGTCGGCGTCTTCACCTCCACCGTTGCTGGAGTATGCGCTGCATTGGATGCCGCCGCAAAATTCGCCTGTGTATTCTATGACAGCACCCGACAAGAACAGCTCACAGAAGCATCTTCCCAAACTAAAACCGCCCTAGTCAAACACCTCTACGACCCTCAGCTTAAACGCTTCATCAAGGGCATATTGCCAAACGGCGAAAAAGATCTCACAATCGACAGTAGCATCACCACCATCTATACGTACGGAGTGCTCGATGCAATAGATTCCAGAGTCAAAAGCACCATGGATGCTCTGGTGCCCAATCTCTGGGTAAACACGGGTATAGGCGGCTTAGCCAGGTACCAAAACGACCTGTATAGGCGGGTGTCGTCTGATATTGCGGGAAACCCGTGGTTCATCGCAACCTTGAGATTAGCTCGATGGCACATCGCCTCTGCCACCTCTCAAACGAATCTGGCGCCTGCCCTGCATCTGCTTGAGTGGTCAGCACAGCATGCTCTGCCCTCAGGTATGTTAGGTGAGCAATTGGACCCCTACAGTGGTCGCCCGGTTTCAGCCACGCCTCTGCTTTGGAGCCATGCTGAATACGTTTTGACAGTGACAGAATACATCCATAAACTCCAAGAACTCAAGGTGGCTCCCCAAACCATGGATACGTGAGGTTGCATGCTTGTAAAGTTATGTGATAAAACCCTTCTTGCCCCAGGCGAGTTGCGCTCGTTTAAGGTTAGAGACCGCGAAATCTTAGCGGTCAACATTTCGGGTATAGTTTTTTGTTTGGATGGCAGATGTACACATGCTGGGGCACCGCTGGTTGAGGGGTCGCTTGAAGGTGAAGTGTTGACTTGTCCGTGGCATTATTCTCAGTTCAAAATAACCGGCGGTGAAGTGCTACATGGACCTGCATATAAACCTCTTAAAATCTACCGTGTGGAAGAAAAAGAAAACGCTGTTTACATCGACTTATAGAAGGAAGTTATTTTTCTTGTTCGAGTTCAATTCGGCACTCTTCACAGATGTTTTGTCCATTGCGCTCTTTTAGGGTGTCTGAGTAGAGGTTGCAACGGTCGCAGTAACCAGAGAGCGGCACTTCTTCGGTTTCCTCTGTTCTTGCATCGCCTTCAATGCGTTGACGCTCCTGCATAATCTCGATGAGCTCAGGCATGACGCCTAAGATGTCTTTGCTTGAGATGATGCCGACGAGGTTGCCTTTGTAGATTACGCCTAGCCTTCGGATGTCAAGACGGGTCATGCGTCTGGCTGCGTCGGTTATGGTTGCCTCCGGCTCAACCGTCACCAAGGGGGTGGTCATGATTTCTTTGGCTTTAACGGTGTCTGGCTTTAGGTTTTTGGCTACGACACGTTTGACTATGTCGCGTTCCGTTATGATGCCTATGGATTTTCCTGCCTTGTTGGTTACGATGACGGCGCCTAAATCCTTCATATCCATGTTTGCAGCAGCCCTATTGGTTGTTTCATCCTCATCCATAGTGACTACTGGGCTACTCATGACGTCTCTTACCAGCATTTTTGTTCTCAACCCGATTTCAGCCATAGTGGTTTACTCCTGACAATTTAGGTAGGCTTAGCTACTAATTGAACAATTAAAAGGGGCGCATAATTTAAGAGTTGCTTAACACCAAAAAAGCAACTGATGAAGTTTTTATTAGACGCCGCAAATACACCATTGACCATCTGAGGCGCAACTTATGCTCAAAACAAACGCAGACAAACTAATCAAACTCTCAGTTATAGGCGAAATAGCAAGCCCAACCATCCGCAACGTCTACAACATCTCCGCCACAGGCAAGCCGCAGGTGCTTCCCGGAGTAGGCGGCATAACCTACAACCTAAGAGTCGGCGACCCCGCAGTCGGCTGGGAAGCAGACCACGTCGAACCCGCAGTCAGCCTAGAAAACAAAGAAAACGACGCCCGATTCGGACAAGCCCCCAACACAGCCCTAAACGTACTCTCCTGTGTGGGCAACAAAGCAGTGGTTGTTAACGGCAACGCTAAAGGCGACGTCGGCGTAGTCACGGGCAAACATGGCGGAATCGAACATGTGCTGGTTGATTTCACTTTGGATGTTTTAGAAAAGTTTACGTTGGGCGACCGAATTCAGATTCATGCGTTCGGCACTGGTTTGAAACTGCTTGATTACCCCGAGATTAAGGTGCTCAACATGGACCCTGGGTTGCTTGAGGCGTGGAATCCGCAGCCTACTGGCGAGAAGCTTTTGGTGCCTGTGACGCATGTTGTTCCGGCGGCGATTATGGGTTCAGGTTTGGGCGCTAACCAAGTGAATTCGGGCGACTACGACATTCAACTTTTCGATGATGCAGTAGTTGAGCAGTATGGGCTTAGCAGTTTGAGGCTGGGTGATTTAGTTGCTATCATCGATGCGGACCACTCTTTTGGGCGGATTTACCGTCAGGGCGCGGTTTCCGTCGGTGTGGTTGTGCATACTAATTGTGTGTCTGCTGGGCATGGTCCGGGAGTGGTGACTTTGATGTCGTCGCCTGATGGTCGAATTGTGCCTCAGATAAGTTCGAAAGCAAACATTGCTTCTTTGTTGAATTTGAGAGCAGATATATAAGATAGTTAATTCAAATAGTGGAATAAAAAAGGATAAAAGAGGACAGAAAAATGCCTGTTAAGCGAAAAAGCCGAGGAAGAGCAAAAGGAAGCAAAGGAAGCAGTACCCTTGTACAATGTGTAAATTGCGGTGCGATGGTGCCACGGGACAAGGCGAAACGCTCAACCCGCAGAGTATCCTTTGTTGAGCCTCAACTTGCTAAAGAACTCAGGCAAAAAGGCACTTTCCTAGCTTCTTGGGTGGACACCAAGTATTACTGTATTTCATGTGCTGTTCACCGCGGTATCGTTAAGGTTAGAGCCGAAAACGAACGGCACTCAAGAGG
>JBNIDO010000098.1:0-8733 GCA_050108095.1 Bathyarchaeia archaeon
CCCACGACAACCACAAACCCCCAGCAGACAGAAGACTTCCCCTTAGTCTACATATTGGCTGTAATAGTAGTGATAATGGCGGCAATAATCGTGGTGCTGCTCTTGATGTACAGGCGTAAAACTAAGAGGTCACCTGCAACTTAACTATTGGGTTCAAGAGCCTCAGCAACCTCAAGCATAGACTCATATTTTTTTTATTATTTTCTATTTTCAATATAGTTAGTGTTGTCTTGTTTTGTTGTGTCTTGAGACCTACCTAAATAGTGCAAAAAGCGAAGTGTCAGTTCTATTGGTTTTAGCATGAGCGATATGTCAGTTGATAGTAACAGCGCCATTTCTGATTGCGTATCATTATGTTTTGGCGCTAAAAGTCATTATCTAATACGAGAAATTCAATTTCTGAATGAAGTGGGCAACTTTTTTAAACTAAATTGGTTGCAATGCGTTACTGTAGAGAAAGATAATGCAAATCAAAACTATTGGGTATACCGCTCTCTTTGGCACAGTAAATGAAATCATAGTAAATGATGAAACCGTGACCGTTAAAGAGATTGTAAAAAACCCGACTAAAATAGTATTTGGCAATCCCAAGTAAGTATACACTTTGCTTAGACTCGTCCATCTCTGTCATTTGAGGATGGATTTCTCTAAATCTGTTTATGGCAATCTTGGCAAATTATTGGTTTATTAACATAATTTTGTAATTGATAAAATGTTATCCGTTTAGGCTCTGTATCAATCTTTTTTCCGCACCAATCACAAATCAGCAAGGGCACCTTCTGCTGTCGCTTCTTTTTCTAACTTTTATACACTTATAGGTTAATAAGAGACATTCCTAAACGTGCAATATACTAACCGAAACCAACTGCACCTTTTTCTCTTTTTCGTCTGTTTTCTTCTATACCGGGGTCTCAATTAACGGCTATGTACCTCGTCAGAAACTTTCTTAATTCGGCGTCTTTCGGCAACGAGAATATATCGATTCTTGGAATATTCCTATTAAGACTCACAACTCTGCATTGTCTTGTAAGGAGAAAGGAGAGCTTCTTGTGGCAAGAGGAATAACAATGATTTACGAACTCATCTTCAGGTTGATTTTAAGGAGCAAAGATGGCGATTACGTATTCCAGGCTCAAATGCTCGCCGCCATGAAACCCAACGGCTGGTAAAATATTTCTTTTTTTTCAGTCGGCTAAAGAATTTGTCTGTGCATCTTATTTCCCAGCACCTATTGCTATTGTGTATTATAGTCTCGAAAGTATACCAAGTATGGCTCCGATTATTACTAACCAAGCTGCAAACCATGCGCCTAGTAATGAAGCGCCTATTCCAACAAGTAATAGAAAAATTGCAGGCCCCAAATGATGAATAAACCTTGCTCCTAAAACGCAAATTAAGCCTCCTATACCTATTACTATACCCCAGAAGAAAGCGCCAAGTGCATAAGCTGGATAAAAGATAAAAAAGAAAATTCCTAATGCCGCAGCAATGCCGAGGAAAATTAGAATCAAGCCTCCAATAAACGCCATTATCCAGCCGATGGTATAAAGAATCCTAATCAATGTAATACTCACCTCCTGTTTAGGAAAAGGTGGCTACTTCGTATTCCTATTTAGCATTTGAATCGAAGGAAGATAAAAGAAAATGTGACTACGTCCCGTAACTACATACTGGATAGGTGTATCGTATATCGATCAAAACCAAGCTTTTTTATGAGTTGGAGGCAATTGGGGTTAGTCTATGAAGTGATTGTTAAGCCGCAAATACGGCCTCGATGATGCTGTCAAGAGAGCTGTTTTGTGTCCATGTGTTGTACAGATTGGGTTTGGCATTTTCTTTAGCGAAAATATGGATTTTCGGCTAGTTTCCTATGGTGCTTTGTGCAGTTATGTTGGACAGATCATGTTTTGATATGCTTGGGTTATGTGCAAGCCTTTATTTGCTGTTATATTGATAAATAAGATATAATGCGGTGATGGGAAATGAACGCCAAAAACCAAAAAGAAGCCCAAACCAAACTCGCAAAAGGACTCCTAGACATGATAATCCTCCAACACCTAAAACAAGGCATGCACGGCTACCAATTAATCACAAGCATCCGCAAAGACTTCGGCGTATACTTCGGACCCAGCACTATCTACCCTCTGCTTGGACTATTGGAGAAGAAAGGAGTACTCCAAAGCGCCTGGGACATGACCTCTCAGAGACCACGCAAAATCTACCAACTTACAAGACAAGGAAAAGATCTCTTAAATGCAACCCAAAACTCGCTACTAATGATCTGTCAAAGAATAAGCCCAGAAATCACCATGAAGGCCCAAGTTCCACCCCTCATCGTTGCATAATAGACTGCCATTCTACATTACAATTAGCCATTGACTTAGGTGTGTCTAAAAGTTTTCTACTATGCTGGCGGAATTTGTTTTTTTGAAACAGCGTCGTAGGAGCTGCTATGCAAAAAGTGTCAATGGCTGGATTGGTCGAATCGAGTTTTTATCGATTTTGTTTTTAGATAATCTTCCTTGAGGCAATGTCTTCATTTAGTAGCATAAGTATAAACGCAGTAGCACAAGTATAAGCTTTTATACGTTTGTTGATGACATGTTAAAAAAGAAACATGTATCTTTCCGTGAGGATAAAGACTCAATGCCGTATATCAAAAAAATCGAGTTAAAGGGCTTTAAGTCTTTTGGACCCCAAACAGTCAAGGTTAACCTAGACAAGGGGTTCACAGCCATCACAGGCCCCAACGGAAGCGGCAAAACCAACATCATGGACGCCATGCTCTTCTCGCTTGGAGAACTCAGCACCAAACGGCTCCGCGCGGAGAGTTCTGCAAAACTGATTTTCCACGGTTCCGAGAAAGGCGGTTTAGAAAAAGCAAAGATGGCTAAAGTCGTGGTTCAATTCGACAACACCGACGGCTTAATGCCCGTAGACACCACCACCGTCACGATTTCAAGGGAAGTTTACCGTAACGGACAGAGCGTCTACCGCCTCAACGGACGCAGAATGAGCCGCACACATATCACCGAAACCCTCTCCATGGCCGCAATATCCAGCATGAGCCAAAACATCATCCCACAGGGAACCATCACCCGACTAACCGATTTAACCTCTCAGGAACGCCGAAAAATCATCGAAGACCTCATCGGCATCGCCCAGTACGACTCAGAGAAAACTGAGGCCGAGGAAAAACTCCGCACCGCCGACATCTCGATTCGCACCGCTATGGGCAGAATCGATGAAGTCCAAAAACGTCTCGACGACCTAGAACGCGAACGCAACCAACTATTGCGTTACAACGTCATCCAAACCGAAACACGCAAGTTCCAAGCCGTCAAAATCTCAAGCGACATAGCAGCGCAGAACATTAAAATCGCCGAAAGCACCGCCCAAGCCCAACGTGTGCAGGAACGGGTCGATAAACTCCGGGAACAACGAGATTTGCGCCGTAACCGACGCCATGAAATTGAGGGTGACTGGCGTAAACTCAGTGGTGAAAGCTTGGAACAGGGCGGTAGCGAAGTGCTGAAGGTTCAAATAAAAATCGGCGAATTAAAATCTAAACTAACCGAACTGAACACAAAGATAAATTCTGGGCAAGCCAGCCTCGACAGCCTGAAACGGGTAAGCGAAAACAACGTTGCCCAACATGAGACTCTCCAACAGGAAATACGTGACAACCGCCTCAAAATCCGCCGTTGCCGCAGTGAACTCGAAAAGGTTGAGGCAGAGTTGGCTGAAAAGCAAGCACAACATGAAGCTTTAGCAAAGGAAACCGCCCAGCTCTGGGAGGGCTTAGACGGCAACAACCAGCAGATACGCCAACTCGACGGGCAAATCGAGGGCTATGTGAGGCGGCTGGCTTTTCTGCGTTCAGAGTATAAGCAGGACAAAGCGGCGCTGCGGCTCTGTGTAGGCAGAATCAAGAACCTAAACGTCCGCAAAGAAAAATTCATCACAAGCCACGCCGAAATCGAGAAGTCGCTAGGTGAACTCGAGCAGGTGCAGCGTGACCAGAGAGCCCAGCTTAAAAACCTCGAGCACATCATCGAAAAGAAAAAACTGCAGAAGGAAACGGTCGAAAAAGAGATTGCTGAAGCCGAGAAAGTCGCGAGTTCAGCCAAAGAAGCCGTCGTCGAATTTGCCACTCAGCGGGACCTTGCAGCAACTATTGCGGCAGAGGAAAAGGCGCTTCGAAGCATCGAGGAAATGGGCAATGTCGGCGCCATCAACGGCATCCACGGCAGACTCCGCAGCCTCATCAAAATCGATCGGAGCTACAAGAAAGCCATCGAAGCCGCTGCCACAGGCTGGCTTGACGCGCTCGTAGTCAAAGACATCGATGTTGCCTTCACATGTGCTGAGACTCTTCGACGCATGAAGCTGGGCAGAATCAAAATCATCCCACTACAGGGTGCCATCAACCCCAAGAATAAGCCTGTGCCCAAACGGGAAGGCGTCATGGGTTCCCTCTCGGGTTTAATTAAGTACGATGGCAGCGTCGATTTAGCAGTCAACTATGTTTTCGGCGACACCATCCTAACCGCCAACGACAAAGTCGCCTTCGCTTTATCCAACGAGGGTTATCGCGCAGTCACAGTCAACGGCGACCTCTACGAACCCGGCGCATTCGAAAGCGGCTACTACCGCGCCCCAATCGACTTCTCAACCATCATCCCCAGTGAAAACGCGCTCAAAAGCCTCGACGAAGCCGTCAAAGCACTCCAAACACACCTAACCCAGCGGGGCAGCGACATCGCAACCATCGAAGAAGACTTAGACTACACCAGAATCCAGATGACACGACTAGCCGAGGGCATCACGACATTGGACCGAGAAATCATCAGGGTTCGCCGAGGCGTTAAACGTGCACAATTCAACATTCGCCACATCGACAAGTATGGCGGTAAATTGGAGCGTGAAGCAGCTGCGTTCCGTGGGCGCATGGCGGTTTACCGCAACGAACGCAACAACATCCAAGTTAACCTAAAAAAAATTCACACCCAAATCGCTGAACTCAGGCTAAAAACTGATGTAGCTCATATTCAGGAGCTTGAGGTGCAAAGGGAAAAATTCGGCGAAGAATCCAACACCCTGCGCCAACGCATCGGCTCCCTGCAAACCGAAATCAACACCAACCAATCCCAATTCGACCATGTCCTGCGCGTTGGCTACAAAAACACTAAGATACAAGTTACAAAGATTATGCAGCAACAGGAGAAACTACAGAAAGAAGTCGCCGACGCTACAACGGAACGGGACGCCGTCAAAGCGGAAGCGGAGGAACTTGAGAAGCGCCGGGTAGAACTCTCCAACGCCGTGCTTTCAGCCCGTGAAGAATCCAAAAAATTCACCTCCCAAATCGACTCCATAGACGCCGAACTACGCACTTTGGACATTGAGTACGAGCAGGCCGATAAGCTACAGAACCAACTGCATGTGAGCATGGAGACCGCGCAACTACGGCTTCAGCAGCTTCAAGCTCAACTCAAACAGTACGGTTACGAGCAGCCACTTGAGGTCAATGAGCGGCAGGTGCAGAACGCTGAAACAACCATCCGCATGATGCAGTTTGAAATGGACCGCATCGGCGCCATCAACCAACTTGCCGCACAGCATTACGCCGATCAAATCAGCCGTTACCGGGAGCTTTCGGTACGCCTGAACGAATTGGAACGGGAAAAGCAAGCTATCGTCGCGTTTATGGATGAGATTGAAGCTAAAAAACGCAGGGTCTTCATGAATGCATTTGACAAGATTAACGCCAGCTTAACTGTGTACTTTGAAAAGATGACTGGCGGCGGCTCAGCTACCCTTAAACTGGAGAACCCAGATGAACCCTTCTCGGGAGGCATCGACATGATCGTCCAGTTCCCCAACAAACCCAGCATCGTCGTCAGTGGAGCCAGCGGTGGCGAACGCTCCATATCCGCGGTGGCGTTTATCTTTTCGCTTAAAGAGTTCTCGCCAGCCAGCTTCTACATCCTCGACGAAGTCGATGCTCACTTAGATGCTTTCCACACGACCAAACTAGCCGAAACGCTGCTTGAGGAAGCAGGCAAAACCCAGTTTATAGTCATCAGCTTACGCCCAGAGATGGTTAACAAAGCCCAGAAGGTCTACGGTGTCTACGAACGCAACGGCATCTCCAACGTTGTGACAGCTAAATTCCCAGCGGAGGCGCATGCTGCATAATGGCGTCAAACACTCAGATCTCCGCGATGCGCAGACCCTTCTACCTGCGGCCGCCCTGGAACATCCTCTTCGAAATCAGCAAACTAGAAAAACTGACCCCTTGGAACGTTAACATAGCTTATTTGCTGCGTACTTTTCTGTCGGAGATGGAGAAGAGTGCCCCTGAAAAAGTGGATTTCCGAGCCTCAGGTGTCGCACTGGACTCTTCAGCGCTGATTTACCTCATGAAATCCAAGCTACTACTCACATTACAGGAGCCTCCTGCCCCTCCACCGAAAATCCCAACAGATTTCGTGCCGCCGCCCCTGTTCTTGCCGCTTCGCCATGAATTAACCTCAACGACCATCCAGCACCTGCTCGAGGTCCTCGACGACGTACTCAAAGGCGAGAAACTCCTAAGCCTCCGCCCCGTAGTCGAACAGCACCCGGTTCTTCCAGCAGTCACTGACCTATTGCCCAAATTTGACAAGTTCATCGCTGAACTCGAAATGCAGATTGACAAACTCTACGCAATCTTGGTTGAAAAAACCGGTGGACAAGGCATCATCGACTTTACCACCCTATCCAAAGGCGCAACCCGCATTGAAGCGCTAAGAATGTTTATCTATTTACTTTTCCTTGCCCAGGACGGATTAGTTAGCCTGTGGCAGAACGAGGAAACCGAAGAACTCTACATAGCAGTGGGGAACCTAAAAGTTGGAAAAGCCGAACGACCAACAAGTTAAACAAAACAAGTTATCCAAGCCAACTGTGGCTCTAACAGGTGAGGTAGCGCAGACTACGCTCCCTGAAACCGCGGAGCCAGCCGTGGAAACCAACGAACGCAAACTGCACGCCCTCAACCTCCTTGAAGCCGCTCTCTACGTCGCAGGACGCCCGCTGGACATTAACGAGATGTGTCAGGCAGTTGGGAGTAGAAGCAAAAAACGCATCATCGGCTATGCAGAGACCCTTATGGAACAGTACAAAGCCCGCAACAGCCCCATGGAGATTTTGGCGCTCAAAGACGACCGCTACGTCTTGCAGGTTAAAGCAGAGTTCACCCCGCTAATCAAGAGACTTGTCAACCGCCCCTTGCTCTCCTCTGGACCACTTAAAACCCTCAGCTACATCGCCTACCGCCAACCCATCACCCAGAAACGAGTCATAGAAGTCCGCGGACAACACGCCTATGGACACGTAAAACTGCTAAAGGACATGGGGTTGATTATGTCGGAGCGGAGTGGGCGGTCGTTGGCGTTGAAGACCACCGATTACTTTGCTGATTACTTTGGGTTAACTCAGGATA
This sequence comes from Bathyarchaeia archaeon, assembly GCA_050108095.1. Lineage (GTDB taxonomy): Archaea > Thermoproteota > Bathyarchaeia > Bathyarchaeales > Bathycorpusculaceae > Bathycorpusculum. The sequence continues at coordinate 7,490 of JBNIDO010000098.1, forward strand.
TGTCTACGCTCAAGAGGGATTTGCGCAAGGTTTTCGGCGACGCCATCAAAGAGGATGCGGCGGAAAGGCAGCAGAAGGAGGCGGAGGAAGAGCGGCAGGCAATACAGGAGCCTGGGGAAAACCAAGAAGGCAGAACTGAACAGGCCTAAGTGCTCAACTCTATGTATATCAACGTTAACTTACTGTTTGGCAGTTGGGTCTTTCCCGTCTGGTTTTTCAGTGATGGTACATGTTGGGTCACACATAAAAAAAGAAAACACTATTGTCTAAAAAGAGAATTAATGCGAAAACAGCTTCGCATAAGGCCGACTGGACAACGGCAAAATCTTCTTGAACTTGTGGTCCAAGACAGCTTTGGGGTCGCCGCCGAAGTAACCACAATACTCATTGACCAGGCGTGTGATGACTGCCATGTCCCGTTTGCCCACTTCTTCAGTTTTGGTGCCTTCGACTGGACAGAGGAATTCGCCGCGTTCATAGACGACTCCCCCATGCATGCCTGTACCGACGAAACGTGCGTTGCATTTTTCGCCTTCTTTTAGGTTCAAGCCCAAGATGCAGATCACTCCGCCAGCCATGTACTCGGCTAAGAAGTCGCCTGCGGTTTCACCGATGACGAGGGTTGGCACTTTCTTTTGGTACTGTTTCATGTGGATGCCGCCGCGGTAGCCGACGTAGTCTTTGACGAAGATTTTGCCGCCGCGCATACTGTGTCCTGTGACATCGCCTGCGTGTCCATGGATAACGATTTGGCCTTCGTTCATGGTGTTGCCGCAGCCGTCCTGTGCGTTGCCGTGTACAGTGACTTGGGGGCCGTTCATGAATGCTCCTAAGTCGTTGCCGGGTGTGCCGTACAGGTCAATGGGCAAGGTTGTGTTTAGGTCGGTGCCTATGTAGCGTTGTCCACAGACGTTGTGGACTTCGATGCGTTCAGTGCCTTCCCATTGGATAACTGCGCGGAGGATAGTGTTGAGGTCTCGGTAATAGATGTCGCAGGCGTCGACTTTGACGGTTGTGCCTTCGACTGTGACGCGGTTCTCGTATTTGGGAGCGATTGTTTTGGGGTTAATTCTTGTTGGTACCTGCATACTTTTACTCTCCTGCCATTTTCACGCCGAGTATCCGTAGCTCCTGCTTGGTTAAGCCGACGCCTCGGAGTGCAAGACGGTTGCCGCGGAGGCTTTCTATGGCGTTTATGCCCATGCCGCCCATCATGTCTTTAATTTCGTGACTCCAACTGTGCA
>JBNIDO010000099.1:0-8529 GCA_050108095.1 Bathyarchaeia archaeon
ATGGCGTGTAACCGATTATAATGCTCTAATGAAATAATCTTTTATTAAGGAACCAAGCATGCAGAAAAAAATATTTTTATCTTGCTACCCCGGTCATTAATTGTTGGAAAAGAAAAACGGCTGTTTTCCTATGGGAAAGCTGTTCTTCTTCTTTCGACTTAAGGTTGAATTAGAGTTTTATAAGTAAAAGAAGAAGACAATTACCTGCACACACACCGTTGTCTTCTTCTTTTAGCGGAAGAAGAAAAAAGCGATATTTTTCAGAAAAAGAAAATTTTTTCTTCTTTCGATTAAAGGGCGGTCTTGATCGAACTATTCTTACTTACTAAGTCGAAAGAACAACAACAGTTTGAAAATTCAGCGTGTTGTTGTTCTTCTTTGAGCTTAGCGGACTCTTGAAGTAGACCTTATGAAAGACTTGAGTTGATAGTCTCTTTTGGCTGGTTCGTCCGTCGACTACTTGGTCCTGTGCGACCGTGAAGTAGACTGGACTTAACCTGAGCTGCTAAGGAACTGGGCCAAGCGCCCGAATGAGAGTATGCAGCCTGAAGCCAGCCGGAGAGGGAAAAAAGAAATGGTTAGGTATGTTGGAATAGACGTGGGCAAGGCCAAATGTAGGGTAGCCGTCGTCAACCAGAAAGGGGACGTTGAAGACGAGTTTTTCTTTGAAAACAGCAACAAAGGAATAAGCGAGTTAGAAGCAATGTTGAAAGTTGAAGACAGAGTCGTTATGGAGTCCACGGGGAATCTTTGGCTAAACATATACGACGCGTTAGACTCTAGGAGCATTAAGGTGGTGCTTGCGAACCCGATGCAGACCAGAGCCTCTTCAAGGAAGAAGAAAACGGATAAGGTAGACGCTAGAAAGCTGGCGTTGCTGTTGAAGGCTGGCTTGATTTCTGAGAGTTATGTGCCGCCTGGCTACTTACGAGAGATGCGGGCGTTGGTGAGGCATAGGCTTTCGCTTGTTAGGTTGCGTACGATGCAGAAAAATAAGGTGCATGCTATTTTGGATAAGTATGGCTACCGCTGTGAAAGGTCGGATTTGTATGGGAAGGCGGGAAGGGCGTGGCTTGGCAGGTTGAAGTTCAATGGGTTGGATCGGCTGCTGGTGGAGAATCATGTTTCGTTGATTGAGTTTGTTGGTGTTCAGGTTGAGGGGGTTGATGCGGCGATTCTGCAGAAGGCTTCTGAGGAGGATGATGTTCGTTTGCTGCTTAGCTTGACGGGGGTTGATGTGTTTACTGCGGTGTTGATTAAGTCTGAGATTGGCACGATTGAGCGGTTTGATAACTATAAGAAGTTGGTTTCTTGGGCTGGTTTGGCGCCGAGTGTTCATCAGTCTGGTGAGGTTGAGTTTCATGGCGGTATTACTAGGGAAGGGTCTGGTGTGCTTAGGTGGGCTATTGTTGAGGCGGCGTGGATCGCGGTGAATCATGATGTGAAGCTTAGAGAGTTTTATGAGCGGGTGTGTTCTAGGCGTGGGAAGCAGAAGGCTGCTGTGGCTGTGGCTTGTAAGATGCTTAAGATTATTTGGTTTATGTTGACTCGTCGTGAGGTTTATGGGGGCGCTAAGGAGAGGCGGTATGGGGAAAAGCTAAAGAAGATCGGTGTTAAAGGATAGGTTGCTGGCTTCGGGATAATTGAGTGGGTTGCCGGCCTTCAGGGCTAACAGGTCTTTCATGAGAGTAGTCGTACAGCACTTGTTGCCGACTACTTCTTTATCGGTGGCATAGTTCTTTCCTGTCTGCAACTGATTTAATCATTCGAGAAGAAGAAAAAATTAGTGCTTGCAGCAACGGTTTTTTCTTCTTTCCATCTAATCCATTGAAAGCGCTCTATGTAAGTTAGTAGTAACATAGAAGGGTTTGATGGCACGCCTGGGTTGACGCGCCATGATTAAGGGTTAACAGGGGTTTTTCGAGAAGGGCAGTTTGGGCTATGGTAGGCCAACCCTTAATCGCCTAAATAACGCTATGAATAACATAAAAGTTTATTCCCAAATTAGAGCTCAAATATTTCTTACAGACGTAAAGCAGTAAAACTTGAGAGGAGTTTCCTTCGAAGAAAGGAGATGACTGGGCTACTGTGGGTTGCTCTGCGGCTCCAAGAGCCAGACGCCTCCAAAGATGAAGCTAAGAAGCTGAGGCTGGTTTCAGGGCGTCAAAAGCTACATTCACCTAGAAGCTGATTATTTGGTGCGGATGCGGCGGATAGAATCTGAGGCTCTTTCGGAATGGAAGCATTTAGCTGCGTCATGGAAGATACAGCTGAACAGAGCTCAAACGCCAGAGGAGAAAGCCAAATACGAAAAGCTACTCAGCAGCGCCCAAGAGCATATCAAAGTGTTCATTGAGGCAGGCGTTAAAGAGGTTAAAGAACTCAAGGAGGTCGATTGATTTGTCGATGACAAAAAAAGAAATAGAAACCCTTGTCCCGTAAAGTTGAATCGTTGGCTAATTAAACTGAGTGAACGGCAAGAAAAAGGCTAAGTGCTTTTTGATTGGCGCTGTCAAAATAGACAAGCTATGTTATAGCAACTGGGCGATTTCTTGCGCTAAAATTTTTCGTTTCTCTCCTATTCGATTTTTACCGATTTTTTAGGTTTTAACGAAACATTGGCTGACTTTGACTCCAATAGTCTTCAAGAAAAACTTCCGCTTGTATAAGCTTTTAACTAAACAATGACGTATCTTTCAACTCAGCATTTTGTCTTTTGCTTAGCAACTTATTTATGAAGAATTGGATTTGTTCAAGCTCGTCTTGAACATTTTCAAGGGTTTTATTGCCCTTCGAGGTCAATTCGTAGACTCTACCTCTTCTGTTACAGTCGCCTTTAACCAACCCATCTCTTTCCATAGAATATAGCGTAGAATATACCACACTTGTACTAATCGTGATGCCAAATTTCTTAATAATGAAAGCGGTTATTTCATACCCATTCATTGATTTGTGTTCCAATTTTACAAGAATCAATATGTCTAAAAATGCTCTTATCATTCTTTCATGGGTCTCATTTTTCCAAGGTTCCCTCATTTTAAACACTTTAGGGTTTTATATCAATTGGTCCATGTGAGAAGTCGCATTATCGATTGATTTACTATCGAAGTATACTGCAAGCGATAAGTATATAAAATTATTGAATTGATGGGGTAGTTAGATTAGATTTAGACACGTCTACACTTTATTTCAAGTTCATGGTCGGGTGACCCTATAACGGCATTGTTCTGTTTTGCTTTTGAAACTGACTCTTAATCGGTTTAAGAATCGAATATGAACTGATAATAAAGCATATATGCTCTTGTTGGCATACGACAAAGTAGAGGAAAGCAGTTCTGCAAGAGGAAAATAAAAAATGAACAAAGCTGCAATATTTTCAATTGTAATTTGTGCGATACTTTTACTATCGCTATTACCGTTTTCGATTGCTGAAAGCACACCTTTGAGTCCTATAATTGCTGGCGATAGAGTCTATGTTGAAAATGAAAAGTATCGCATTTCGGCGAGTCCGCATACTCTTACTGCCGATGGATATGTCTACTTTAACGTGACCAGTAAAGCGTACGAAGGAGGAGTGGATTTTTGCCTTGGCTTTAATGGCAGTTTTGGCTACCCAACCAGCCTAGAACTATATGAACCACGAGAGGAGGTAACACAGCACAACTCAGATTTAAACCCCTATTTTGATGATCCTGCATGCAAAGTGGGGTATAATTACACAACACGTTCAGATAAGTCACTATACGACGGTTATGTCTGGGTGGATCGAGAGAATACTCTTGATGGAAAAAATCAAACAATAGCTTCAAAATCAGATCGTGTACTACTTCGACACTTTGACGTGGCAGACATGGATTCGCGTATTATCTACTGGAACACATCTGATTACTCAGAATGGAAAGAAATTGGCAATTATGACGATTTTGAAATCTCGGCTTTTGATTTTCAGGGTATGAATACATGGTATCTTAGCGAATTTGCGATCGAGCAGAACAAGAATTATTATTTGCGAATGTGGCTAACTATTGTTCCTGCGTTCTCTAGCGAAGTCCACGAGTTCTACGTAGGTTTTAAGCCCAATGAAGAAACTCTTGAAAAGGCAGTAGCTAATGGCCGCTTCTATTTTCTAGACCCTTGGTATAGCAGCAGTTGGGCATATCGTAAGGCCCACATAATTAACAGCGCTGCTGGTGCCGGGACAAATTATCAGGTACGGATTGTTGTCCATAGAAGCGCTGGTACGGATTCTGGTCAACATGTATACGTAGGAACCTTGTGCAAATCCGATTTTTCTGACATACGGTTTACGGATAATAATGGAGCAACTGTGCTTGATTATTGGCGTGAAAGTGTGTCTGGAAATGAGGCTGTTTTCTGGGTAGAAATACAGGATGACATTAGCACGATTGACGCCATAATTTACATGTATTATGGGAATGCTGGTGCGTCTACAACTTCGAATTTTGATAACACATTTCCGTTTGGAGAACCATTTGATAGCGGTACTTTGAGTACCTATAGGTGGCCAACTGCTTATAGAACTGGGAATCCCACCTATTGGATAGATTCGACATATCACTTTATAGAAGTCTCCGATATGGATACTCACAATTGGTGGAACGGAAGAGGTTTTCGTTCAAAACAAAACTCGCTTCCAGATTCTTGGATCATCGAGAGTGCTTATGGAGTCAATCAACCTTTTTGGTTCCTACATTACTCTGAGGTTAACGGCGAAATTTTTGGCGGTCTATTTAACATTGAACATGGAACATATAGCGAAGCTGATTATGGCGTTGCTTTTACAAGTTTACGTGACCACTGGGTTGCCGATAAAAACTGGATTAACCATGCGGGTGTTGGCGGCAATGTTGATTATGATACGGGCGAGCAAGTCTATTCTGACTATGTCTTAAAAAATATTAAAATGTGGAAGCTAAATGGCAACATACATGTTTCAATTGACGGAACAGTACGAGTGAATGAGTACAATACTGAACCAGGATATTTTGTTCACCTTGGTATTGCCCGCCACTCGACATATGGCTTCGGGGTAGAGCGGTTTTATGCTTTTAAGATTAGAAACTATGTTTCTCCTGAACCTGCTCATGGTAGCTGGGGACCACAACAGCAATGGAGCACATGGCCAAGCTTAAACTATGCTAGTCTCATTTGGGGTACTGGTTACTATCCGAGCTCCAATCCTAATCTCGGTGGTCAAGCAGAAAAAGACCTGTCAGAATCAGTTTGCAATTATGTTTACAATTTGTATACTTCAACAGGACGATACGATAGATGTAATAACTATTGGGGCCCCGACACTCAGCCGGAAAACGTTTACACTGCAGTTTATGATACTGAAAACAACCGTGACTACACCACCGTCTTTTACAAGGGTCATATTTACCCCGGTTGCGGCTGCGATGAAGACGGTTGCGAATTAACTCATTATGGTCTGCATGATTGGGAATCAGGTAGCACTGATAATGTAATCAAGGATTGGGAGATATACGAGAGACTTAACAGAGAAAATACTGGTCTTCTGTTTCTTTGGGCATGTGGTCATGCAGACCCCCTATTCGAAGGCGGCTATGCAGGTGATCATAGTTGGGGCATGATCGCCTCATGGATGGGGACCCTTGACTTAGCTTATGACGGGTACACAAATACTTCTGATACTAGTGATCGGTGTTTCATATCATTCGTGAATGTTTCAATTAACTTCATTGAATCGACAGAATATGGCGATTATCAATACGCGCATTTCGCATCGTTATTCTACTACTATGCTCTAAGCGGTGGCACGTTTTCAGTAAAAAACGCACTTGATCTAGCGGCGTCTGACACACATTCTCAAGCATCGTATGGTGCATGCCAACTTCACACTGGGTATTGGGCGTGGGATGGTGTCCCAGGGCATGACGACATATGGTCGTATATGCGAGCATGGGGCGACACGGATCACGTTATTCCTAGTTAAGAGGTGATATCGAATGAAAAGACAATATATCAAAAAAATTTGGCCAATTCTCCTCGCTTTTTTTCTACTACTTCCTTGTCTGCAACTAGCTAGTGGATTTGCATCTGGCACAAATGATTCGGATGAGGTATTGCTTTTTTTGAGTGATGTAGCGTCGCTTGACTTAACCAAATATGAGATAATACATAATGGTGAAGTTTCAAATAATATGCCAACACTTAATGGGCTTCTGCAAATAACTGGTAAATATACCCTTAAATCAGAGCAAAACACGCTCGAAGTACTCTACAAATTCATTAACGGCACCTTGACATATTGCTTAATCGACTCAATTACAGGTACCCCCCAATGCACACAACCAAAATTGGCAACAACTGGCGAAAATGCTGAACGATTCCTTGAGAAATATCAGGCATATTCTAACGATCCGGATATCGAAACTTACCGAAATATGTTAAAGGACGTTGATACTGAAAAAAACAGCTCGCAAACAATGAATAGCTTAAAGCTTTCAACTACTAATTCGATTATTTCATCGGTAGACTGGCGAGATTCTTTCAACGGTGCAGACTACACTGGCCTTAGTGTTAGTTTCAAAAATGGGTTTTTTTATGCATTCAAGGATGATAGATCTTATTACACAATAGGCGGGACTGAAGTAGAGGTTTCGCAAGAAGAAGCTATAGACATAGCGCTGAAATACGTAGAAAATTTCTCTTGGAAAATTGGGGAGTCTGAAGTTTACGATTTCAATATTGTGCATGATCACATACGCGCGGAATTGCTAACTAAGAGCAGGGAACCATTGTATCTGTATCCTTACTGGCTGATTACTTTGCCTCTAGACGATATCTATCCTGGACTCGTTACCACTATTCAGGTTCAAATTTGGGCAGACACTTCAGAAATAATACGCTGTGACGCAATACCCACAGGCGGCGGTGTACCCTATGATAAACTACTTGAGACACAGCAAATGGCGGATGCACAGCCTTCACCTTTAAATCTAACTACAGTTGGAATCGCAGGCGCAATTATAACTGCACTATTATTAACTGTGGTAATAATCAAGAAAAAGAAGTAAATTATCCCTTTTTCTTTTTTTACTCAGAAAAATTCCTTGTATACAAATAGATATGTTCAAAAAAGCTTAAGTTGTTACTTGGATATTAGAATTGGTGGGTACGATGAAGAGATTAGGTTTGGTTCTTCTGGTTTTGGTGTCTTTTTTGTCGTCATCTTTGGTTCTTGATGTTAGTGCAAGTGGTGATTTTTGGGTTTCGTTGGCTTCTCCGCCTACTCCTAGGGTTGGTCTTGGTGTTGCTGTTGTTGATGGTAAGATTTTTGCGATTGGTGGGTCTAACTCTTCTGTTCGTTATTTGGGTACAAATGAAGTGTATGATCCTGATACGGATACTTGGGAGACAAAGGCTTCGATGCCTACGCCTAGGCGTGACTTTGCTATTGCAGTATACGACAATAAAATCTACTGTATAAGTGGTGAAAGCGGTCTTGATTCGCAAGGTGGAGTTTATAGTGCGGTTAACGAAGTCTATGATCCCTTAACAGATACTTGGACAATAAAAGCGGAGATTCCTACTCCACGCTACGGTATGTCTGCAAATCTTGTGGATGGCAAAATCTATGTTTTAGGTGGAGGGCATCATAACGTCTATCCCGGCAACACCTGTTCTGATTTAAATGAAGTTTATGATCCTCTAACTGATACTTGGTCAACAAGAAGTTCGTTGCCTACTGCTGTATTGTATGCTGCGTCGGTAGTTGTTGATGGTGAGATTTATGTGTTGGGCGGACAGGCTGGTTGGCTTTTGGGTGGATGGTATGATTTTAATCAGGTTTATGATGTGGAGGCGGATGAGTGGTCTGTGGTGGAGTCGGTTCCGGTTGGGTTTGAGCGGGCAGCTGCAGGGGCGACTACGGGTGATTTTGCGTCAAAAAAAATTTATGTTATGGGTGGTCATGTTTATGGTGGTTCTCGGAGTAATTTTACGCAGATTTTCGATCCTGGGACTGGCGGTTGGAGTAATGGGACTCAGATGCCTACTCCTCAGATATGGTTTGGGGTTGCGGTTTTGGATGACGAGTTGTATGCTATTGGCGAAGTGAATCATCGGTATACGCCAATAGATCATGAGCAGCCCAGTCCATCGTCTGTTCCCTCTCAATCCGCTCCAACCCCTGAGCCCTCAGCTTTCCCTTTAACCTGGTGTATAGCTGCTGTTTTGTCGGTTTCTGTTATTGGTGTAGGTTTACTGGTCTACTTTAAGTATCGACGAAAAACTGCAAAGAACTGACTGATTAGCTTTAAACCTGAACTAAGAAAGGGAAGGTTTGTTGTGCAGGATAAATTCGTTTGGGGGTGGGGGCCCCACTGGCATTTGATAGCCTGAGGCGCATTTATTTTGTTACCTCTTACTGGATGGCATTAGGATTTAGCCGAGCTTTTCCGAAATAGGTTGCTACCTGCCGTCACAGTCTGTTCTGCTTTTTAGTCAAGAAAGTTTGATGAATCATCAGGCTCTGAGTCAAGA
>JBNIDO010000100.1:0-8510 GCA_050108095.1 Bathyarchaeia archaeon
GCGATGATCGAGTTCCTAAAGTATGTTCCGCATCACAAGGGCACCATGAAGCTCCGTGGCGAAATGAACCGCAAAATCGCACTCATCCGCGACGACCTAGAAAAGAAAAAGCGGCTGGGCACCGGCAAGAGCAGCGGCGGACCCAAGCTTTTCATTGAGAAAGCTGCGGCAGCGCAGGTTGCGCTGGTCGGCATGACTAATGTGGGCAAAAGCTGCTTGATGTCGGCGACTACAAACTCCAAAGTCGTCGTTACTCCAACGCCGTTTAGCACGCATGAACCAGTGCCGGGTATCATGAATTATTTGGACGTGCAGTTTCAGATTGTGGAGGCACCTGCGGTTATGGAGGGGGCGGCGGAGGGTAAGGCGGGCGGTAACGTTACGTTGGGGTTGGCGCGTAACGCGGACGGCTTAATTTTGATGCTTGATTTAAGCCGTGACCCCGTAGAGCAGTTGGATCTGATTCTGATGGAGTTGGAGAAGACTCGGTTGCTGGTTAGTAAGCCCACTGGTGGACGCGTGGAAATCGAGAGGCGCCCCGCGGGGTCTAGGCTCCGAGTTATTGTTGTGGGCAGACTCATCGATTGTAGCCTGAAAGATGTTGAGGAGTTGCTGCGTAACTACCGAATCAGCGACGCAGTGGTCCGCATAAGCGGTGCCGTATCGCTCGAGGACGTGGAGGATGCGATTTACGAAAACACCATCTACAAGCCTGCGGTGATTGTGGCTAACAAGCTGGATTTGCCTGGCACTGCAGCTAGTCTGCGGCGTCTCAAGGCGCATGTAGCCGACAAGTTACCCATCGTGCCCATGTCCTGTGAACGCAAACTGGGCATACCGGAACTGGGGAAAGCAGTTTTTGAATCCTTAGGGATAATTCGAATTTACACCAAAGAACCAGGCCAAAAAGCGCACAGCGACCACCCTTTTCCCCTGCGCAAAGGCGCCACAGTAAACGAGTTAGCCAAAAACATCCATAAAGAGTTGCTGTCGAATTTTATGTTTGCGATGGTTTGGGCGAAGCGGTTGCCGTTTAGTCCCAAAAAGGTGGGGTTAAATTTTGTTTTGGATGATGGGGACATTATTGAGATTCACGCCCGAACTTGACCCCAGTATCAAAACTTGAATTTTAGAGCCAAAAGAAGAAAACTGAAAAATAAAATGAAAGAAAGGTTGTTTGTTTATCTGCTGCTTTGTGCAACGCGTTCGATTTCGTTGCGTTTAGCGACGCCTGCAGATTTGATGTCTTTAGCCGCTGCCAAGACGAGTTCGTCGGCTACGGTTTCCTGTATGCTGCGTGAGTTGTTGATGCTTGCTGCCCGCGCGCCTTCGGTAATGTGGCGGATTGCAAGGTCGATTCTGCGTTGAGGCGCAACGTCGACGGAGAGGTGGTAGACGACTCCACCGTAACTGACCCGTGTGGTGTCTTCGCATGGCGCCGAATTCTCGACTGCCTGCACCAAGACGTCGATGGGGTTTTTGCCTGTGCGTAGTGAGACGATTTCGAAGGCTTCTTTGACGATGTTGGTTGCTTTGGCTTTTTTGCCTGCGTTTTTGCCGCCGCGCATTAAGCCGTTGATTAAGCGTTCGACGATGTTGACTTTGGCTTTTCGGAACCGCTGGTGTTCATGGCGGCCCATGCTGTGTGGAGCCACCATCGGGGTTAAGCTTAGGTAACGTTGAAGGCCGATGTCTTTGACTGAGATGTCTTTGAAACTCCATTTCTGGAAGAGCATAATTTCCTGCGGTTCAGATGAACTAGTTGTTGCTTGTGACATGACAAATTACCTTGCTGGTTTCTGTTTTCGTCCGTAGACGAGTTCGTTTAGGCTGGTGCCGTTGACCATGACGACTTTCCATCTGACACCGGGAATGTCGCCCATGGCGCCGCCTCGGGTTCCGCCGATGCCCTCCACCACGACTTCATCGTGTTCGTCGACGACGTTTAAGGCGCCGTCTCCGGGGAGGAATGCGCTGATGGTGCGGCCGTTTTTGATGAGTTGTGTGCGGACGCATTTGCGGATGGCGCTGTTTGGCTGCTTAGACTCCACACCGACCTTTTCAAGGACAATGCCTCGAGCCTGTGGTGCACCCTGCATAGGGTCAACTTTTTCGTCGAGCATCAACATACGCCTGTTAAAGTAACGATCGTGCCAACGGAAATTCTTCCGTTTCTTAGCTAACTGCCTTGCGGCGAATTCGCCTCTTGGAGACTTGGAACCCATACTTAAGATATTCCTTCTTTTTGCACAAGCATAGTCAATATACTAATATTTAAACAAAACGAAGGAGGCACTAAAAATACACAAATTATCTCAAGCTTTTGATATAATTAAGGTTAAATACGCTTACCGCCAATCTTCACTGAGAGGGGTTACCTGTGGCTGAAGGGGCAGACAAATTATTTAAGTTACTCGATGAATTAATTGAACTCTACTCAAAAAGTAACTTAACGGAAACAGACACACGGTGTAAGTTAATCGACCCATTGTTTGTTGAAGGGTTAGGATGGAGCGAAAAAGATATAGAAAGGGAGCACTGCTCTAAACCAGATTTTATCGACTATATTTTTAGGGTTAATGGAACGAAAAAATTCGTTCTAGAGGCAAAGCGGAATGGAGTATATTTTGATATACCTAAATCGTTTTCACAGCGTCGATACGTTATAAATGGGGCTATTTCAACAGCCAAGCCAATCGCTGATGCAATAAATCAAGCACAAAAATATTGCGTTGATATTGGTATAAAATATGCGATTATAAGTAATGGGTACCAATACATTCTGTTCGAAGCTTTTCGTTATGGCGAGTCATGGAAAGATAAGAAATGCATAGTTTTCCGATCATTAGAAGACATAAAAAATAACTGCACTTTATTTTATAATCTACTAGCGAAAGAAAATGTTGAAGCGGGGTCGCTAAGACAGCTTATTAGTGAAGAATCTATACTCTCAGATTATCGAAAGCCTATTGAAGACATTCATAACCCAGATGTTTCTTTGGTAAGAAACTATCTAACACCATATATACAACCGTTCATAAATCGAATTTTTGGTCCAATAGTAGAAGATTCTCAACTCGATATTCTAAGGTTTTGCTATATTCGTGAAGTCCAGCTTGCTGGTTCATCTTCAAGCTTGCTCATAAGAAGATTATTTGAAACCCCACCTTACTACGCCAAGAAGTTTGACTTTCAAACGCTTTTCCAGACAGATTACCGAGCGGGTGGATTCCACGATAGTTTCGAGAAGTGTCAGCGTTTTCTCAAAAATGATGTTCCCAAAGGGTCGTTAATAGTACTGGAGGGCGGAGTGGGAACAGGCAAGACAACTTTTGTTCATCATTTCTTCAAAATCGTTCTGAATGACCCAAAGGTCTTCTGGTTTTATGTAGATTTCAAGGAAACCTTCCCTGACGCACAGAGAATAGAGCAGTATGTTTTTGATAATATTGTTGATGATTTTAATCGCAGGTATAGGTCTAGAGTCGACTCACTTCTTAAGGAGATTGGGATCGATAATATTTCTGCAGACAATAACCAGATAGTAATATTATTTTCTTTGTTACGAGCGCATGGTTACACATTGTCACTAGTTCTAGATAACGTCGATAAACACTATTTAACGAATAAAGATTTCCAAGAAAAAGTATTGTTAGTTGCTAGGAATTTTACAGCCCGATTCAAGACTATAACTATCCTAACCTTAAGAGAGGAGTCATTCTTTAAATCCATTAAATCCGGTGTTTTAGATCAATTCGATATACCAAAATTCCATGTTCCTGTCCCTTATTTTGACGCCCTTTTAAGGAGAAGAATTAGGTATGCACTAAGATTACTAGATGCCCCTGATTCTCTAATAAGGGAAAAGCTAGATTTATCATCTGATATCGAAGAAGGAACAAAAGAAGAGCTTCGTAAGTTCTTCAGGATTTTAATTCTTTCATTAAGAAAAAAGAGAACTGCGGGAAAAGAAATTCTACGGTTTGTTTGCGACGTTTCTGGAGGGGATATGCGCGAGGCACTGCGCTTTGTAACTACCTATTTTGTTTCAGGGAATACTAATGTTAAAGAAATGCTTGATAAGTATGATCGAAATGAGATCATAGAAGGAATTGGTTCTTACGATATACCTTTGCATCACGTTGTAAAATCAATAATGCTTGGAGATTTTAAGTACTATAGAGGTGAAAGGAGTGATGTATTGAATGTTTTCGATGTTAATCCAACCGTAAGTAACGTTCAATTCCTTTTCTTACATCTACTATCATACTTAAAAAGCCAAGTCAATAGCTTTTCTGAATTAGATACCGGATACATTCTAATAGGAGATCTATTAAGCGAAGCGGAAAAGGTTTCTGTGAGCCAAAAAGCTGTTGGATTCTGTTTAAAGAAGTTAGCGTTACATGGGCTTGTTGAATTTGACAATCAGTCTTCTGAAGGGTATGACACGGCACATTATGTCAGAATCACATCGACAGGTCAATATTATCTGAGTGATTTAATCGCTAAATTTTCTTATTTAGACTTAGTGCTTATCGATACACCGATTAGGGATAAAGAAGTACTAAATCTAATTCGAAAGTCACGCGACACCGAAATCATTGAAGAAAGATTTGAAAGGACAGAAGCTTTTCTAAATTACTTAAAACGCAAAGAAGATGAAGAGGTAATAAATAATCCTGAATTTAAGGATACCAATGTATTTCTAAATAGTTTTATGGATGAAATTATCGAGAAATTTAAGACCGAAAAACAATATATTCAGTGGAAAAATCCGCAAGTAATTGAAAACCTCTCAGACCCCGAATAGCTACGCCTCTGCCATAGGTTTCTATCCATTAACCCACAAGGGAAGGAGCTACACTCATAATTAGCGGCTATTATCGAGTCTTTGTTGTTTTCTATAGAGGGATGGGCCGTTGCCGGCTGGCATATTTGTCTTTTATTAGGGACATTGCAGAAGCCATTAAGGGGCGGATATTTTTTGGTGGGAAATTGCAGTTGTTGAGCCTACAGTGGACCAAAAGGTTTCTCTGTTTGTGGAAGCTTGCACAACCAGTTATCAATCTTCACCGTAAACTGATGCCAAAAAGCGGTTTTCTGCATAAAGCGCTGGTTGTTGTTGTGTATAGGGGGTTCTTAGCAACAACAACTATAGAAAAAACCCATAAAACCTTTGATCTAATGTTATGCTGTTGCTTGTAGTTTTTCAGTGTTGAGTATTTTGGTTACCAGTTCTTGTCCCACGTTTTTGAGGCGTCAAGCACTTCTATACCGATAATTCGCCCGGTTTTATCGAGGTCGATTATGACGTTTTCGGCTAGTTCCTCGCTTATGTCATACTTTGCCTTTCTTACCCAAATATACATTGCATCGGCTTTTTGTCGTATTCGACCTGCACCATAAGCGTTAGGGTCTCCTTGTCCAGTAGACTGTTATTACCGTTATTTTTTCGTTGCTCTTCTATTGGGTGACCTATTTGGTGTCTTTTTGTGGTTCTTTGTTGTTTTCTATAGAGGGATGAGGCCGCCGACATATTGGAGCTTATTAGAAACTCAGAAACCTATAGGGATGGCCATCCGATACTTTTTCATATCGGATAACCCCAAAAACAAGCATATCCGATACAGAACCATATCGGATACACGGTTGTGGGGTTGGATTTAGGCAAGCTTTAATTCGCCGTCCATAAAAGAATCTATCAAGCGGTTGGTTGGGAGGTGAATGTGTGAGTAGAGCAGAGTTTGCTATATTTACGTGTCCTGTATGTGGTTTTTCCTTGAAAACGCCGTTCGGCAAGGAAGATCTTGATGAGTTGGTGGAGTTGCATAATGCTAAGCATCATGGCAAGGTGACGCGGGCAAGGATTTCTAAGTCTGAGTTGATTAAGCTGCAGAAGCAGAAGTAATGTTTGGCCTTTTTTTGGCTGTTTTTCTCTTTCTTGGTTTTGAGGGTCGGGTTGTTTCTATATATAAGGGAGGGGGTAGGGGGTAGAGCAGCACGTGTTTGGGCGGTTGTAAACTGCGTTTTTTGGCATGCTTTTGTGGGGCAAAATTGCTTATAGGAGGCAGAGAGGCTGGTTTTTTTGGAAGTGAGAGATGGCTTTGTTGTCGTGGTTTGGGCCATGCTAGTGCCGCTTGCATTGCGCTGTTCAGTGTCACACTAAAAAGACAAACGATACATCCCCCCACACCCCGACCGCCGCTGCATTGAGCCATGTTGGGCATGTGGAAAAAACGCATATACTACACCGAAACGACGCAGAAAAACAATGCAACACAAAAAAGCAGTAGCCATCAACTGCAGTCTTGTGGCATCCCACAAACTGCCCCCCACCCACATAAAGACAAACGAGGAAACTCAGATATACGGAAGTCATTTATGGGTAAGAAACATTTGTTCTTCAAGCCTTCCACACGGTTGAATATCCCTTGAAAAACCTCCAGCCCACCAAAGAACTCTCCATTCTGCTCCCCGCTTTCAACGAGGCAGGGCAGATTGAACGGTGCGTGCGAGAAGTAGAAGCTGCTGCAAGGGGCTTTTTGGATTCTTATGAGATCATCGTGTCGGAGGATGGCAGCACCGACGGAACCGACGCCATAGTCTCCAAAATGGCAAGGTTCAACCCAAACCTGCACCTACTCCACTCAAAAGACCGCTTGGGAAAAGGCAAAGCCATCAAAAACGCGCTTGCCCAATCCCGAGGCAGAGTCATCGTTTTCATGGACGTGGATTTAGCCACTGACCTCAAATGCCTGCCTGAGCTTTTGCAGGCGGTCAGGCGCAATGGCGGCATGGCTATTGGGTCACGGCATGTCCCCGGTGCCTCGGTGCAGCGTCGAACCAGCCGAACCATATTCAGCTTAACCTACAACGCCTTCGTCGGTTTACTCTTCATGGACGGCATCCGCGACCACCAGTGCGGCTTCAAAATGATGACCCGCCAAGTTGCCGAAACCGTCTTGGGCTTCTCCAAATCCGACGGCTACTTCTTTGACACGGAGATGATTGTGCGGTGTAAGCAGTTGGGGTATCCAGTGGAGGAAGTGGCAGTGCGGTGGAGTGAGAAGGGCAAAGGCGCCAACTCAAAAGTTAATCCTATGCGGGATGGCAGGAAAATTGGGTTGGAAATGCTGTCTTTTAGGTTAAACCGGTCCAAATAGGCTGGACTAATGGCTGAGTTTTTTGATTAGCCGTTTGAAGCGAGAACCCGTTAGCTGTACGTTCAAATAGGCGGGAACTGGTCCACCGTGCGGCGAACACTGCCCCTCCACGATGGCTTTTGCGACAGCGTCAACCGTGGCCTCCTCCACATCGATCTCAGTGTAGCCGTAGCCGATTTGAGGACCATAATGCGCGTCAGTGCCCGCAACCCTTGAGAGGTGGAAGCGTTCGGCGGCTTCTTGGGCTTTTTTGACGCTGTTTTTGAAGGGAAACGCTCGTGCGTTGATAACTTCGATGGCGTCAAAAACGTCACACACATTGTTGCGGAGGCACCCTTTTAAGTAAACGTAGGGGTGGCAGGCGATGGCTACTCCACCAGCTTTGTGGATGCGCTCCACGGTTTCAACGGCGCTGTAACCGCGGGGGATAAGTTCCTCAACGTTTAGGGCCACGATGTGTCCGTCGGCGCTGGAAACCTCCATGCCTGGGATGATAAGGAAATCTGGGGTTTGTTCTGCGATTTTGTAGGCGCCGTCAAGGGTGTTATGGTCGGTGACCGCAACGGCGTTTAAGCCCCGCTTCTTCGAGTAGTAGACGAGTTCTTTTGGGGTTATGAGTGAGTCGCTGGAGTAGGTGGTGTGTACGTGGAGGTCAGCGCGTATCAACATCTGCCAACCTCACTTCGACGCCATTTTCGCCCGCACCTGCGCCAACTGCTCGTCAAAAACGTCCTCGTTTGCTTCGACCTTGTGGAAAAGCGGGGTGGGCTTGTTGATTTTGTGTCCAGCTTCAACTGGCACCAAAGCATCTGCCCATTTGCATTGCTCTACAGTGCCCGGCAAATTCAATGTCTGCCATAGTTGCTGTGAGGTCTGGGGCATAAACGGCTCCGAAACCACCGCAATCGCCTTCACAACCTGCGCTGAAACGTAGAAGATGGTGCCTGCCTTCTCCTTGTCAGTCTTCATCAGGTTCCATGGCTCCTTAGTGTTGAGGTACTGGTTTCCCGTGCGGCTAATCGCGACCAATGTGTTGGCCGCGGATTGAAGCCAACCGTCCTCGATTTGCTTAGCCATCTCCTCAACTCTTACCTTAACGCAGTCCAATACGGCTTGGTCCGCCTCGTCTATTTTAGTCGGCGCTGGGATGACTGCGTCGAATTTGCTGTTGATAAACGAGAGGGTGCGGTGTATGAAGTTGCCGAAGGTGTCGTTGAGGTCGGCGTTGATTTTGTCGGCAAAGGCGCACCATGTGAAGTTGGTATCTTTGCTTTCTGGGCGGGTGGATATGAGGAAGAAGCGCCAGTAATCCACGGGGAACATTTCGAGGGCTTCGTCTATCCAGAT
>JBNIDO010000101.1:0-8455 GCA_050108095.1 Bathyarchaeia archaeon
CCCACATGAAAATTTAAAACTATCCAGAAGAACAGGTCAGCTATCTTATTTTTCTGTCGATGACTTGCCCTGTTGAGTCAACCAACAGCACCTCAAGAGGCATCACACCTACCGCATGCGTCGCACAACTCAAGCACGGGTCAAACGCGCG
The DNA here is from genome assembly GCA_050108095.1 of Bathyarchaeia archaeon. Taxonomy (GTDB): domain Archaea; phylum Thermoproteota; class Bathyarchaeia; order Bathyarchaeales; family Bathycorpusculaceae; genus Bathycorpusculum. The sequence goes on from JBNIDO010000101.1 coordinate 152, forward strand.
GACCACCGCTTCAACTCGGTTAAGCATGCCCTCCTGCAACTCGCGGGCTTTAACGTATTTTTTGGCTACCTGAGTCACCGCCATGTTGTAGGCAATGTTGTTGTTTTCGGTGGCGATTATCATATTGTTCCATTTCACCATGCCCTGTTCATCGACTTTGTAGTGGTGAATCAACGTGCCTCTTGGCGCCTCTGCGACGCCGACGCCCTCATAATTGTTCATCAAAGCTTTGGAGCTAACGTGTTCGGATTGGATTTCGGGGTCTGAGAGGAGTTTTTTGGCGGTTTCTATGCAGAACAGGGTTTCGATGAGGCGTGCGTAGTGGTATTGGAAGGTGCTCTGTACGACGCCGTTTTTGCCCAACTTTTTGAACTGCTTAAGCTCCTCGTCCGCGAGTGGTGTGCCGCAGTAGGAAGCGACGTTGAGTCTTGCAAGTGGCCCAACGCGGTAGCCTCCGCCGGGGTAACCGATTGTTTTGAAATATGGGAACTTCATGTAAGACCACGGCTCCACCGCTTCGCCAATGAAGTCACCGTATTTTGTGGGGTCAACGCATTCGTTGGCAACGTTGCCGTTTGGGTCCATGATACGGATTTTACCGTCATAGTACTCCAAGCCAACGTCGTCGGACACTAAGCCCATGTAGTAACTGGGAAAGTTGCCAAAGTTCTCCACTTCCTCCTGCAACCCGTCGAGCATCTGCTTATACATGTCCAAGGTCTTCTGAGTTGCCTCCAAGGCTTCTGGCAGAACACCACGGAGGTAGTCGGCGCGTTCCTGCGTGAGAGGCCACTTTGCACCGCCCGGCTGCACCCACTCACTGGAATGAATTCTTTTGCCCGCGACTTTCTCAATGATTTCTTGCCCAAACTTACGTAGGCGGATACCACGCTGGGCTAATCGGGGTTCGCGTTCGATTAAGCCGAAGATGTTGCGTTGTTCAGGATTCGAATCAAAACCCAACAGCAAGTCAGGCGAGGATAGATGGAAGAAGTTGAGTGCGTGAGACTGGATTATCTGCCCCATAAGGATGAGACGGCGCAGTTTGATGGCGGGGGCTGGGGGTGTGACGCCTACGATTTGGTCGCAGGCTTTAGCGCTTGCGATGAGATGGGCAACTGGGCAGATGCCGCAGCTGCGGCTGGTTATGGAGGGTAACTCGTAGAAGGGTCTGCCCTCAGTGAACTTCTCGAAGCCACGGAAATCGACGACTTTGAAAAGCGCTTCTTTGACTGAGTCATCCTCGTTTAACAGGATAGCTACTTGAGCGTGTCCTTCTATGCGGGTTACTGGGCTTATGTGGATTTTTTTCTCAGCCATACTTTGAGCGTTCCTCCATAACAGGGGTTCTGCCAGCTAAAAGCTCAGTTAAAACGTAGTGGATTAGGTCGGCGCTGGGTGGGCACCCAGGGATGTAGTGGTTGACTTTGACGATTTCGTGGAGTGGACGTGCGTGGATCAAAAGTTTCGGCACCAATGTGGGAATTTGAGCGTTAAGATTCGAGGGATCAGCGTAGGCGCGTTCGAGGATTGCTTGGTCACTGTGCACCCAGCCATTGCGCAATGCGGTGACGTTGCCTGTTACGGCGCAGTCACCCAAAGACACCAAAAGAGTGGTGCGGGAGCGGACTTTGCGCAGCATCGCCTCTTGTTCCTCGTTGGCAACGGCGCCCTCAACCAAGGTGACCGCCACGTTTTCGGGGAACTCTTTAACGTCCGCCAAGGGGCTATACACTAGCGTTATCTGTTTTGCTATGTCAATGAGTCGTTCGTCTTGGTCAAGAAAAGACATATGACACCCTGAACACCCGCTTAGCCAAACCGTCGCTACCCGTACTTTTTGGTTTTGGCTCATCTGCGGTTCCTCCTATCTGATAGGAACTCGGCTACGTCTGGGTCTTTTGTGCGCTCGATGCTTTCTCCTTCAATGTAAATGGCGCCGACTGGGCAGACTTTAGCGCATTTGCGGCATGAAGTGCACGAAGCGGCGTTGCCCCAGTTCTCGTCGAGGTCCATGATGACCTCGGTGTTTTTGCCGCGGAGTTTGAGGTCAAGGGTGTGGGCGCCCTCAATTTGGTCGCAGACGCGGACGCACCGTGTGCAGAGGATGCAACGGTTTCTGTCTATGACCAAGAAGTCGTGGGTGGAGTCGATGGTGTCGCAACTCCAGTTACGTTCATACAGGACATGGTCGACGCCATGCTGGTTTGCTAATGTTTGGAGTTCACAGTGGTTGTCGGCGACGCATACCGAGCAAATGTGGGTGCGTTCGGCGAGGAGGGTTTGGATTGCCATTTTGCGGTATTCGTAGAGTTTGGGTGAGTTGGTGGTTACGTTCATGCCTGATGCGGCGGGTGTTGTGCAGGCGGGGAAAAGCTTCGTTGTGCCGCTGATTTCGACGAGACATAGGCGGCATCCGCCATATGGAGTTAAACCTTCGAGGTTGCAGAGGGTGGGAATTTCTACGCCGCTGGCTTTAGCTGCTTCAAGGATGGTGGCGCCCTCTTTGCACTCGATGTCTAAGCCGTTGATTTTGAGTTTAACAGTGCCTGCGCTCATTTCACTTCATCCTCGTCGCGGGTTTTAAAACAGACCCCTGCCTCGCACTCCTTGTCTACTATGTGGCGCATGTACTCGTCTTTGAAGTATCTCAGAGTTGTAAGCACTGGGTTGGGGGCGGTTTGTCCGAGTCCGCAGAGGCTGGCGTCGCGAATGTAGAGGCTGGCTTTCTCCATAGTGCTGATGTCGCCGATTTCACCTTGCCCATGCACAATTTTCTCGTAAATCTCAAGCATCCGAGGCAAACCAGCGCGGCAGGGCGTACATTTGCCGCAGGATTCATCCACACAAAACTCGGTGAAGTAACGTGCAGTATCCACTATACATGAGTCTTCGTCGAGCACGACTATGCCGCCTGAACCCATAATCGCACCCACTTGGGTAAGGGAATCGTAGTCTATGGGGATTTCCAGCAGTGCCTCGGGCAAGCAACCGCCTGAGGGTCCGCCGATTAGGACTGCTTTGAATTTTTTGCCGTTCGGAATCCCGCCGCCTATGTCAAAGACGACTTCCCGCAACGTCATGCCCATAGGGACTTCGATTAGGCCTGGGTTGTTGATTTTGCCTGTTAGGGAGAAGCATTTGGTGCCTGTGCATTTGGGGGTGCCTGTTCTGGCGAACCATGCTGCGCTGTTCTGGATGATTAAGGAGATGTTGGCGAGGGTTTCCACGTTTTGTATCAGCGTGGGTTTCTGCCACAAGCCTGAGTAGGCGGGGTAAGGTGGACGGGGACGCGGCATAGCTCGGCAGCCTTCAACCGAAGCCAAAATCGCCGTTTCCTCCCCAGCGACAAACGCACCTGCGCCGTAACGTAGCTCCAAATCGAATTTGAAAGGCGTCTCAAAGATGTTGCTGCCCAAAAGGGTCAATGCTTTGGCTTGGGCGATGGCTCTCTGCAGCGTCTGAATGGCAAGGGGGTACTCGCTTCTGATGTAGATGTAGCCTTTTTCTGCTCCGATAGCATAGGCGGCGATTAACATGCCTTCGATCATGGCGTGTGGGTCTGCTTCGGCTGTGGAGCGGTTGGCGTAGACTCCGGGGTCGCCTTCGTCGAGGTTTGCCACGATGTATTTTGGGGTGTTGGTGGCTCTGGCTACGAGCCGCCATTTCTGTCCTGTGGGGAAGCCTGCGCCGCCTCTGCCTCGGAGTCCGCTGGAGGTAATTTCGTTTATGATTCCCTGTGGCGTCATGCTTGAGAGGCACTTGACCAACGCGGCGTAGCCGCCCATGGCTATGTAGTCTTGGATGCGGCTGGGGTCGATTTTGCCTGCGTTGCGTAGTACGAGGCGACGTTGTTTTTTGAAGAAACCGCCGCTTTCGTAGAGCATTTCTTGGACGGGTAAGCCTAAAACTATGTGGTCCCGCACGATTTCCCTTGCTTTTTCAGGCATCACAGCCTGATACACGTAGTCGCCGGGTTCAATCAACACAGCTGGACCTGCCGAACAAGCACCCATACAGCCTGTTCTCGCTACCTTGCATTCCCTCTCAACCCCCAACTCTTTCACAGCATCCTCAAAAGCCTTCAACAGCTTAATCGACCCCAACGAGGCGCAGCTGCTGGAGCAGCAGATGTTTATGCGGTAAGTGTAGGCACGTTCAAACTCCAGTTCCTGCTCCTCAATCTTGTGCAAATCAGACAGCTTCAGCTTTGACACCTCCTTTGAGGGCTTCTTTGATTTTTTGGATTACAGCTTCTTTGGTTGCTTTGCCGATGACTACGTCGTCTACAGAAATGTTGGGGGCCATGGCGCAGGCGCCGATGCAGCGTGTTTGAAGCAGCGACAACTTGCCGTCTTCTGTTGAGCCGCCGCGTTTTAGGTGGAATTCTTCCTCGATGGCTTGCATGATTTGTTCGACGCTTTTGACGTAGCAGGCGGTGCCTAAGCAGCCTGTTACGACGTGTTCGCCTGGTTTGCGGAGTTTGAAGTAGCTGTAGAAGGTTGTGACGCCATACACGGCGCTCGCGGGTACTTTGAGCCGCTCTGAGATTTCGGCGAGCAAATCCTTGTCGAGGTACCCGTAGATTTCCTGTGCCCTATGCAAAACCTCAAGCAACGCACTGCGCTCATAATTGAACTCTTTTAGCGTTCTCTCAAAAGTGGCACGCCGTTTATCGTCCTTAATCAAAAACCGTCTTCCTCCATCCATGCTGCCACGGACTTCAGTATAGGCTACAGAAGTTCGAGCTATAAAAGCCTAGAGGAACCACGCAGTTTCTGTTTTTCTAGTGTTAGAAGAAGGAAAGAGTTGCCCTTGCACAACAACTTCTTAGGGACTTGGCAGACCCGTCTGTTTTGGCGTCCGATTGTGCCGGCGGTTGCAGACTGGTTGAGGAGCAAACCACAAGCAGTTCCAACGAAACGGTACAGCAACCAACAGCACAATACAAGCAGGCACATAACCCCTTCAATCAGTTGCCCGTCAGGACTTTTCATAAAACAAAAAGGGCAGAAGAAAATAATAATTATTATTTTTTCTTGATGAGAAGCAAGATTGCGTTCTCTACTTCTTCAGATATGACTCCGCCATGGGTTTTCCCGTGTTTTTCGATGAGGTACTTCATAAATTGGTCCCAGACTGCCGTATCTACGTAGATGGTGGTTCTCTTTTTCATTAGAGACTATCCTCTGGGGGTCATAATGGTGTCGTAGCCCTAAATGCTTTATACAACTTGATGTCATAACATAATAACATCATAATGGCAAAATGTGGAGCGCATGTGCCAACAGACAACCAAACAATACGACGTAACAAACCTGACCCCCCAGCAACGCCGCAAACTATTCACCCAATGCATCAGCCAAACTGGCTTCTGTGCCTTCATAAAAAACCAAACCAACCAACAAACCCACTACACCTTCCAATACCAAAACTAAACCAAACCACCGCCCGCCAACCGCACCTACGGTGCTGGGTGATGCAGTTGGTTTGTTGCGTTTATTGGTTGGGTGTACAAGACATAAATAGTGAAAAGGGCAGTAACTTGTCATATTGCCAAAAAAGTGAAAAATGAGCGAAAAACTGAATGGATGAAAAATGGCTACCTGCTATAGAAGATCTTTCATTTACTCAAAAAATCAGCATACTTCTTTTGGGAGCCAACTGTTCAGAACCTCTAAGGGGTAAACTTTGGTTTCAAAAAGAGTTATTTCTACTCGCACAAAATCTTCCGGAACTCGAAGAAGAAACTGACTTTGAAGCAGATTTTATTGGCCCTTATAGCGAGGTTGCTGATGAAGAATTAGATCACTTACGGATAGAAGGCATAGTTGATAGAACAAAAGAGAAGCTTACACCACTTGGCGAAAAAATAAAAAAACAAGTAGAACAGAACTTCCCTGTTGAACTGAAGGATTTTATTAATGAAATCAAGACCTTTCTAAACGACCTAACTAGAGATGAATTGCTCGGTTTTATTTACTATACATACCCAAAAATGAGGGTCGAATCGGTTGAATTCGAACGTATCTCGAGAATTCGTAAGGAAATTGCTCTGTGTCTTTTTAAAAAGAATAAAGTCAGTCTGGGAAAAGCTTCACAGATAGCAGGAGTCATTCAGGAAGATTTCATCAATTTACTTCATTTAAAAGGCATAAAGGTTTACTCGACGTGATAACATGGCTCTGCTGATTCTAGATTCCTCTGTTATCATCGCTTTTATGACTGAAATGGACGATGGAGAGTATCTTAAAGCATTATGTTCAATGGGCTTCAAAGTTACAATCACTAAAGGTGTAATTGAGGAAGTTAAAAAAGAGCCAGGAAAAAGCCGACTTGCCAAAGCCGTTGAAGAAAAATGGATTGGAATTCAAGCAATACCTGATGAAGAGTTCAATTTTTTCAGAAAAAGGTATCCTATGTTAGACTACGCAGAGGTTGAAGTAATTCGCAAAGGAATAGAACTAAAGGAATTGGGGATTGAATACTGTTGTATAATTGATGAAGGCGCAGGTCGAAAAATTGCCGATAATCTGGGTCTACAGAAAATGGGTACAGAAGGGTTATTGAATAAAATGAACCATTTGAGTATTATTGACGCATCGATTAAGGAAAAGCTTTTCAAGAAATTATACCAATCATCATTTAGGTCCTCCAACTCGAGTGTACAGCGATGACAAAGCTTTCAGTTAAGCCAATTGATGTAGATAAGAACGATGAATCCCTGTATACAACGAAGGAAATACGAACTAGTGGACAATCAATCAAGACGCCGATTATTGCATATAATAATAACTTGATTAGAAATGATGAGCAAGTGGCTCCGATAACACGGGGTTTAAACGAGATTTATTGCGAAATTGAGACTCAAAAAACACCTCTGACAAAACTGGTGAAAAGTACTGAGGCTACTAATAATCTTGATCAACGGATAAAATTCCAATTAAGGAAAACAGCGCCTAATGAAATAAATTTATGCATATTAGAATGCAATATCCAAGCATATCCTTCACCGCAGGAATGGGAGTTTGTGCTTGACACAGCTCATGCAAATTCTGAGATTGTTCCCATACCAAATACCCCTGAAATAGTGGACAAAATAATCGTTTCTGAGGAAAAGTTCGAGGCATATCTCGCCTTCCTCAAACAATCAATTGATTATCTCAGAGTAATTAATGAAAAACCCATAATGGGTGTTATCCCAACTCTCTCTTACACTAACACGAGACAATTAATGGAATTCTATATTGACTATGGCATAAACGCTTTCTATGTCGATTTCGCAGCCCGTAATATGATTACTGCTAGAAGGGATTGCATGAATGTTCTTAAGGTTCTAAAGAGACACGAAATGATAGAAAACAGCTTTCTCTATGCATACAACTTGAACTCAGGAAGATTAACTAAAACCACCGATGCAGTAGCAGCCAAAGATATTATAGCCTTCGGGTTTGGTTTCAGTGCGTTTGGCCGAAAGCATAAGCGACCCAAAGTCGATGCAAATGTATGGCGGCAAATAAACACAATGCCGAACAAAGTTCGGATTTTTAACAAAAAAGACTACGGGTATTATCGCGTAATCAACTCCAACAAAATCTCTGATTTCTATCCTCCAGACTCTTGCTTCACTGCTGAACAATTTGGTCATTTTCTTAGCTTAAGCACAACAGAAATACGACGGTGCGAAGCTTTATTTAACACAGAACAGCTCGGCATGGAAGCATTCAGGTTACGTCAAATAATCAAAGACGATGTACCTATCGATTACTTGTCACATAAAGCGCATGTTCGGAAGGAAGATATTAAGACTATGCGAAATTTCAAGGCTAAAGTATCCTCTGGTAAACAGTGAAAAAGGGGGCTATGTTTGTTTTTGGTGCTTATTTATGATGATGTCTTGGCCGATTCTGCGTTTGTCTCGGGCGTTGACTGGGTAGAGGAAACTTCGCTGGGTTGCCGTTTGAGGCAGTTAACAGAAATCAGGTTATAGGTATGCTTCGTCGTGGTGTGCGTATTTTATTATTTGTATGGTTGGGGGGTTTTCTGTTACGCGGTATATGAGTACGAAGGGTCCGATGTGTACTCTGCGGAGGCCTTCTAGGGGGTGTTTTAGGGGTTTTGATTGGTAGGGGTCGGTTAGGATTTGGCTGATTTTTTTGTTTAAGGCCTCCAGTTGTACTCTGTCTTTTTTGAGTAGCTTGTGGAAGGTTTTAGAGACCTCTTCTTCGATTTCGAGGCTGTATCTGCCAGTCACTTTAGCCCGTACTCTTCCGCGAAGTCCTTGACTTTGACGAATTTGCCGTT
>JBNIDO010000102.1:0-8067 GCA_050108095.1 Bathyarchaeia archaeon
GTGAGTTGACCGAAAACTACTTTTCTGATAAGTAAGACATAAAAGATGGCTTGTGCGTCTATGCGGAAATACGTTGGTGTACGCTATGGATGAATCACTACAGAAACTAGATGCGTTCTTCAATCCTCACTCAGTCGCGGTCATCGGCGCTACAAAAAAAGTTGGCAAAGCCGGCAACGTCATCTTTAAGAACTTAGCTACTAACAAGCAACGCGGCGTCTACAAAGGCGACCTCTACCCAGTGAACCCCGGCGAAGACAGCATACTGGGCTTTAGATGCTACCAATCCCTAAGCAAAGTTCCCGCCGACGAAATCGATTTAATCGTAATTATCGTCCCCGCCAAGTACGTTTCCTCCGTCATGGAGGAAGCCGTCTCAAAACACGTGAAAACAGCGGTCATAATCACTGCGGGCTTCAAAGAAGTCGGCAACAAAGAATTAGAAGACCAAGTTATCGCTATAGCCAAAAAAGGCGGCATCAGACTCTTAGGCCCCAACTGCCTAGGCGTCTACTACTCCAAAAGTGGCATCGACACCCTGTTTTTGCCTGAAACTAAAACTTTGACTACAGGTGAAGAAGTGGTGGCTACTCCACGCCCCCTGCCGGGCAGCATTGCAATGGTGACTCAGAGCGGCGCGTTTGGTTGTGCCGCGTTGGACTACCTTACTGGACGCCAGATGGGCGTGTCAAAATTCGTGAGTTTCGGCAACAAAAGCGACGTCTCTGAATCAGACATTTTAGCTTACTTAATGAATGACAAGGAAACCAACGTAATCCTCGTTTACCTCGAAGACGTCAAGGACGGTCGCGAATTTCTTAAAATCGCAAGGAAAGTTACCCTCAAAAAACCTGTTGTTGTTATCAAGTCAGGCCGTAGCTCAGCCGGTGCCCGTGCAGCAGCCAGTCACACAGGCGCCATCGCGGGCAGCGACAAAGTCTACGATGCCGCCTTTGAACAATGCGGAGTCATTCGAGCACGTAGCATGGAGGACTTCTTTGACATTGGAAAAGCATTGGCAATGCAGCCTCCTGCCACAGGGCGTAACATCGGCATCTTAACTGACGCAGGCGGACCTGGCGTTATGACTGTGGACGAACTCGAAACCCAAGGTTTAACCGTGGACCGCTTTGACAAAGAAACCGACGATAAATTTGACCAACTCAAAGCCGAAGGCAAAATCCTCTCAATCGCCGCTACCCATAACCCCGTCGACTTAACAGGTTCAGTCACCGACGACCAATTCGAAATATCCGCTGACATCATGTTCCAAGACCCCCAAGTGCAAGGTCTCATCCTTCTCGGATTGCACCACATGCCTGGACTGCGCGAAAAATACATCGACGGCATCGCAGCGATTAGCAACAAATACAATAAACCCATCGTGATGGTGGACATCGGCGAAACCGAAATGGCGCTCTACACACGCAGTCGCTTTGACCGCCTCTGCGTTCCCAGTTTCGGCAGTCCCGAAGACGCTGCACGTGCCATGAAAGCGCTAGTCCAATACGGCGAATACCTCAAGAAAAACGGTGTACTGGAAAACTACATCGTCAACTTCAAAAAGGGACTTGCGCCCATCCAGCAGGTAGCGCCTAGAAAGTAACTGCCACAGCCACGGTGTTGCCGTCGGCTAACCCCAGTCTGCACCGCAGGTTTTGAGGCGCAACAACTTCTAACACATCCACAGGGTAATTGGAGACTTTGGGTAGTATCACAGCACATTCTACGCCTTCGATGTACCCTCGAAAGAGGACGCCGGGGTAATAACCTGCTTCTGGCTCAACCACAGACCCATTTGCCTGATCCAGCGTTCTTCTCTTCTCCACAGAATCCCCAGTTAAACGCAAGTTTAAAGTGCCAGCGTACGGGTTAAAACCTGTTTTTTGCATGATCTGTCGCTTAACCCAAGGCAACTCGATGAAGCGTTTGCCTTCGCCTCTGCCAGAGAACACTGTGCCTTCAAAAGTGAGTCGCGGCATGCGCGCCGCCATCTACGGCTGTTCTTTTAGCCATTGTGCCACGGATTTAAGGATGGGGTCGCTAGATATGTCCACCACGGGCACAATCATCTTCTCCTTAGTCTCTATCGTCTGCATGTACCGCGGCATCAACGCATAACCAACATACGTCCAGTAGACACGGTGCTTCTCCAACAACTCTCGTGCCACAGCCACGTTTGAGGCGGTTAAGGGGAAGTAGAGGAACACTACACCGTCCACCCAATACAGCCCAGCTAACTTGCCTCCCGCAATGACTGACGTGAAGCGGGCGATTTCTTCGGGGCTGTTAAAGCGGGTTTTCTCCATGATCACTATTTCTTTGAATGGCTCGTAAGATACAGCGACTTCGGCTTTACTCATAAGGGACACACACCCTAGAGTGTAAGCGGTAACTTAATAATTTTGCCAAAAACAAACGAATCAAGGACCGCTTATTTATCATTATTGCATTAGGAAAGAATTGTCGGTTATGCTAAAGTGAAATTCAGGGTGCCATTTAGTCTACGCTTATTTTGAAATGCGAGAAAAAGGTTTGTTCTCGATATTACTTACTGCTATTTTCCGTTAGGCTAGCAGACCAACAAACGATCAAAATCACTAAAATCACGGGAAAGAAGACAAGTTTCAGTTTCCAACCGGCTCGTCTCTGCATGGCTTCTTATTGTAGGTCTTGCAATATAACATTTTCGAAACTCGGCTTGCCTTAAGATGGCTGCATCCCGATGAGTGGTGGGTTATAAAAAACAAACCTAGCATGATTCCACAACTACATTGTTGAGGTTTCAACATAGAGCCATGTATCGCATATTGAGTGTGGAAGAGGACGTGTTTTCCACACCCGTAACAGCAAAGAAAAATGCACCGCCAAAAAGCAACCGCGTCCTCAACCAGTCTCGTGGTGCCGTAAAACGCCATACCCACAAAAAAGAAAGAAAACAGCTCCGCCTTCAAATAGGCGGATGGGAGGTTGCTGAGAGCAACAGCTGCTCCAAACCGTTTCCGCTCAACCGAACTGCTTGTAGAATCCGCCTCAACCAGCCAGCAACCCATTTCCGCTGCAGAACGCAAAACATAGCCGCCCACAAAGCCCACAGGAAGAAGATGAGCAAGGGCGACAATCTCTTCTTCTTAAACTAGAAAACAAGAGTTTAACTGATCTACCGTTAACTAGGGAAGGACGATAATGGTGAAGCGCATTGGTCGCTTTTCTTTGCGCTTTATTTTTTGGGAAAAAGTTATAGAGCAGGTGGACATTAAGCTACAACAACACTCATTGGATGGTATTTGTTTCATGGCTGAAATTCGTGTTGCTCTAATCGGCGTTGGCAACAGCGCTTCTGCTCTTGTCCAAGGAACCCAATACTACAAAGACGCAAAAAACGGAGAAACCGTTCCCGGCTTAATGCACGTAGTCTATGGCGGTTACCATATCCGTGATATACGCTTCGTTGCTGCGTTTGAAGTTAACAAAGACAAAATCGGCAAAGACCTCAGCGAAGCCATTTTCATAAAACCCAACTGCTGCGAAAAATTCGCTGATGTCCCGAAACTCGGGGTCACCGTCTCACCGGCGCCGATCCTCGACGGAGTCGCACCCCACATGCGTGAAGTATTCAATGTTTACGACGGGTCAGCCACCAAAGAATCCGTGGTTCAAACCCTCAAAGACACCAAAACACAGGTGCTTGTCAATTACCTCCCAGTCGGCAGCCACGACGCCGTTCGATTCTACGCGCAGTGCGCCATAGACGCAGGCTGCGCATTCGTCAACTGCATGCCCGAATTCATCGGCTCAGACGCATCAGGCGAATGGCCCAAAAAGTTTGAGCAAGCCGGTTTACCTGTCTTGGGCGACGACATCAAAAGCCAAGTCGGCGCAACGATTTTGCACCGGCAACTTGTGCGGCTCTGTTTGGACCGCGGAGTCATCGTAGATGAAACCTACCAGCTGAACCTCGGCGGGGATACTGACTTCCAGAACATGACGGTTGAGGGCCGCCTTAAAAGTAAGCGCATAAGCAAAACCGAAGCCGTCACATCCTTAGTCCCATACGCCTTACCCACACGCATCGGCCCCAGCGACTTCGTGCCGTTCCTCAAGAACAAAAAAATCTGCTACATTAGCCTCAAAGGCCGCAAGTTTGGCGACCGCCCCATAAACGTTAGCGTCAAACTCGAAGTCGAAGATTCTCCCAACAGCGGAGGCGTCGTAATCGACCTCATACGAGCCGCCAAAATCGCGTTGGACCGCAAAATCGCCGGCGCTCTTTTGAGCATGTCTTCGTATGCCTTTAAGCATCCGCCAGTACAGGTTCCTGACAATCAAGCGCGTCAGGATACCGAAGACTGGATTGCGGACAAAAGGGAACGCTAAAACCTCCTTCTCTCTTTTGCCGTCAGCTATAGTTTCCATTAAATCTTTAATATTCTTACAAGTGAGTGGTTACTGCTAAATCGCTCATCCATAGGTGGGTATCTAATGGAGGATAGCTTTGGTTAAAAAAGGCATCTTTGGAAATGGGGTTCCCTATGTTCGCTTTGGTGAAGGCGCAAAGGCGCTGCTGATTTTTAGCGGTGGACCCGGAAACTACCTTTCAAGCCCCATGTACAAGGAATACAATTTTCTGGGCAAACACTACACCCTCTTTATGCTCTCCAGAAAAAGCAACTTACCCAAAGGCTACTCCACAGGGGATATGGCGGAGGACTATGCTGCTGTAATTAGAAACGAGTTTAATGGTGGACCAATCGATGTTATCGGGGAGTCCTATGGAGGTTTAATCGCCCAGTACCTAGCCGCAAACCATCCAGAGCTTATTCAACGCTTAGTTATTTACATGTCTGCTTACCGATTCAGCCCAGAAGGGGCCAATCTGGATTTGCGGTTTGCGCAACTGGCAAGCCAAGGGAAAACAAGGGCGGCGTTTAAGAGTTTAGCTCATATGTTGACTGGCAATAGGGTTAAAAAGTGCCTGTTGTCGTTTTTTATGAGCTTCTATGGCCCACGGTTGCTAAACAATTCCAACCCAGAAGATTTAGTCGTAGAAGGCGAGGCAGAAGTTAGGCATAACAGCAAAAAACAGTTGTCAAAGATAACGGCGCCTACATTAGTGGTCGGCGGTGACAGGGACTATTTTTGCCCAGAAAAGTTGCTTCGTGAAACAGCCGCAGGTATTCACAACGCGAACCTAATAATTTGTGAGGGTAAAGGTCATGAGTCGCTGGGGAGGAGTTTTAGGAAAGATGTGCTCGCATTCTTAATCAGCTAGCAGTTGTGTCCTGACTTGTTTTTGGCTTTCAGCCGCAACAGTGGACAAAAAAAGGGCTTGTATGTGAAGGGGAACGCTAAACGTCTAGCCTCGTCTAAAATAACCTTTTATAGGTTACCTATACTACTCCTTTTCAGAACACACAGAAGGTACACTTGTTATGGTTAAAGTGGAACAATACGAAGTACCCGAGGGACTTTACTATTCAAAAGATTTTGCTTGGGCAAAAGTCGAAGGCGACAAAGTCCGAGTTGGTATAACCGATTACGCACAAAAATCTCTTCGCGAAATCGTCTACGCTGAACTGCCAAGTGCAGGGTCAGAAATCAAACAAAACGAGCCATACGGTACACTCGAGTCCGTCAAAGCGGTATCCGATCTTGTCGCACCCATAAGCGGTACCGTTGAAGAGACCAACGAAGAAGTCCAATCTAAACCTGAAACTTTAAACGAAGACCCCTACAGCAAAGGCTGGCTCCTCGTGGTCAAACCTAGCAACCTCCAAGCTGACCTCGCCAACCTACTGGACTTTGACAAAGCGGTAGAGTGGCACAAGGCGCAATCAGCAGGCAAATGCTAAGGCGAATCCAATGGCACGCCGCATCATAATCGTGGGCGCTAACGCATCCGGCATCGAAGCAGCTTCCGCCGCACGCAAAAAAGACCGCACCGCAGAAATCACCCTCATAACTCAGGAGAAGACCGCGGGGTACAGCCGCTGCGGATTACCCTTTGTTATCGGCGGTGACATCAAAAGCTTCTCAGACCTTGTCGTTTACCCCCCAGCATACTTCCAAATGCTTAAACTTGATTTACGATTGGAAACCATCGCAACCGCAGTCAACACCAAAGACAAAACCGTTACCGTCCAAACCAAAGACGGTCAAACCGAAACCCTCAGCTACGACGCCCTGGTCATGGCTACTGGCGCAGACTCGTTTATGCCGCCGATTAAAGGCAGAGAAAAACAGGGCATCCTTTCTTTGAGGGGCATAGAGGACGGCGAACGCATCGACGCCGCAGTTAAGGCAGGCGCCAAATCAGCGGTTATTATGGGTGCGGGTCTCATCGGTTTAGAGTTGGGTGTTGGCTTGATTGAGCGCGGCTTAAAAGTCACCATTGTAGAGATGCTGCCCCAAATTCTGCCTCAGTTGCTTGATGCGGACATGGCAAACCTGGTGCAGGAGCATTTGGAGGAAAAGGGCATGCGGATTTTGCTCAACAAGGCTGTGGAGGAATTTTTAGGCGACGACCGCGTGTCTGCAGTTAAAGCTGGTGGCGACATCATTGAAGCTGACCTTTTCATCAGTGCCTTTGGCGTGCGTGCATCAACCAAGCTTGCCGCAGACGCAGGCATCCCCTTGGGTGAAACCCGCGCGATCAAAACCAACAGTCGCATGGAAACCGAAGTTAAAGACGTTTACGCCGTAGGAGACTGCGCCGAAGCCCCAAGCATCATCACCCACAAATGCACCTGCGCACAACTGGGCACTGTTGCAGTCCGTGAGGGCAAAGTGGCTGGCGCCAACGTGGGCGGCGGTTACTCGCTGTTTAGCGGTGTTTTGGCTTCGGCGGTTACACGATTATTCGACATTGAAGCGGGTAACACGGGTTTAACTGAAACCGCTGCAGCGCGCAACCGCATAGAAGTCGTCACTGGAGCGATAAGCAGCAAAACCCGCGCTGACTACTTCCCAGGCGCCAAACCCATAAAAATCAAGTTGGTCGTCGAAAAAGAAAGCCAACGCATCATCGGCGCACAAGTCGTCGGCGGCGAAGAAGTTACCCAGCGCATTAACTGTCTTAGCTTTGCGATTCAGAAGGGCATGACGGTGCGTGAGTTGGCTAAGGCGGATACGGCTTATGCGCCGCCTCTCTGTGAAACTTGGGAGCCTATGGTGCTTGCTGCTGAAATGGTGCTTATGAAACTCCGCTAAACTCTATTTTTTCAACCGTTATTTTTAATATCCTTTTTTCCGACTTTCTTGCTGTTTTAGGGTACCAACATACACTTAAAAGCTACGTCTCCCAGCATCCCATGTGGATTTTGTTGTCCTACTCTCTTTCTCCAGACGCTAAAATCTCTGTCGCCGTGCATAATGTCGATTCTTAGATTATCCAGCATGGACGACAATGTTTTGTTCTTGCATTTGTTGTAGGCAGCACGCAATCACATTCTCTTATATCCAAAAAACGAGTTAGAGGAGAAGTAGAATGCAAGGGATAGCCAACATGTTTGGCGGGCTTGGCTGTTAACAAAGGAGAAGGCACATCAACCCCTGTACTTCTCGCCACCATCCCATGTTAACACAAGGCTAAACCCGCCCAGCAAAAATTTTTCTCCCAGTCCTCTCCCTGCAAAAGGGTTTTCTGCATAAGATGCAAAATCATAATTTGATAAACTAGAAAGGAAAAAGCCGCTAAAAAGGAGTTTTATTGTTTTTTGAGTTGTGCGTAGGCTTCTTTCTGCATCTTCTCAAGCAGTTTGGGGTCTTCACGGAGTGCTTTTGGTATGTAGTTGCATGCTGGGTCTGAAGCAAACAGATCGCCTGTATAGAACTCGGCTCGTGTTCTGCATCCTCCGCAAATTTCGCGGTATTCGCAGACTCCGCATCTGCCTTTGAGGTTGCTTTTGTCTCTGAGTTTGAGGTGGAATTCGCTTTGTTGTAGTTGTTCCCAGGCGTCGCGTAGTTTGGTTTCTTTGACGTTGCCGACGCGGTAGCCTTCGTGGAAGCCGCAACTGCGGTAGTCGCCGTTCTCTGTGATGCCGATGTAGTTGCCGCCGATGGTGCATC
>JBNIDO010000103.1:0-7799 GCA_050108095.1 Bathyarchaeia archaeon
TGTCGCCTTTCTCTTTGCAGAACCGAGCGAACCAAACGCCCATTTTTCCTGCGCCGAGAACGGCTGTCCTCATCGGGCAGCCTCACCGATTTTGTCCAGCGCAACCTCTATTTGGTCGTCTGGAGCGGTTAAGCTGATGCGGAAGTGTTCTGGGTAGTCGCCGAAGCTTGAACCCGGAGCCACCGCTACGCCGCTATCGAGCAGGTTGAGGGTGAATTTTGTGCCGTCTAAGCCTTTCTTCTTGGGGAACACGTAGAAGGGTGCGTCGGGTTTGGTGAATTCGAAGCCTGCGGCAGAGAGTTTTTTGCTTGCGAGGTCGGCGCGGGTTTTGTATTTGGCTTTGATGTTGCTGGCGATTTGCTGGTGCAACGCTAAGCCTTTGAGTGCAGCCTCTTGGATGAAGACGGGTACATTGTTGAAGGTAATCTGGTTAAGTTTGGTAACGCTATCAACTAAGGTTTTGTTGGCTACTAAGTAGCCGATGCGCCAGCCCGTCATGGTGAAGGTTTTGCTGAAGCCGTTGCTGACGATGTGGCGGCTGTCTGCGCCGTAGTCGAGGATGCTCTTTGTTTTCTTAAACGCGATGGCACCGTAGACTTCGTCGCTAAGTATGGTGACGCCTTTTCTGTTGGCTAATTCAACTATTCCGTCGAGGGTCTTGTCGTCGATGGCTTTGCTGGTGGGGTTATTTGGGTTATTTAGCAATATCATTTTGGTTTCGCTGTCGATGAGGCTCTCGAGTTTATCAAGGTGGACTTTCCAGCCGTCTTCCATCTCTGTGCGGAGCAGTTTGGTTTTTGCGCCGAAGCTCTTAGCAATTAAATCGTAAGCTGTCCAGTACGGCGTGGGGATGATGACGTTGCCACCGTTTTTGAGTGTGAGAAACATTGTGGAAAATATCGCCCATTTCGAACCTGGGGTGATGACTACGTTTTCGGGTTTAACGCCGTGGACCTCAGCTATGGCTTTGCGAAGTGATAGTTCGCCGTAGGATGAGGAGTACTTGGTTTTGCCTGCTTTCATCGAAGCGTAGGCTGCCTCCACGATTTCTGGGGGCGTAGCCATGTCTGGGTCGCCGAGGTTGAGTCGAATGATTTTTTTGCCTTCACTTTCAAGTTTTAGGGCTTTCTCGTTTATTTCATAGAGCATCTGGGAACGCCTCTCCGTTGAGAGTTCTCTACTGTTGAACGCTGCTGCACATATTAACTATTTCGTGGTAGATGCGCTCTGTTATTATGGGGTCCAGTTTGAGTAGGAGTGCTCTGTCTTTGATGCGGCTGAAGACTTCGGTTTCTCTGTGGATGTCGTGGACGGGTCTGCCCTTCTGTTTCTTTAATTCACCTATGGCTCTGCATAGTTTTACTCTTAACACAAGGTCTCTTAGGATTTGGTCGTCGACTGCGTCGACTTTTTCACGTAGGGTTTCTATATCGCTCATTTTTTATTGCTCCTTTAGGATTTTTGGGATTTCTCCTGAACGAATCAGGTGATCCGCTAAGGTTACTGCAACTGCCGCTTCTACGGCGGGTACGGCTTTGGGAACGACACAGGGGTCATGGCGACCCTTAACGCTGATTGAAGCGTTCTCCATCGACGACATGTTTACAGTCTGCTGTTCCTTTGCAATGGAGGGCGTCGGCTTAATGGCAACACGGATAACGATGGGCATGCCGCTGGATAAGCCGCCTAAGATTCCGCCTGCATTCTCCGTCGCCGTTATAACTTTGCCCCCTTTAACAAGGAAGGCATCGTTGTTTTCTGAGCCCAGCATCACCGCAGACTTGAAACCCGCACCGAACTCCACACCCTTCACAGCGGGAACACAGAACAACGCTTTCGCCAAGTCCGCATCCAAAGAGTCAAAGAGGGGTTCCCCCACGCCTGCAGGCACGTTTAGCGCCACGCATTCTATGACTCCACCGAGGCTGTCGCCCGCCTCTTTAGCCGCTACGATGGCTTCCTTCACCTTTTCAGCGCACTCCAAATCTGGGCATCGTGTTGGGGCTGCGTTGCGGTTTCTGCGGATTTCCGTTACGGTGAAGTCTCTGTGGCTTTTTATGGGGCCGATGGCTTGGGTGTAAGCTAAAACGTCAATGTTGTATCTGCCCAGCAGCTTCTTGGCAATGGTGCCAGCCATGATTAAAGCGACTGTGACACGCCCACTGAAGCGTCCGCCGCCCCTGTAATCGTTAAAGCCGCCGTAGCGAATGCGAGCGGGGTAGTCGGAGTGGCCGGGTCTGGGTAGGTCTTTGAGGGCTTCGTAGTCGCTGGATTTGGTCTCTTTGTTTTCAACCATAACCGCGATGGGGGCACCCGTGGTGTAGCCGTTGAAGACGCCGCTGAGGATTTTGGCTGTGTCTTTTTCGACTCTGGCTGACACGATTTTGGGCTCTGCAGGTATCCTGCGGTCCAACTCCTCTTGAAAATCTGCCTCCGAAAGCGGCAAACCTGCTGGGCAACCGTCGACAACTACGCCGACGACTTTGCCATGGCTTTCGCCGAACGTGGTTACTGTGAATTCTTTACCTATCGAGTTTCCCGCCAACGACTTCAGCTCCTATTTGCTTTAGATGAGTGAGGAATTGCGGATAAGACTTTCTGATGCATTGGAAGTCTGTGATGGTGGTTTTTCCTTGTGCGCCTAATGCGGCTACGGCTGCTGCCATGGCGATACGGTGGTCGTTGTGGGGGTCGACGATTGCACCGTGTAATGGGGTGCCTTTGATGGTTAAGCTGTCTTCTGTTATGGAGATGTTTGCGCCCATTTTGCTGAGTTCCTCGTAGATGGTGAGTAGGCGGTCTGATTCTTTGAGTCTGAGCCGTTTGACGCCGGTGATGTGTGAGGTTCCCTCAGCATAGCATGCCAGCACCGCTATTGCTGGGACTATGTCTGGAACGTTTCGGGCATCCAAGGCGACTGGTTTGAGCGGTTTGCCTGTCCCCGCGATTTCGACGCCTCCACGACAAACTCTGCCTTCAACACCCATACTTTTGAGCACCGTTAAGATGGCTTTGTCCCCCTGCACCGACTCATAATCGAGGTTGCTGACTGTGACTTTGGAATTTGTGATGGCTGCCGCGGCTAAGAGTAAAGCGGCTGAGGAGAAATCGCCTGGCACAGCGCCATCTGTAGCCTTGTACGTCTGCCCTCCGGGAATAAGGATATGGCGGTCTTCAACTTCGACCACGACAGCGTGTTCAGAAAGCACTGCATCAGTCATCTTCACATAATCCGCCGACTCCAACGGCGATGTAAGTGTGATTTCGGTTTCGGAACCAGCCAATGGACAAGCAAACATCAAGCCAGAGATGAACTGCGAGCTTACGTCGCCTGCCATGGAGGTTTTGCCCCCGACTACGCCGCCGCCCTCCACAAAAACAGCATCCAACTCGCCCGCTTTCCCCACACGGGCTTCCGCGCCGAGGTCTTTGAGGCTATTTAGTAGGGGGTCTACGGGGCGACGCTCAAGCGAACCTCTGAACAGCAACGTTGAAGGTCCATCTGCCAGTGCAACGACGGGTATCATGAACCGCAGGGTTGCGCCTGACTCTCCGCAGTCAATAGGTTCCTCTGCGGCATGGAGTGGTAGGGCACCTTTGATTTGCCAGCAACCGTCGCCACTGCGGAAATCTGCGCCCAAAGCCGTGACTGCCCGCAGTGCCGCTTCGGTGTCTTGTGAGTAAAGCGGGTTTGTGATGAGTGAAGTGCCCTCTGAAAGTGCGGCGGCTATGACCATGCGTTGAGTGTACGACTTCGACGGCGGCGCATCAACTGTACCCCCTAAACGCTCCGCTTTCCTCACAATCACATCCACCATGGTTAAATCACCTTGGCTTTTTCACTGTTGAAATGTGCCATCAGAACTTCGCCCTCATACGTCTGCAATGCAGCTTTGACTTTATCAACTTTATCAGTCGGGGTTACAGCGGTTACGGCGGGTCCTTTGCCGCATAATCCCGCAGCAACTGCACCAGCCGCCAACGCGTCGATGGCGATTGCTGGGTTCTGATTGGAAGCTGCAGAGTAAACCAAGCCGTTAAGCGTCAAAGCATCCCAAATTTTGCCTTCCATCGCTTTCTCAAACGCAGCTTCTACAAGCGGCTTCACCGTCTGGAGGCGTTTCACATCTGAGTTGATTGTGTAAGCTTTTTGGGGCGGCACATGAAACAGCACCACCAAATCGTTGGGCATTGGCAGTTGTTTGAGGATTTGCTGCTCTGTGTTGTCTGTTATGACTGCTCCGCCGAAGTAGGATGCGCAGGCGTCGTCGAAGGCGCCTGTTATGGTACATTTGGCGTCGAATGCCGCTTCAACCCCGATTTTCACGACTTCTAAGTCCTCGACTTCTTTGCCCAGAGTTGCTACCGTAGCGAGTGCGGTTGCGTTTGCCGCGACACTACTGCTTTTCAAGCCGCGGGCTGCCGGGATGTTAGATGTGGTTTTAACTTTGGCACCATAGGTTTCCTCGACTCCGAAGCGCCTAAGAACCCTAGCCACCGTTCGCTCAACTAAAAGTGTGCTCTCATTTGCGTCTGAGGTTATTTCTGCTTCGAATATTTGAGGGTCGTTTGTTAGTTTGACCTCTGCTTTAGTCCACAAATCCACGCCAAACGCCGCGCCCTTGCCCAGCGCAATCGCGTTAACAATCGTTGCTGCACCATGCGCTACTGCCGAAGCTTTCCCAGTCAACCTACCTTCGCCTTCTGATGCAGATGATTAAGCACAGCCTGCCTCATAACCTCAACGGGCGCCGACTTGCCAGTCCAAATATCAAAGGAAGCCGCACCTTGGTAGATGAGCATTTCCACTCCGCTGACGACTTTGGCGCCTGCTGCCTTAGCGTCTTTTGACAGCTTCGTCTCTAGTGGGTTGTAGACGATGTCCATGACTGAGAGGTTGGGGCGGAGCAGTTTCGGCTGGACAGGGGTTTCTTCGGGGTGGGGTTTCATGCCTATGGATGTGGCGTTGATTAAGACGTCGGAGTCCTGTAGGTTCCTCTGAACGTCGCTTGGCGAAAGTGAGGCAAACGCGATTTTTTTGCTTACGGATTTCTCAAGGAGTTTGGCGAGGGCTTGGGCTTGTTTGACGGTGCGGTTGAGCACTGCGAGTTCGTCAGCTTCCTTAGCCATGGCATAGGCGATTGCTCTAGCTGCGCCTCCTGCGCCTAGCAGCAGCACTTTTCTGCCCTTCAACTCAACCCCGTTCTCTTTGAGCGCCTTGACTGCGCCGACGCCGTCGGTGTTGAAGCCAAACAGCAGGTTTCCCTGGTTTAGGATGGTGTTGACTGAGTCGATTATTTGGGCTGAAAGGTCGATGCGGTCTAAGCTTGCCATTACTTTCTTTTTGTGGGGCATGGTGACGTTTAAGCCACGGATGTTTAGTGCCCGCATGCCATCCATAGCGTCTGCTACTCTGGCAGGTTTAACTTTGAACGCTAAAAACACGTAGTCGAGACCCAGCGCTTCAAACGCGGCGTTGTGCATGATTGGGCTTAGCGAGTGCTCGATTGGATCGCCGATGACTCCGCAGACCCTGGTTTTGCCCGAAATAGTCATTGCCCAATCCCTAACAGCTTGTAAGCGGTCTTCATTTCTTTTATACTCATCTGTCCTGCCGCCGTCTGGCTCGACGCGTTCAACGCGGCGAAAGTAAAGAAAGCGCCTAAAGCAGGAGAGAGTAACCTTGAGGTTTTACCTGCTTCACCCATACAGAAGCAAACCAGCTTAGCTTTGGCGGAAGCAAACGAGATAAAACTGAGCACTGAGAGGTTGTCTTCGATTTGCTTGGCGGTTAAAACGATCTTGCAAACGTCGGCTCCAACTGCAATTTCTTCGTCGAGGATTTTTTCAAGGCTAGAAGCGTTTAAGATTCCATCGTATTTGTGGTACGAAACGATAACTTTGGCTCCAAGTTGCTTGATTTTGGCGACGGTTTCCACACGTTTGGCGCTGGTGGAATCAACGTCAATATATCGGAAGCCGCTTTGGGCTGCATCCAGCAGGGTTTGCTGCCTCTCTGCTTCTATGCCTTTGAAGTAGCCTTTTTCGCTCTCCAGTTTATTGGTGGCTATAAGCGGCAGTTTAGTGCTTGCCGCCAAATCTTTGAGCCCTCGGGTTTCTTCTAGGCAATCCATGCGGACCTCAACAAAATCAGCACCCGCCCCCTCCGCTTCGGCGAGAAGCTTGAGTGCGTCAACCATGTTTTTGGGAAGAATCGAGACGCATATTCTGGGGCTCACTTCTCAATCACCGTTTCTTCGGGCACACTGATGCCGAAGTGCCTGCCGCCCTTCGCCGCCAAATGCACCAGCACCTCGTCGCCTGCTTTGAGTTCGGTGACGGGTTTGGAGGCTTTGGGGGTGACTACGCGGATGGTTTCGGCGTTTTGAAGGATGATTTTTATCAGTTTGCCCTCTGACTGTGCTTCCACTAAGATGAGTGGTCGGATTTCAATTTTTATGCGTCCCACGTTGGCTTTACGAGTTTTGCCTTCACGGTTAACAAGGATGACTTCGTCGCCTGCCTTGAATTCTTGGAGGTAACGGGTCGTCTGTAAATCTCCCAAAGTGTACATGGAGCAGGAGCCCGCGTTTACCCTGAATGGTCGAGAGGCGACGTAGGGGTTCTCGTTAACTTCCGCTTCCACAAGGAACAAGCCTGCGCTTTGGCTGCCTACCAGCATGCCTTCGCCTTGGGTCATCAAGTCACATGTGTCTACGCAGACGCGGGCGCCTGTGCTGATGGGTTTTGTGGACAAGATTTTGGCAGTTGCCATTTTTAGGGTAAATGCTTCTGGTTTAACGATGGTGACGGTTCTGAGGAGTTCATCGGGGTCAGAGGTTTTGAGCAGTACGCCATCAGTACCCAATTCGAGGGTTTCCAACGCCACTTTGGCCTCTTCGGCATTGGTGACTTCGGCAAGTAACTTACTTTTTCCTTTTATGCGTGCAATTAAGTTTTCAAGTGGAATAACCTTCCAGTTGGTGCAACTGATAATTAGGTAACTTGTGCCGGTTTCTGCGGTTTTCACGGCTAAATTTTCAGTTGCTTTGTCGCTAATGCAAATTCTGTGGATTTGGTCTTTTCCACTCGCTAGTTCAGTAAGATTAGCAGTGGGCGTGAAGATTTCTTGGGTTTTTCCTGTCCCCGAAAACTTTACTTCATTCCCTTCGACAACTGCATCACAGTATTGACTGATAAGTGATTGTAACTCTTCCTTTTTTTCGACTGGAGTCTCTATCCAGAGTTCCTTCAACGTCTATCACCTAGAATTTTCTGCGCTTGCTCCACCGAGGCACCTTCATGGACAATAGCTGAGAGCGCCCGTGAGATGTGGGTTGGGCTCTCACATTGAAACACGTTGCGCCCAATCGAGAGTCCCGCAGCTCCTGCTTCGAGGGCGTCGTGGGTGGTTTGGAGCACTTCTTGGAGCGACTTACATTTCGGTCCCCCTGCGATTACCACTGGGGCTGGGCAGCTTTCTGTAACTGCTCTGAAAGTCTCAATGTTGCCTGTGTAGTTAGTTTTTATAATATCTGCGCCCAACTCAGCGCCTATTCTGGCAGCGTGGGCAACCACGGTTGGGTCGTGTTCTTTTTGGATTTTGGGTCCCCGCGGGTACATCATCGCCAGCAAGGGCAACCCGTAGTGTTCGCATTCTTCGCTGACTTTGCCTAGGGTTGCTAGCATCTTGTCCTCGTCCTGTGCCCCAATGTTTACGTGCACGCTGACGGCATCGGCTCCGAGTCGGAGGGCTTCTCCTACGCTGCAAACTTGGACTTTGCCGTTGGGGTTGGGGC
>JBNIDO010000104.1:0-7738 GCA_050108095.1 Bathyarchaeia archaeon
CCAAGATGCGCGCTGAAAAGTCTCTTTCTTGGCATTGGTCGCAGTACATGACAAAGCCGTCGTAGGCAAAGAAGTACATGTTTTTTCTGCGGTAGATGATTTTGGGTCTTGCTAAGTTTACGAGTTCTAGGAAGTGTTCGCGGTCGAATTTTACTCGGTAACCGCTTGCTTGTGATGTTTCCGCTGCTGCTCCTTCTGCCATAAGTTTATGCCTCTATAGACCGTATAGTTTTTTGGTGATTTAACGATTTTCTACCTATACTATGCGGCGAGGAAAATGCCCCTGACGCGGTTTACTGTGGGCATTGTGGCAGGCAACTGTAGAAAGCGGTTGGTAGAATCCTGCACCGTTGATTTGTTTTATAAAAAATCTTATATGTCAGGTTTCTTCTCTGCTTAGGCAGTAGTGATTGTTTATGTCTGTCAAAGTAACACCCGACTATATAGAATTATTAAATAAAGCAGTTGAACGCGAAATAGGCGTTTCTGTCCAGTACATTCTGCAACATGGCAGGATGGAGAAACTTATCAAAAAAACCATACCTGAAAACGTGCTTTTAGACAAAACAACCTATGATGTGGTAGGGAAGGTTCTAAAAGACACTGCCATTGCCGAAATGAAGCATGCAGCAGACATTATGGAGCGTATTTACTACCTTGGCGGTCAGGCTACAACCAAATCCAGCAAGGTAATCATCGGCGACAGCATAAGCGAGTTCGCCAAACTCGGTGTCGCAGCAGAGGAAGAGGCTCTGACGCTTTACCGTGAAATCATTGTGAAGGCTGGTCAAATCGGCGATTGGAAGACCCGTGAACTTTTCGAGCGCATCTATAAAGAAGAGGAAGATCACCTGTTCAGCTTCGAGGAATACGCCAAGTTCGAGGATGAAAAAGACGAAGTCGCCAGCACACCGATGCCGGATTGGCGTAAAATTTACACTGAGGAGTACTTTGCGCTCTTAAACAAGGCGGTTGCCGCGGAAATCACCGGTATTATCCAGTATACTAATCAGCATGAGAAGGCGGCTTTTCTTGAGTTGCGTGTGAAGAGCAAGGCGCTTGAAGCCGTCACTGACACCAACAAAGCTGATGTTGTTAGCAAGCTGCTTAAGCCGATTTTTATGCAGGAGATGGATCACTTAGAGAAAATCAGCGAGCGCATCTATCTCCTTGAAGGTGAAGCAGTCGCCACCGCAGACCCCGTGCCAGTCGTCGGCAACACCGCCCAAGACTTCCTAAACTTGGATCACAAGCTTGAAAGCGACACCATCGACTTATACCGCAAAATCATCGCTAAAGCCCTTGAACTCGGCGACACCACAACCAGACGCATGTTTGAAGACATCATCATCCAAGAAGAAGAGCACTACTGGACTTTCGACGACTACGTCAAATAACTCTTCTTTTTCTTTTCTTGTCTCTTTAGCTCTTGTTTTCTTCTATAGTTGTTGTTGCTGAGAACCCGCTATACACAACAACAACCAGCGGACTGTGTTGCGGTTTGCTTTTATGTTTCTGCCGCTCTTAGGGGTTGCAGGCTGGTTGTGCAACAAGCTGCAAACAGAACCAAAAAAACCCCTTGACCCCGTCGAAAACGCAAACACGAGTTCACTGACACTCGACGTTAACCTCTTCAACGCTTCTTACGGTTTTCACAAAAAGCAAAAGACAACAATGAACAGTGTAGCCGAAGCCTATAAGCGATTTTGCCAGTAAAAACGCCCTAAATAAACACCGATTATCCATCACCAAACTCACACCTATCCCACTTGTCCCAGAAGAGCGATTGGCATGCCGCTACCAACGCAGGATGTTCTGTCCAGAGTTTGGGTTCTTTGGTTAGGCGGCTGTTGGGGTTGAACGCCACTACCGCTTGTGTCCCATCAGAGACGACCATTGTGGCAGTGGGCGGCTCCGTCGTGGTCTTAAGCTTAAAATTCGGGTGTGTAACCAGTGCGGCTTTTACCCAGTCGGGCAAGCAATGCACAGGCGGCTTCTCCGTTAAAATCTCCACCATCACACCCCGCTTGACAGCCTCCGACAACTCCGCCTCAAAACGAAAACACAATTCCCTAAACTGCACCCAACCCACCACCACTTGCACCCTGTGCTGCGCCCCCTCGATTGCAGCTCGATAGGTATTTCCCCCCTTAGTCTCCGAGACAACACCAAAGGACAGGGCACATTGTGTGAGGTTGGGCGGTATGTTTTGCTTGAGCTTCTTGGTCAGCTTCATCGCCTGTTTAGTCAGGAGGTTGAGTTCGGCAAGCCTGCGCTCAATCAACAGCCCCGTTCCCTGAGCGATGGGCAAGGCTGAGAAACGTGTCGGAACCGAGAGATGACGCCTGACTAATCCCAGCCGCTCCAACTCTAGCAAAATCCGATAAACCTCTTGACGGTCAATCCGTGTAAAACTAGAAAGCGCCCTAGCTTTCGCATCCCCAACCCTAACCAAAGCCAAATAAATCCGAGCCTGCCGACCCGACAAACCCAAACCCACCAAAACCTCCAACCCCTCACAAACAGCTCTGCCCAAACCAGAGGGGCTGAACGCTTGCGGTATTGTCGACGGTTTTGTTGGAAGCTTTTGCATGGCTGTTTTTCCACCACCTGCTTACATTTATTTTAGTACATTGTACTATTTATAGTGTATTATACTTTTGATATGCGCACACATTTTTCTGTATGTGGTCTGCTTGCCAAACAAATTGCGGTTCTTATTTGGAAAAGGCGTTATCGAAACAATACTGTACATCGAAAAAAATGGTAAGGCAGGATATTATGAGTTGTATAAACAAGGCTTTGTAGTGAGCAGACAAGCATTTTCAAATTTACTAAAGGCTCTTGAAAAAAACGAAATAGCAACCAGAAAAGTAATTGAAAACCGACCGCCCAGAGTTGAATACAACCTAACAAACAAGGGCAAAGAAATTGCAGCGTTATTAAAACGTCTTTACGAAGTAGTCTAATATCGCCACAACATATCCCCTCACTTAGCGCTTTTTGGTCGTCGAACCAAAACAAGCACAATCAAAATCGAAAGTAGTACAATCACCACCAGCAAGGCGCCAAAGATAGCCCATTCCAGATTGAAGCTTCCAAAAATCGGCTCCCCCGCAGCTTGTTGAGTTGGCGTTGGGGTGGCTGTTGCAGTTGGAGTAACTGAAGCTTGGACGGTTGGGGTGGCTTGGGTTGTTGACTGCGCTGTCGGGTTTGGGGTTGGTGTGGCTGATGTTTGCTGTGTTGGCATGGGCGCATTCTGGTTTGGAAACGCTTCTGTGTTCTCAGCGGTTAAGATGGGCTCAATGGTTACTGTTCCCAAGTTGAAGTCGCGGCTACTATCGAAAATTGATTGTTTGATTGCGGTGGTGTCGGTTGTTCCCCACCAGTTCAAAGTAGCATTCACATCACCGCCTTGTTCCAAGTAAAATCTGTAGTCAGCACAGTCTTCGATATTGTTATTTTTAAACACTAATCCATATAGTTCCCCACTGGCGTGCACTCCCGTTTTGCATTGGGAAATTGTGTTGCTTGTTCTGGATTCGTAACCTGAAGTCATTATTGTTGAAGTGTAGATTTCGAGGTGTAAGCCGTCGTCGCAGTTTGTAATTTTGTTCCTCTCAGCGGTGACATGAGGCGCAAAAATGTAACCCATCATATCGTATCCTATTGAAATGGAAATTCCGTACTTGCAGTCGGAGATTGTGTTGTCTTCAACTTGGGCGTAACCCGAGCATACGATTCCTGAATCTTCGCTACCTGATACAGTATTGCATGAGAATACGGGGTGGTTCTGCTGGTTTGAGCTGTATCCTCCGCCGCCGATGGAGCCACTGACTGTATTTTTCCAGACAATGGTTGAGTCGGAAGCGTAAATGGTTCCCGTGACTGTGTTGCCCGTGACCAATGATGCTCCTGAAACCTGCAGTTCGCCGCTCAGCGTATTTTGGTTAAACTTGATTGCAGGATGCGTGGACGAGAGCATATTACCTGCATAGACCTTAACATTATTCATAAAGCAATTCTCAATTACGTTTCCTTTGCCTGTTTGCTGGTTCCAGCCGTTACTGTTATCCTTAATGTCTATTCTTCCATTGTCAAAGCGTATTCGATCAGAACTGCTGCCTACAGAGTGCAGAGTGCCTTCGACTTGAATATAATAGTTGTTGAGGTTGACGGTTACACCGGGTTCAATTGTTAAGGTTACGTCTGTGTTGACGTTTACTGGTCCAGTGAGAGTAATGGGGCTCTGCGCTTTAGTCCATGTGGTATCAGAGGTTACTCTGCCAATAACATCTGTGGCACCAACCCTGCCAGCGAAAAACAGGGGCAAAAATAAGCAGACTACAATAACTATCGTTATAGTCCTCTTCAAGTTATCCCCTGTCCTTCATGGCGAACGCGATTGATATTAAATTTACTCAAAAAACAATATTCCGAAAAGTTAAATTCTCTTTGCAGTACTGAAATATTGTGGCAGAGGCGTAGTTTTGTGAGTGAAGAAGATTTGCCTCGTTGTATCCACTGCGGGAACTTTATCGATGACTGCGTTTGTGTGTGTCCTTATTGTGGCGAAACAGCTAAATGTACCTGTTGTGTAGGTATCGATAAGGCGTCTGGCGGCGGGTAACGCAATCAGGCGGCAAGACAGTTTTTCGAGTGTGAGTTTAGGAATGGTAATTGAAAGTGTGAATTGGTTGGCGGGTGGACCGCAGGGGGCTGGCGTTGACACGGCGTCCACCATATTTGGCAGGGCATGCGGGTACGGTGGGCTCTACGTGTTTGGCAGGCGCGAGTACCACTCAAACATTAAGACAATGCATAGTTATTTCCATCAGCGGATTTCGAAGGAGCCTACGTTGGCAAACATCAGCGACGTGGATTTGTTGGCGGCGTTTGACGCGGAAACCGTGGTGCGGCACCTCGACGAAGTCGTGGGTGGAGGCGGCTTAATCTTGGATTCCAAAGACCTCTCCGTCAACGTGCTGCGTGATATTGCTACTTTCGGGGAAGGCTACAAAGCCCAAGTTCAAGCTTTTCTGGCGCAGAACGGTTTAGGCGAAACAATCCAAGACTACGTCAACTACGCCAAAGCCAAAGGCATCCAAGTCTACCCCGTTCCCTACATGGAGCTACTCCAAGAAATCGGCAAAAAACTCAACATAGAAAAAATGAGCCTCCTCAAAAAAATGATCAACGTCCTAACCATCGGCGTATCCTTTGCCCTCCTAAAATACGACCAAAAACTCGTCGAAGACGCCATAAAAGCCACCTTCAACCAAAAAATCGCCCAAATGAACGTCACAGCGGTAGACCAAGCCTACCAGTACACCCAAACCCACTTCGACGTAGCAGGCTTCAAGCACAAACTGGAAAAACAACCCACCACAGAAGCCCGAATCTTCCTCACCGGCAACCAAGCGGTCGCCATGGGCAAAGTTTTGGGCGGATGCAGAGTCCAAACCTACTACCCCATCACCCCCGCCGCGGACGAAAGCGAATACCTCGAAGCCCACGAAATCCTCAAAACCAAAGGCGACAGCCAAGAATCAGTCATAGTCATCCAAACCGAAGACGAAATCGCCGCCATCAACTCGGCATCGGGCGCGTGTTTGGCGGGGGCGCGGGCGGCAACCAGCACTTCGGGACCGGGCTTCTCTTTGATGGCTGAGGGGTTGGGCTGGGCAGGCAACAACGAAGTCCCCGTCGTAGTCACCTATTACCAGCGGGGCGGACCCGCAACCGGGCAGCCCACGCGGCACAGCCAGCAGGACCTGCGCTTTGCCATGCACGCGGCACACGGAGAATTCGCCCGCATCATCCTCGCATCCGGCGACATACGCGAGTGCTTCTTTGACGCCGCCACAATCTTCAACTTAGCCGAAAAGTACCAGGTGCCCGCGATTCACTTGCTAGATAAGGGCATGGCGAACTCGTCGGCGACCTACCCCGTGTTCGACTACGCCAAAGTGCAAATCGACCGAGGCTTAATCGTCGATGCAGCGGCGCTTGAAGGCAAAACCTACAAACGCTTCGAATTCACCGAGTCAGGCGTTTCGCCAAGGGCTTTTCTGGGCACAAAAAACGCCGTCCAATACTACAGCGGCGACGAACACAACGAAATGGGACACATCGACGAAGAACCCCTCAACAGGCGCAAAATGATGGATAAACGCGTGGACAAACTCGACTTAATCGACAAAGAGGTGCCGCTGGATATGAGAGTAAACTATTTCGGCGACCAAGACGCCGAGAACGTGGTGGTTAGTTGGGGGTCGCCTAAAGGTGCCATCATCGAAGCCATCGCCCAGCTCAAAGAGGAAGGCTACAGCTTTGGCTTCATCCAAGTTCGCATGGTCCACCCCCTGCCCGCCAGCTACCTCAACCAGGTGCTTCAGGGCAAAAAACGGGTAATCGACGTTGAAGACAACCATGACGCGCAGCTTGCCGGCGTAATCACACAGTTTGCGCTGGTTAAACCCAACTATTACATCCTCAAATACACGGGCAGACCCATGACAGTCACCGAAGTGTATGGCGCCCTCAAAAATATTCTAACAGGTCAAGCAGCCCAAAGGCAGGTGTTAACCTATGGCGCATAAACCCCAAGAGTACAAAACAGATGTCTACGCGGACTGGTGCCCCGGATGCGGCGACTTCGGCATCCTCTCCGCATTGCAGATGGCGCTAGCAGAACTCGCGTTAGAACCCCACAAAGTCGTAGTGGTTTCAGGCGTCGGTAACGCTCCGAAACTGCCGCATTTCGTCAAAGCCAACGGCGTCCACACGCTGCACGGCAGACTATTACCGTTCGCTATGGGCATCAAAATGGCTAACCCCGGACTCGAAGTCATCGGCGTCGGAGGAGACGGCGACGGATTGGGCATCGGCGCAGGCCACTTCGTCAACGCTGGCAGAAGAAACATCGACATGACCTACATCATCCACAACAACGGCGTCTACGGCTTAACCAAAGGACAGGCTTCCCCCACCCTTCGCCTAGGCATGAAAACAAAAAGCCTCCCTCAACCCAACATAAACGAAGCCATAAACGTCGTCTCACTCGCCATAACCTCAGGCTTTACCTTCGTAGCCCGAGCCTACGCCTTCGACCTCATGCACCTAAAAGACACCATTGTTAGGGCAATAAACCACAAGGGCTTAGCTGTAATAGAGTGTCTACAGCCTTGCCCAACATACAACGACATAAACACTAAAGACTGGTACGCAGGAGTCGACCGACCCGACGTAGACGGCAAACCGCAGAGTCGACTCTACAAACTCCAAGACACAGGCTTCGATCCAGTGGTGCATGACCCAAGCGAGCTTTTCAAGAAAAAAATGGCTGGTATGGAAAAAGCCCAGGAATGGGGGGACCAAATCCCAATCGGCATATTCTATCAGAACCCATTCGAGCCCACTTTCGAAGAACGATTCGCAAAACGCATACCCAGCTACCTCCAGTATCCACCTGCAAAGCAGCAGTTAAAAGACCAAAACGGCGCCTCTACAGTGGATCTGAACGCGTTCATGGATGACTTAAAAACCAGCTAATGAAGAGGGTAAGAAGCCTCTCCTTTCTCCTCGATTTCTCCTTATCTTTCTCCTCAAAACACATATCGCTAAATCAGTTAATTAACCCCTATTTCTAACGTCGATACATGTCAGAATTCCTCATTAACATAGCAGGCTTCCGTGAATCTGGGAGTACAGACACAATAGAACACCAAGTCGCTTT
>JBNIDO010000105.1:0-7484 GCA_050108095.1 Bathyarchaeia archaeon
TTTGTGGAACGTGAAGGTTCATTTCGTCGCCGTCGAAGTCTGCGTTGTAGGGTGGGCAGACACAGAGGTGCATACGGAAAGTCTTGTAGGGCAACACGCGGACGTAGTGAGCCATGATGGACATGCGGTGAAGTGAGGGTTGTCGGTTGAAGATTGCGATGTCACCGTTTTTGAGGTGGCGTTCAACGACAAAGCCTAATTCGACTGCTTCCGCAATCTTTGTACGGTCAACAACGAACTCGAGGCGGATGCGTTTGCCGTCTGGGCGAATGATGTAGAGAGCGCCAGGGTAAGCTTCGGGCCCGTTGACGACAAGTTTCTTCATTTCCTCAATATTCCAAGCGGTAACCTTTTCCGGTACACTTAGGCGCATGGCGACGTCTCTTGGGACACCGACTTCATTAATGTCAAGGTTAGGGTCGGGTGAGATAACGGTGCGGGCGCTGAAGTCGACACGTTTTCCGCTGAGGTTACTTCGGAAACGGCCCTCTTTGCCTTTCAACCGTTGGCTCAGCGTTTTGAGTGCTCTGCCACTTCTGTGGCGTGCAGGTGGAATGCCTGAGGCTTCGTTGTTAAAGTAAGTGGTAACGTGGTACTGCAGCAATTCGCTGAGGTCTTGGATGATAAGTGTCGGTGCGCCTGCCTCCATGTTTTCCTTGAGGCGCTGGTTAATGCGGATGATGTCTACGAGTTTGTGGGTTAAGTCGTCTTCACTGCGAATACCCGATTCCAAGGTGATTGATGGACGCACGTAGACTGGTGGAACTGGAAGGACTTGGAGAACCATCCATTCGGGGCGTGCAACTTTGGGGTTGAAACCCAAGACTTCGAGGTCTTCGTCGCTTATACGTTCAAGACGTTCTCTTATCATGCTGGGTGTAAGTGGTTCAGAGCCTGCTTCGGTTTGCTCGATAAATTTGGTTGGTTTCTCAAAGGTGATTTTGAATTGTGGAGCAGCACAGTAGGGACATTGTTTGGCTTTGATATCTGTCATGATTTCCTTGTAAACTTCATCAGGAATTGTGCCCAAAAGCTCATTATACCGCTCAATTTTCTGGCGCGCCTTCTTGGCTTCTTCTTCGCGGAGAAGGATACGCCCGCATGTGCGGCAGGTGGATTTTAGGAGATCGAAAATAATTTTAGTGAATTCAATGTGTACGATTGGGACTGCGAGTTCAATGTGTCCAAAGTGTCCAGGACAGCGGATGGCGGTGTTGCCGCAGGTTTTGCAGCGTTGACGTGGTTCAAGCGTGCCGAGGCGTCCATCCATTAAGCCTGCGGTGATGGGCGCGCCGTCTTCGTCATAGGTGTCTGGGGTTTGGATTTCAACGACGGATTGTTTTCTGAGATCTTTTGGCGAGATTAGTCCGAATGATATTTCGTCTACTACTTTGTGGATTAATTCTTCCTGTTGTGCCATCTTAAGCCTTCTCCTTAAGTTTGAGTTTGGGTGTTATGCATAGGCTTTGAAGCTCCTGTAAGAGAAGCTTGAAAGCGTATGAGACAATTACTGGGGCAATCTTGGCTTTTTCGTCGCAAATCTTGCAGACATAACGTCTCTGCTTCATATCGAAGTAAGCGATTTGCCCACAGTTCTCGCAGATGTAGAGCGTGTACTTGTCTGACTCCTCCAAGAGTCTGTCGCGCAATAGCATAGCTGCGCCGTGTCCGATTAGACAGTCTCGCTCCATTTCTCCGAAACGCAGACCACCACCCCTTGCTCGGCCTTCAGTTGGCTGGCGAGTAAGCATCTGCACTTGACCACGAGCGCGAGCATGGATTTTGTCAGCGACCATGTGATGGAGTTTCTGGTAGTAAACTACGCCAACGAAGACGTCGGCAACGAATTTTTCTCCTGATTTGCCATTGTAGAAGACTTCGCTGCCTGTGTGGCTGAATCCATGTTTTATGAGGCTTTTGCGTACTTCGTCTGGTCCTTCGTTGGTAAAGGGTGTGCCGTCGCCTGGCTTGCCTCTTGCCGCTGCGACTTTGCCTGAGAGTGATTCGATGAATTGTCCGATGGTCATACGGCTGGGGATAGCGTGTGGGTTGATGATTAAGTCGGGTACGATGCCGTCATCGGTGAAGGGTAAGTCTTCTTGGGGTACGATTAAGCCGATGACTCCTTTCTGTCCATGGCGGCTGGCGAATTTGTCTCCGAGTTCAGGGACACGTTGGTCTCTGACGCGGACTTTGACGAGTTGGCTGCCTTCGCCGCTTTCAGTGATGAATATGCCATCAACGGTGCCGGTTTCTGAGGGGCGCATGTCAACTGAGGTGTCACGCATGCTGGGGCCTTTGACTTCGAATTCTTTGTATTCTTCTAGGAATCTGGGTGGGCTGATTCTGCCGATTAAGACGTCTCCGCCGACAACGGCTGATTCGAGACCGATGATTCCGTCGGGTTCTAGTAAGCGGTAGTATTGTTCGCCTCGGTAGCCGCGTGTTCCTGCCTCAGGTATTCTGAATTGGTCTTTGAGTCCACCGAGGTACTGGCGGCACTCGGCTTCGTAGATGCGGTAGAAGGTACTGCGTGCTAAACCTCTTTCGATTGAGGCTTTGTTGAATATGATGGCGTCTTCCATGTTGTATCCTTCGAAGGATAACACGGCGACGACGCAGTTTTGTCCTGTGGGGCGTTGCTTGTAGCCCATGACATCCATGTTCTCGGTTTGTACCAGAGGCACCTGTGGGTAGTGGAGAATGTGGCTGCGGCTGTCGACGCGGTGGTGGAAGTTTGTGCCGTAGACGCCTAAGGCTTGTTTTGCCATGGCTGCTTGGTAAGAGTTGCGTGGTGACTGGTTGTGTTCTGGGTAGGGAATGGTGGATGCGCAGATGCCAAGGATTGTGTAGGTGGCGATTTCCACGTGTGTGGTTTCAGGCAGTATGCTTTCGTAGTTAAGTGCAATGTAGGCATTTTCTTCCTCCTCAGCGTCAAGGTACTCGACCAAGCCGTTTTTAACGAGGTCTTCCCAGCTCCATTCGCCTAAACCGATTTTTTCGAAGTGTTTGCCTTGCAGTTTGGGAACGCTGTTTTCCACGATGATGAGTGGTCTTCGGACGCGTCCTTCGTCGCAGTTGGCGTGGACTTCTTCGGTTTCGGTTTGCTGTTTGGAGAAGTAGGTTACGTTGACTTCTGTGGAGATTTCGGCTGCACGTCGCCTTTGACGGAAATTCTGCACCATTTCTTGGGGGTTGTTGCAGTAGCCGATTATGTTTCCGTCGACGAAGACTTTGGCTCCGTTTACGCGCAGGTCGTTGCTGGCTTCGTATGCTGGGACTGTGCCCATTTCGAAGAGTAGTTGGCGGATGCGGTCGGGGTTTACGCCGACGGCGATAGATGCGGATAGGGCGAGGTTTTTTACGAGTCCGCAGTTTGAGCCTTCTGGTGTTTCGTTTGGACAGAGTCTGCCCCAGTGTGTGGGGTGTAAGTCTCTGGCTTCGAAGTTAGGCTGGCTCCTAGATAGGGGCGACTGGAGCCTACGCAAGTGGCTTAGGGTTGAGATGTAGTTTGTGCGGTCGAGCAGTTGAGTGATGCCGACTCTGCCTCTGCCCCAGTTGCCAGTTGCCAATGCATGCTGGAACCGTTCAGTGATAATACCGGGACGGACTGCAGCTGAGACGGTGATTATTGGACCTTTAACGCCTATACGTTCAAGCTGGTACTTGATGTCACGGGTTAAGTTACGGAATGATACGCGGAAGAGGTCTGCGAGGAGTGGACCGCCGAGTCGGAGACGTTTGTTTTTGAAGTGGTCTTTGTCGTCTGGTTGACGCCTGCCCGTCTTGAGTTGGATTACGCGGTAAGCCATTTCGCCTAAAAAGATGGCTTTGTCACGTCGGTTTTTGTCGCTTCTGCCCAAGTGAGGCAGGAAGTTTTTGTCTAGGGCGGTTTCTGCTTTCTGGAGCCTGTATTCTTCGACCTGTCCGTGGGCGACACGGTTGCCGATGAAGAGGATGGCGTCTTGGGGTGTGTCTACGCCGATGGCTTTCTCGAATGAAGCGCCCAGTTGTGTTTGGGTGTCGGGGTCGAGGCTGACTGCTTCGGCGATGTCCTTGTCTTTTTCGAGCGTTAGGGCGCGCATGATGACGACGAATGGGATTTCTGTTGGGACACCGGGCATGGTGACGTAGATTGCGTCGTCGCTTTTGAGTTTAAGTTCTATTCTTGCGCGGAAGCCCACGGTGGTTGAGAAGATTTTTGCTTGGTAAACGGGGCTGGTTCCTTTCTCGTCTATGTCGACGATAACGCGGTTAGGCGCCAAGTCCTCCATGGCGACGATGACACGTTCGGAACCGTTAACGACAAAGTATCCTCCGGGGTCGTCTGGGTCTTCGCCTGCTGCGATGAGTTCCTCGCGGCTCAGTTGGCTTAGGAAGCAAAGTTTGCTTTTTAACATGACGGGTATGTTGCCGATGTAGACTAATTCGGTGTCTTGTTCTCTGCCGTCTATGACTGGAGTCATTTCCAACGCGATAGGTGCGCTGTACGCTAAGTTTCTTAGTCTTGCTTCCATGGGGTAAATTTCGTGTTTGGTGCCGTCTACTTCGGTTGCGTAGGGACCGGTGATGCGGCTCTGGGGGTCTATGACCCAGATTTGGCCTAGCTTGACTTTGTATGGGCTTTCTGGGACTTCGATGGGGATTTCGCTGACTTCGTCCACGACTTCTTGGAGTCCATGGTCGATGAATTCGTTGTAGCTGTCTAGGTGCTGGCGGACTAGGCCTTTTTCGTTGAAGAATGCTTTGAGAAGGTAGTGAATGTCTTCTTTTTGGACTTTTTGTGTGGTTGTCAAGTTTTTTTAATTCTCCCATAAATTTACGTTAAAATTAAAGTGGTTACTGTGATTTTTGGGGTATGAGGTGTTTTTCAATCTTACATTTCCTCCGATGCTGGTTGGCCAACTTCGAAAAAGGAATCTCCGAACTCGAACTTTTCTAAGAGCACAAACACATGCTACATAACATTCTAATAAACTTTTTTATGGAGTTTGCGCGAGAAAACTACCTCTACTGTACTTAAATGGAGCCAGTTGCCTAAAAAGCTATCAGTTTCCAGTTTTTTTGAGGCGAAAAAGCAATCAAAGCACAAAAGCGCCCTCTTGCTGCAAAAGGGCATCTTGCTTAGCCGATGCAAAACTGACCCCAAGTTTTGTTTTTCTATTGTTAGAAGAAGAAAACGCCGCCCTTACACAACAACTTCTTGCAGGATTGGCTGCAACGCCCTTTTTTGCGTCAGCGTCTGCCTCGGATTGCAAGCTGGTTGTGGACAAAACCACAAGCAGAACACCACCTTCAAGCCTACTAGTACCGCACAATTCTGTATCGACTGCGACCCAACCGCCGCCTACGCTGCTTCTGCGCCTCAGTCACTTTAGAATTATCAGTCTTTACATCGACAACCGTGGGTTCACCCTCAGCCTCGCCGAAGAAGTCGCGTTTCTGCACAACAAAATCGCCGCCCTGCCCCAACTTCCTGCAGTCGTGTCCTTGAATGGCTTGATCGTATGCAAAGCGGTCTTTGGCTATGTTGCCTTTTTGGCGTTTTGGGTTTGGGAAACGGCGGTTGGTGTTGCCAAAGCCGTAGGGTTTGTCGGTGGAGTCGCGTTTGACCAAATGATGATTCAACTCGGTTGTCCCAAAGGTGCTAGACAATTATAAAAAACCTTTGCCATTAACTGATTATCCGCATTTTTCTTTTTGTCACTATAGCAAGTTGGTTATGGATGTTCTTGAGGTTAATTTTTTGGTTAGCTTTAATCAACATTTCAAGGAGAGCATCGGGAGTTGATGGACCGACCCTTATTACTATAACACCGAGTGTCCATTTTGGAGAGTTATGATATATTTGGGCATAATCAGTGTCTAATGTAAATATAGTTAACCTATTTTTTGCTGCATAAGAAGCTACTTCTGAGTCTCTTGCACCTTTGAGGGCGGTATCAGACACGTTTATTGCATCAAAACCTTGCTTTCTCAGCCATTCCCTGATGTTTTTAGTAACGCTTTCGTCAACAAGCAGGTAAGGCAAAGAGGGGTACTCCGTCTACATCATTACTGTAATTTCTCGGTCAAGGCATTTTGAAGCGTAGAAAAGTGCAGCCCTAATATCTTCTTTTTTAAGCGAGGGGTATTGCTCGAGAACCTCTGCTTCTGTCAACCCGTTGGCGAGGAACTCTAGGATAAGATAAATGGGAATGCGTGTTCCTCTAATTACTGGTTTCCCAACCATAATCTCTGGGTCTACAACGATTCGATCAATCAAATCTTCCATCCAAATCCACGTCGTTTAGAGATTAAACTGATAGACGTATTCCCCCAATACATTATAAGATTATGCTTCAAAAATCCAGAAATAGCTGACATGCAGCGTCCACACATTGGCACAAGTCAGTTATATTAAAATTAACGCTTGATTAACGATGGCACTCATGGCGGTCTCTAACGATTGATAACATCTACTACAGTTTTCTTATCAATCTTCGCTTCCTCAATTTTAGCTGTAATCGTTGGCAAAAGCTTGGAATCAGCTTCATAGCCAATGCTGTTGCGCTCGTTTTTAATGGCAACCTTTGTTGTTGTACCCGAACCCAAAAACGGATCAAGAACAGTTTCGCCCCTAACACTGAACATGCGAATAATCCTCTCCGCCACCTCGTCGGGATAAGCTGCCGTACGCCGCTCCAACTCGCTGACGGTTTGCCGTGTACCCTTAAACGCCCAAATCTGACTGAACCACTCATCCCGCTGCTCCTTCGTAAACCGACTTTTATAACGCTCAGCATGATGGGGCTCAAACTTTCGCAGTTTCCCCTTCCTAAACAGCAAAATAAACTCGCAGTCCAAGGTCACATAGGCGTTTGGGGGGAGAAAGCCTGAGCCTAGGAAAGCGCCTTTGCCCTT
This sequence comes from Bathyarchaeia archaeon, assembly GCA_050108095.1. Taxonomy (GTDB): domain Archaea; phylum Thermoproteota; class Bathyarchaeia; order Bathyarchaeales; family Bathycorpusculaceae; genus Bathycorpusculum. Next base: position 6,904 of record JBNIDO010000105.1, read on the forward strand.
GTATTTTGGCTTGGTCGTGGGTTTTTTCCATAGAATGTAGGGCAGGGTTGTGAAGCCGATTTTTTCGCATTCCTCTATGATGCGGCTGTGGTTGGGGAAGAGCTGGAATTTGCCGTTTATGCTGCGGGTGGCGTCGCCGATGTTTATGGCTGCTATGCCGCCGTCGGCTAGGACGCGGTGGGTTTCCGCCCAGACTTTGGCGAGGTTTTGGTGCATGGTGTCGTAGATTTGCCGCACCGCCTTGTCGCCTTGGTCTGAGTCGAGTTTTCGCCAAAGTTTCTTGATGGCGGGGTCTTTGCAGAAGAGTTCATCCCACATCGCTATCATAGGGTAGGGCGGAGAAGTCACCATCAATTGGACACAGCCGTCAGAAAGTTCACTCATTTTTTGGCTGTTGCCGATGACGATTCGGTGCTGGGTCGACATGCTTGCTTATGTATCCTTGGCGTGTGTTTTTACTTTTGCGGTAGATTGAAAGCATAAATAGGACTCTGCATGCAACTGATGCCGAAGTCCATCGAATAGTAGAGACAGGAATAAAACGTCAATGAGATGAGCGCTAGTTGGACAAGCAGAGCATT
>JBNIDO010000106.1:0-7460 GCA_050108095.1 Bathyarchaeia archaeon
AGGAATTAAAGAAGCCGTAGTGATGGAAGCCATGGTCTGAATATATGTCATAGTACCAATCTTTGTATTCCGTCCATTCAGGGCTGTAGTGGCCTTTAAACCTGAAAGAGTAAAACATGCCTGTCCTGTTACCGCTAGAATCCACATGGGATGTGAATGGGGGATTGTTTATTATAACTTCTATGCTTTCGTTTTCATAGTGATACCCTCCAGAGGACATTACACTCTTGCCCGTGTAAGGGTCAGTTGTGTATTGGGCAGGAGTGTCATAGGGATGTTTTGCATAAGATAGCGTAAACTCAGGCATCGAGGGCTTGGGTATTGACTGCCCATTTGCAGATTCAACCCACAGCATACCCGAAACCGCTAAGACAACTGTAAGCGCTAACGTGATTGCCTTACGCAATCTAAGGTCTCCTTCGCCGTGAAAGCACCAATGCAACCACCAATACCGCAATCACAGCGCATGCTACTGCAAGAGCGACATGTTCCCAAGTGAAACCCAACAGGACATCAGATTGAGTGTCGGGTTGGACGGGTTCTGTTGGGGTCTGCGTAGGTTCAGTTGTAGAGTTAGCGGTCGGTGGTGGCTGCACTGGCTGGTTAGTCGGGGCTGGCGTGTTGATTTGAGCGGGTGAACCGTAGGTTATGGTTTGTATGTTGCTCCAGTCGCTTGCCGTCAAAAGTTTGAACTGGGTGCCTATCGGAAGTATACCTCCGCCCATGCTCCAAACATTATAGCTGTAGCCAGTGACTGCTTGAACTCGAACACTAACTTCGGTGCCATCGTAGAGATACCAGCCCTCAGACCCCACAATGAATGTTACAACCGTGTATTCGGAAGTTGAAGCCTTAACCGCATACTTGTTGTGGCCATCGGAGCTAATGCTGCTGGACCAGTTTTCATACTGACTCTTTGCCTGTACGTTATAGTACAATCCAGTTGTGTTGCCATCGCTAACAGTGATTGGTGTGAATGGTTGGTTCTTGATTGTTACATCGATTGTGAAGTTCTTGACGTGGTAGCCTGGGTTGGTTATCGTTTCTCCAGTGTAGGGGTTTGTCGAATACGAGGTTTCAACGTCGTAGGAGCGGTCTACGAGCTTAACTGTGAATTGGGGCACCGAGGGTTGGCTCGCCTCGGCGAAAGCTGATTCAACCATAAACAGAGTTGAAGCTAACATGCTCGCTATTAGGATGAACGCTGTGATTCTCCTCATACACATCACCATTATGTGGTGGCTTCTTTTTGCAATTAAAGGGTTCTTGTACAGGTTTCTTGACAAAGCGTAGTCTACATTTCTTGACTAACCACCGACTGCAACATCGAATGGGTTAGCCCATATTCCTAAGAGGCATAAACTCCACCAATTTTAGTAACAATTATATGCTTGCTTTTCCTTTTCGATTGGCATCAAGGGTAAGCCACTTTGTCGAACCAAGAAAAAACACGTACAATCGAGGAAATTAACCAGAAAATCCGAAAGGGCGACGCGCAGGTCCTCACCGCCGAAGAGATGAAGCGGCTGGTTGAGAGCAGCGGCGTAGAAGTCGCCTTCAAAGAAGTAGACGTAGTCACAACAGGCACCTTTGGCGCCATGTGCAGCAGCGGCGCAATCGTCAACCTCGGCCACTCTGACCCTCCAATCAAGATTGAACATGTATGGTTAAACGACGTGGAAGTCTGCCACCCGGGCGCAGCCGTGGACATCTTCATAGGCGCCACGAACATGTCTGAGAAGCAACCCTGCGAATACGGCGGCGGACACGTCATCGAAGACTTAGTCGGCGGCAAAGAAGTCGAACTAAGAGCCACCGCTTACGGCACAGACTGCTACCCCCGCACCTCAGTTAAAACCACCATCACAAAAGACGACCTCAACCAGTTCTACCTGCTTAACTTCCGCAACTGCTACCAACGATACAACTGCGCCGTCAACGGCAGCGACGAAATCATCTACACCTACATGAGCAAACTATTGCCCCGACTCCGCAACGCCACGTTCTCAGGCGCAGGCGAACTCAACCCACTCATGAACGACCCTGACTACGAAACCATGGGATTAGGCACCCGCATCTTTCTAGGCGGCGGACAAGGCTACATCATAGGCGAAGGCACCCAGCACAGCCCCAAAAACCTCAACGGCACCTTGATGGTTAAAGGCGACGCCAAACAGATGTCACCAGAGTTTCTGCAGGGCGCCAGTTTCACCCGATACGGTACCAGCATGTACGTGGGTTTAGGCGTCCCCATCCCCATCCTCAACATGGGCTTAGCCAAAAAAACCGCGATTCGGGACAGCGAAATCTTCACCGACATCGTTGACTACAGTGTGCCTCGACGGGACCGCCCCAAACTGGGCAAAGTCAGCTACCAAGAACTCAAATCCGGCAGCATAAACGTGAACGGCAAAAAAGTCCGGGTTAGCTCGCTTTCCAGCCTCAAAATGGCAAAGAAGGTTTCGAGGACGCTGAAAAGCTGGATTGAAGAGGGCACTTTCACCTTAACCTCGCCCGTTGAACGCTTGCCCACCAACGCCGTTTTTAAGCCCATGCGCCAAACCGAGGAAATCCCATTCGTCGTCAGCGTCATGCACTCCGCAGTCACCTGCACCGAAGACGAAGAAATCCGCGCCATAGCCAAACGCATAGTCACCAAATCCGTCAACCACATAGTGGTGGTGGATGGCGGCTGCAAACTACGGGGCATCGTTACTTCATGGGACATTACCCGCGCCATGGCGGAAGGCAAAAAGGCGTTAGCGGACATAGAAACCCACAACGTGGTTACAGCCAAACCAGACGAGCCGCTGGAAATCGCTTCTAAACGCATGGCGCAACACAACATTTCAGCGTTGCCAGTGGTGGATATAGAAAAGAAAGTGTTAGGCATCATCACAGCTGAAGATGTCTCTAAACTCTTAGGACGGCGATAACTATGGGAAGAATACTTATCCGTTTCAACGAAGAAAAAGTTTCCGAACCGATAGCCGCGCAAATCATAATCGAATACAAAGTGCCGATGGCAATCCTCTCAGCGCACATAAACTCCAAAGGCGGCGAAATCCTAGCCGAAGTCCCCGACGACATGCAAGAAAAAGTAGTGGCGGCTTTCCGCAAACGCGGCGTAACCGTAACCGTGCCCAAACTCATCGAAGTCGACACAGACAAATGCTTCAGCTGCGGCACCTGCGTAGCACTCTGCCCCGTCGAAGCAATCAGCATCGACAAGGACTTAACCGTCCAGTTTGACAAGGAAAAATGCCTCGGCAGCACCTGCAGCATCTGCGTTGACGCCTGCCCAGCACGGGCGATTAAATCGGTGAAGCCCAACGGCGGAGACCAGAACAGGGACAAAAAAACTTGACGGGCATACTTATCAAAGAGAACTTTACAGAAAAAGAATCCCAATGCACCATAATCTCGGACCGAGCAGAAGCCGTAGAAGCCGCCAAAGAATCAATCCGCCGCAGCCGTTTTGAACTCGAACTGTATGTCAGAGCCAACCCCAAATTCCTCTACACATTAACCCCCATCCCAGCACCCGAGAAGCCGTTGGTGGCGAAGTTGATGGCGCAAGCTGCAGCAAAGGCGGATGTGGGTCCCATGGCGGCGGTGGCGGGTGCCATCGCGGATTTAGCGGTTTTGGACATGAAACGGGCGGGGTGCATGGTTGCGGTGGTGGAGAACGGCGGCGAAATCATGGCGGACTCCGACCAGCCCGTGGACGTTGCGGTTGCAGCTGGGCAAGAGCCGCTGTCTAAACGCTTCGGCTTCCGCCTCACAGAGTTCCCCATCGCAGTTGCCACCAGTTCGGGGCGCTTTAGCCACGCGTTTAGCTTCGGCGACGCGGAGGCTGCGACAGTTTTTGCTAAGGATGCGGCTTTGGCGGATGCGGCGGCGACAGCCGTGGGCAATGTGGTGAAAGGGGAAGATGCGGAAGCGGCGATTCAGGCGGGCATCAAGCGAGGTTTATCCATCGAGGGCATTGAAGGAGTATTGGTCATTTACAAAGGGAAGGTTGGCACCGCAGGCAAGATACCCCAAATGATCAAAGTCGACCCTTGATTGTGCGTAGCTTCTGAGACACGCCAAGCGCTTTTCTCTACGCCATACACAGTTTAGGGTTGGCTTGCCATGACAGCGGAGACTGCCACCGAAAACACCGTAGTAGTGCAAGCGCAGGCTCTACCACCTAAAAAGCACATCAGCCTTGACGAGATTGTAGGGTCCTTTGATTCAGTGACGCAGGATATTGTGCAGATTGGCAAGTTAGCCACTGAAGAAAAAACAGTTTTCAACCAGTTCCTCAAGACCCTGAAAAACCATCTAGAACCCCTCTCTAAACCCATCGCAGTCTCAACATCCATAGTCCCCATCGATTTAGGAGTAGTAAAACAAGCATACATCAAAAGCACAGGGCACTTGGAGTTGACTTTCTTAGATGGACACCACACGCTTGTAGACCTAAGCGCACCAAAAAACCGCGACCTCATGATGGCAGTAATCGACGATGTCATGCCCAAATTTGAAGCCCTAATCCACGAAATAGAAGAAGAAAGACGCCGCAGAGCCACCTACAAGGAGCCTCCGCACGTTGAAATTCCAGCGCCACAGCCTCCAGAACCAGAGCCAGCCCCAGTCATGCCAGAGCCATTGCCTGTTCCAACCGTCACAGCCGAACCGCCGGTCACTTTACCTGAACCAGCCCCAGCTATTTTAGAACCCGAGCCGGAGCCTGAACCAGAGCCGCCTCAAATAGACCCCGCGATTGCTTTGATGGAGGAACGCAACGCCAAGGTCGAAGCCATCACCACCGAAACCCTCACTTTCCTAGACATGTTGGGCGGCGAAGTGTTTGAGCAGGAGCCTGTGAGCAAGTACTTCGACGACTGGATGGTTAACCTAAGACAGATTATTCTATCCTTTGAATCCAATGAAACCATAGGCGCAGACGAAGCCTTCGCAGCGGAGTATAACCAGATATTTGGGCGCATACAAGAGGAACTCGACAACAGAATCTCCCAAGAAGGCGAAATCGCAGTCTCCAACCGCACCCTTATCGAAAACCGCTACCTCCTCAACAAAATCGACGAAGAACACGCCGCCCAAACTAAAGAGTTAGTTGAGAAGGGAGCAAGCGCCATAGAAACCCTGATGCGGAGCATGGCAAACATCGAGAAAGAGTTAGCTGAAGCGCAAGCAGTCAAAGTCAGCTACCGCCACCCCCTGCAGAAGATGGCAAAAGACCAAAAAGTCGCCGAACTCACCCAGAGACTCAACTCTGTTAAGCGGCGGCTAGCCATGGCAGTCGGTAACAGTTCTATGGATGCGGGCAAAGGCGACATTGAAGCCCAGTTTGAGGCGCAGACCAAGATGCTTGAGGAGAAACGTAGGGTCGCCATGGAGTTGCTGAACAAAAACGTCGATGACTTAGCAAACGAAATTGCCAAGTTAAAGATGACTAAAACCAGCAACCCCCTCAGGAAAGTTGCCATCCAGCAGCAAGTGTTTGAGACAGAGCAGAAACTGTTCGAGGCAAAGAAGCAGCTTAAGCTGGCAGAGCAGAATTCCAGCTACGAGTTAGAGCACCTCCGAGCGGAATATGAGAAGAAGAAGCAGGCAGCGCTGGGACAGGTGCAGACTCTGGAGAAGGACATCGCCACCAAAGCCGTCGACAACTCGGCTGGTGTACGTAAAGAGGCGGCGAAGGCGTTGGCGGATGCTGTGAAAGCGCTTTCTGAACGGAAAAAAGCATTGCCGATAGAGCCAGCGGCGGAAGAAAAACCTCAAAGCTGAGCGTGTGGCAGCTTGTACAACCAGCCTACAATCGAATCCTAAGCCAGAACCCAAAAAGCAGCAAACTCCACAGTCCGCTGGTTGTTGTGTATAGGGAGTTTTCGCCAACAACAACTAAAGAAAAATTACCCCAAACTTGAATGCTGACGCTTCAAAGGTTAGCGGGAGCTAGATACCTAGCCGTTTTACGTTGTTACAGAAGAAGTTATCGATGATTCTGTGTCCTTCAGGGTGCGTTTCGTCTCCGATTGTTATGGTTTCGGGGTGGAACTGGACGCCGAAGAACAACTTGCTCTTGTGCTTCACCGCTTCCACTTCGCAGCTTGAGGAGTCAGCGATCAAGTTGAAACCAGCGCCCTCGAGGCTGTCTTTTAAGACGTAGTCGTTGTGGTCTGCTGCTAAAGGAACCGCTTGGCCTTTTCTAAATCGGCTCAGGATGTCGCCTGTCTGGATAATGTTGACCTGTTCAAAGCGGTCAATGACCGGCTTAGGAAGCGAAGCGGTTTTGGCGCCAAAAGCCATACAGAGCAGTTGATGCCCAAAGCAAACCCCGAAAAGAGGCACCTCACAAGTGGGAATAAAATCGATGACGCCTTGGAACTTGGCTCTGTCCTCAGGTTTTACTATGCGGGCTTCGGAGCCGCTTACGACGACTGCGGCGATGTCTTCTCCGAACTGGTAGTCTTTGTGGATTTTTGTGTAGGGCACGGTTTTGCAGACGGAGAACTTGTTGAGTGCGTCGCAGAGGGGTGTGATTTTGTTGCTGTCAAGGTAGCAGTTTATCAGTAAAGTCTTGGTCATCTTGTTTACTCCTCAGTTGACTGAAGCATTCTATACATATCCTCATAACTTTTGCCATATTCACGGTCCGTTTTCTCCAATTTAACGCGAAGACGTTCCATCCGCTCAATGATGGCTTTAGAATCCTTCCTCTTCATCAACTCCAGCCACTCGTCGGCGTTGGAGATAAAAAGCTCTTCCATTTTTTCCATACCCGGCAGCTTGGTCTGCAAATTAGCGTAGAGGTCAGGCGTCTCCATCACCACGGCCTCAGCTAGGGTGAATAGCATGCGGTAAGTGGTGCCCGCCAACTTTTTGGATTCCGCGAATGCTGGCTGCTCAAGCAGGGTTTCACATGCGGCTAAACCCAGAAAATGCGGGAACCCCAAAACAATCGCCATTAACTCATCATGCTTCTGAGGCGTCATGACAAAGACGTTAGCACCCTCTTTTTCGAGCCACCATTGGAATTCGTCGGCATAGGCTTCTTCCTCAGGGTTGGTTGGGGTTAAGACGTAGGCTTTGTGGGCTAAGCCGTTGCTGCCCGGCCCAAACACCGGATGCGTACCCAACGTGAGGGCACCTTTGAGATGCTTATGCATGACCTCAACAGGGTACTCTTTGACGGAGCAAATATCCATAATCGGCTGCCCCTTATGGATTGAGGGGACGATTTTTTTGACTGTTTCCTCAAAACTGGAGATAGACACGCAGATCAAGACGCGGTCAGCATCCTTAACTGCGGCTGGGAAATCAGCGGTTTCAACACCCAACTCGGACTTCAGCTTGGCCAGTTTCTCTGGGTTGCGGTCAGCAAGGACTACATTGTCGCCTTTCTCTTTGCAGAACCGAGCGAACCAAACGCCCATTTTTCCTGCGCC
>JBNIDO010000107.1:0-7372 GCA_050108095.1 Bathyarchaeia archaeon
ACAAACGCATAAGTCCTTAGGTAATCCGCATGTTGAACAAACTTCAGCCATGAATCTTCTACACACAACATTATCAAGTGCTGTATATAAGAGTTTCAAAGCCTAAATCGCTATTTTTTTTGGTTCGATAGTTCCATCGGAGTATGGTTTGTGTTGTTTTCCAAGCTTTAACTGTGGGCTAAATCTTTTTTCTTTATGTGGATGTGGCGTTCCTCGGTATGCCACAAGATGGTTGGAGAAGGGTTATTGCTTTCTGTTTTTGCAATGTTTTTCAACGCTTGTTTCGGTGTGGGAAGTGCGTTTTCTGCTACACGCTCAACATGCTTCCATGCAGAGGGCGCCACAGTGTGGGTGTGAAGCAACATACGAATTGAAAAGCCCGTAAACAAGCGAATTTTGATGATTGAATAAGTCACCATTCCAGAGTTATCTTGGTTTATAGTTGTGCCTTTGCTGCTTTCTGTGTTATCTGTTGCTTTGGTACTTAGGCAGCGAAATCGTTAATTGAGTAACTAAACCTTTTCCACGCTTGAGTGTATATCCACCCTCTGGTTATTGGGTAAGAAACTCTGGACTTAGCTTAGTCAAACAAGTTTAACGAAAAAGCTCTTATGCTATCCTATACGAAAACACAAACCAAATACTATCATGGTTGGGATATAGTCATGCATAGGAAAGAGGGCATCTTCCTAATTCTGGTAGCCGTGTTATCGCTCTCATTAGCTAATCCCACTTTCGTTGGTTTAACGAAGGCAAATCCTCTGTATTTAACGTGGTATCCAACTGAACCAGTAACAACCCCGCCAATAGTCACTATACTATCACCGCTTCAAAATCAGACCGTTAATTCAACTGCAACTGTGCTAAACTTTACCGTTACCAAACCAAACACATGGGTTACATACTCAAGCATTGATTATATGCCTAATACAGCTATGGTTATTGGCAAGTTAGTCTCATATTACTATGTACTGGATGGAATTGAAAGCCAAGAAGTCCCGCTTGAAAACACTTTTGGTATTCGGGCTTCCGTAGACTATCCAGATAAACCTGTGCTCACAACCAGTTATTCAATAAATCTGACTTTGACTGAGGGGAAACATAACATAAGAGTCATTGTAAACTGTGCAACTCTTTGCTATGGCGAAAAAGATGTTTCAGTTTCAGGTTCATCTGAGATGGTATTTTTTGATATGTCGCTACCGCCCACCATTGTGCTCTCAGTGGAAAATGCACCTTTCTACTCCTCAGGCGTTGTTTTAGATTTCGCCATAAACAAACCTACTTCCCGAATCGCATACAGTTTAGATAATCAGGAGAATATGACGCTTGCTGGAAACACTACTCACACTGCTCTTACAGGTTTGTCTGCTGGTAAACATAATATTACTGTTTACGCTTGGGATGTAACAGGAAGCATCGGCGCCTCAGAAACCGTTACTTTCAACAGTCCCGAGCCCTTTCCAATTTTAATTTTTGTAGCTGTTACCTCAGTTTTGGCAGCGGTAATTGTAGCAGTAAGCATAGCTGTTTTTAGAAGGGCATCAAAAAAACGCTTACTCTAAGAAATGACCTTTTCCCAAGTAAGTGTATACCCATCCGCTATCATTGGTAAAGAAAGGATTTAGTTAAAGAGACTTTGACTTAGCTTTAGTAAAGAATACTCTACTGTAAACTTTTTATCCAAACATTAGCCAATACAAATTATGGGTAGTTTAGGTAAAGGATTGGCTTTAGTGCTAATTCTAACTATAGCCATTTCAACTCTAAGTTTATTGGTGATTAGACCTGCTCAAAATAGAACAATTGTTGTTTCCGATGATTACTATAGCCTATCTTCTGCCTAAAAAACGCAATGGTTGGTGACACGATAATGGTAAGAAGCGGAGTATACCAAGAAGATAAACTAGAAATTACCAAGCAGCTAACAATCATAAGTCAAATCCCAAATCAAGCAGTCATTAACATTCACCCATCAATGTACCCAACAGATTTCTACGGGATAACCATAATGATGCTCAATGATTCAATAGATATCCACGCGGACAATGTGGAACTTTATGGTCTTGTAATAAAAAACCAGAAACCTGACTTTGCGTATGATGAATCAACTGCTTTAAACAACTATGGTTCAATATTTGCCAATGGAAGTGGCATTCAAATAACAAATAACATCTTTGGTGACAAAGGGATGCCTATCAAGCTAAAGCTAAATGGAAACAACAATCAAGCCACAGGCAATAGTATCACAGCAATCGATGTCAATGGAAATAGTAACAAAATATCAAACAACATAGGGGCAATACATCTATCTGGCTCAAACAATAAAATTCTTGAAAATACAGGTGGACAATTACTTTTAGCTAACGCAAGTAACAACATTGTTACAAGCAATTCTTTTAACAAACAATATGGTAGTGGAATAATAAGACTTGTGGACGCTGATTATAACACCTTTAGAAACAACACAGTGGTTACAGACTATACTGTTGCAGTAGAATTTGGCTCTCAGGGTACCAAAGGAGGGTCACATAACCTATTCACAAATAACACCATAGAAGGCGCTACATTATGGGGAGTACTTCTTGGCTTAGGGGATTACAATGTATTCTATGGAAATATCATCGCTAACAATGGAGGACTAAAGTATAGTGGTTATGGATTAGCAATGGGAGGAAACCACAGACAGGTAAACAATAATCTTTTTTATGGTAACATCTTTATGAATAACAACAAGAATTTTGGAGCTAACTGGGAAGTAGTTGGTTCAGGTAACTCTTTTGATAATGGTTCCATGGGTAACTATTGGGATGACTATTTAGCTAAGTATCCTAATGCTGTTGAGATAGGCAATTCTGGGGTAGGCAGTGTACCTTACCAAATCTATGGAAATGTTGCTGATAATTATCCTTTGATGAAAATATCAGGTGTTAAGACTGATGCTGAAATAACTGTCCCTGCAGGCTCAACAAAATCCTATCCAACACCAACAATGTCAGAGGTTACAGCAATAGTAATTATGCCTTTACTTCTATTACTTTTCTCTGTTGCTTTGGTACTTAGGTATCGAAAAACCGTTAAGTTGAAGCAATGACCTTTTTCCAAGCGAGCTTAAATCGCTACTTCGTTTATTAGCCAATTTTGACCTAGTTGAGAGCAAGTAAAGAAAAATTTTAATCCGAATTAATCACCAAGATTAATCATGGCCCGGTCAGGTAAAAGATTAGGTTTAGTTCTGGCTCTAATTGTTACCTTCCCAACTCTAACTCTAATCTTTATAGAACCCGCAATTGCTGATGACTATACACCTATTCTTTCCATGCCAAAGGAATACATTAACTACACAATAACAGACCTAAACGGCACATTATGGGCTGCTGTGGATGGATGTTACCCGATATATCTTCAGGGAAATTTCACCGGTGATTTACCTATTGTGTATCCTATGCCTCCGCAGACCACTAACATAAGCATCAGCTTGAATAACGAACAACTTAGTTGGGGCAATCTTACCCAAAGTTACCCTTGGGAACTCCATCACACAACAATAGGCGACTGGTGGATGATCTACACCCAGCTAAGCAACGTCTCAGATTTCTTTGAGCTAAAAATCCACTACGAGCACCCCCTCGAAACTGTAAATGGAAGCTACCTGTTTCTCTATGACCTAAACATTAGTCCATACCTGTCTCCGCAAAGCAACCGTTCCACAGCATACTTCACAATATGCATGGAGGCAAACACAACGGACCTAAAAGTTTACACTGCATTGCCCGACGGAAAATGGAACCCTATAGACTTCACGCTCAAAGAGGAAAACGCAACAAGCGTAGTTGGGGTCGAAATGGTCTCAGAGTATTCTAAGCCATTACTTGGCGATTTGATAGTGACATTTCCAAGCAGTAATCAGGCCCCAGAGTTACCCGCATTAGCGTTTCTACCGTTGCTGCTGGTTTTACTATTTGTTGTTGTTTTAATGAAGCATCGAAGAACCGCCATCTTGAGTGAGTAACCTTTCTACAGATGGGTGTGTCCCGCCTATCCTTTTCGTTCTAAATGTTAGTTTTATATGCGTTTTCTTCCAAGGAATTTTAGTGGAAAACTTGGAACATAAGGTAAACAGGAAACGGCTTTACTGCTTTATTGCGGTTCTTTTTGTTGCTATCGTTAGCATTCCGTTATTCCTTAGTGTTCTATCCGACGCAACGCCATCAGATAACGCTCAATCAAGCGTACAAGAAACAAATGACAGCCAATTTACAGATACCACCATAAGTTCTAGTAACAGTAGCATTACAAACCAAAGTATTGCGGTTCCAACTGCTAAACCCTCAGAAAACTCATCTTCTTTACTTACCGAGCAAGAAGCAATCAGTATAGCAATGCCACGCATCAACCAATTTGTTGCCGAATATAATGAGTCATTAACAGGCGTTCATTCGATATTTTTGGACAAGTTCCATGAATGGGGACAACCCATCGTTCCTCACTATGAAATATACGCTACCTTCGATAGAAACGCCTATCCGACGAATGATTCAAGACATTGGTGTACTGGTTATGAAGTATACGTTAATGCGGTTAATGGCACAATCGATTTTGAACAAGCAATGATGGTTATTTAACTGACCCTTTCTCAAAAAAGTGTATATCAGTGCTAAAAGTTGGTAATTTACTGGTTTTTTATGGTAAGTCTAGGACGTTAACGCCTTTTTAAAACCAGCAATATCCCTGTGCCGACAGCCACGGCAATCGCCACTGGCAAAAGTATCCAGTAGGGGAAGGCGGCGGGTTGGGTTTCTTGGGTGGGGTTGGGTGTGTGGCTGGGTTCAAGGGGGGTTGAGGGCACTGTGGTGATGGGTGGGGTGGTGGGGGTTGGGGTTGGCTGTGGAGTCGGTGACTGGGTGGGCATAGGGGTTGCGGTCGGCAGAGGCGTTGTCGGGTCGGGAACGGGTGGGGAGGTGGCGTCTGAAATGTCGAGTTTAACGTTGGTTATGTCGATTTCTTGCTGTCCTTGGGTGCTTGACCACCAGCACTCGCCCATCCCCGTCATCAAGCTGATCTGGTGCACTTTATCAGTGAACTCGGTTTGGCTTGAAGAAACAACGGTAACACCATTAACTGACAACGCGACGGTCCTGGCTGAGTTGTCAACTGTTAAAACCACATGGTACCAGACACCGCTGGCTGGCAGAGCCCCCGAGGTTTGGAAAAGGTAAGTGTAAACGGGATGACCACCGATCCAAAGCGACCACACGCCTGAGCCGTCGATGCCCACGCCGAAGTTGCCCAAGTTCCCCCGTAAATCGTTGGTGTCACAGATGTAGAGGAAAAAGATTGCGCCCATGCCCTGTGGGCAACTGTTTGGAACTTTGGCGACGTAGAGGTCTTGGCTTGCGGTTATAGTGCTGTTAGGCGTTGAGGTGAATCCTGATTTTTCTATGAAGGAGTAGCTGTATTCGCCGCCGAGGGGTGTTGGAACGGTGAAGCGTGCTATGCCGCCGCTGACGGTTTGGCTGGCGCCTTGGCTGTTGAAGGTTTGGGACCAGCCATCGAAGCTTCCGCTTGAAAAATTCTCGGAGAAAACCACTATTGCAGCTGCTGGCTGGGTTGCTGCAAGCAAGAAGAGGAAAACTGCGGCGGTTAAAACGGTTAGTTTAAGGGTGTTTTTCATCACTTCACCACAAAGAGAATTATGCCGTTGCAACCAGACGGCTGCAGGTGCTTTTGGACGCGAGGTTCCAAACGCGGATTTCTAGCCAAAACAAACGTAGATAAAATTAGCAACACACGATTTAAAGTACTTGACAAGTTAACTCCCAAAAAATATGTAACGGAGTTTACTCTTTGCCGAGTTTCTTCTTGAGGAAGTAGTGGCTAGCCGAAACAAGAAGCACCACCACCCACATAATGCCAAGCCCCGCAAGCACCAACCCTGCGATTTGCATGAGGTCAAGCTGCGTTAAAACCGCAGTTAAAAAGTCGTTGCCGAAGGTCAACGGGGAGCCGGGGTCGATTTTGGCGGTTGGAACAGCCGTTGGACAGGGGGTTGGCGATGGACTCGGCGTTGGTGATGAGGTGGGTTCGGTTTGCGGGATTTCGGTGTCGGTGTTGTCTGATGGTGGTGGAGTGGGTGTTGGGTATGGAGTAACCGATGGAGAAGGCAGAGGGACGGGTGTAACAAAGGGCGTTGGAGTCGGAGCGGGCATGAGATCCCGTTTATCAGGCGCTGGGGCGTCTGGGCTGGGTAGGTTGAGATAGGGCGAAAAAGTCACGTTGCCAAGTGATGTGTTGTTTTTGTAGTCGTAGATGGTTTGGTTGATGACTGATGCTTCTTTGCTGCCCCACCAGTTATAGGATGCGTTTAGGGGGCTTATGACTGCCATCTGGAGGTTTAGGGTGTTGTCTACAAGGTTGTTCTGTGTTAGGTTGATGAGGTTTGAGGTGACTTGCATGCCTATGTTGCTGTTGCCGATTAGATTATTTCGTATGTTTCCGCCGCCACGTATGCCACAATAATGGTTCGAAAATACGTTGTCTTGAACAGTGATGTTTCCGTTGCTATATGTTGAATAGATTCCATAGGCATTTGCTGTGATAAGGTTTCGTGTTATAGTTGTGTTGCCTGTACCCGAAACGTAGATGCCTACGTTGCAACCGGTGATGTTGTTGTCAAAGATGTTGGGGCTGCCACGGTTATAGATGTCAATTCCATAGTTTGATGATGATTTGATGAAGTTGTTGCAGATGGTCGGTGAACCCTCGTTGACGGAGATGCAGTTACGCTTGCAATCGAAGGCATTGTTAGAAATTAATGGTGAGGCGTCGTTTACTCCAACTGAGCTTTGACCAGTGAAGTAGTTGTTGCTTATTTTTGGCGAACACAACGTCACAGACAGGGTAACGTCACTTAAAACGGTGTTCTCAAATATGCATCCACTTGACGATTCAGTCCAGTTAGTGGAAGAAGCTAAACTAATTGAGGTCAATGCGCCGATGGAGGAATACAGGATTATTTTGTTGACGCTTGTGCCACGGCAGAAAAAGGTGCCGTCGCCTGACACGATGAAGCCGTATGAATACAAGTCCACGATTGTTCCAGGCTCGATGGTTAAGGTGACGCCAGGATATATCCATATGGTGCGGGTTAGCCTGTAAGGTCCTTCGGCCGGGGTCCAAGTGGTGTTTGAAGTGATGCTTTCGTTGATATAAGTGGCATGAGCGGGGGCAATCACTAATACTAGGGTGCCGACCAGAACAGTCACAACCGCTAAGACCCATATCAGCCGCTTCAAGCATTCACCGCTAGCACAGTAACCCACATGAAAATTTAAAACTATCCAGAAGAACAGGTCAGCTATCTTATTTTTCT
>JBNIDO010000108.1:0-7325 GCA_050108095.1 Bathyarchaeia archaeon
TTCCGCCTTTGATGAGGGGGATGAGGTCTTGGCGTTTGCTGTGAATCATGCCCACAACATCTGCGCCGTCGTCCATGGTGATGGTGGGTTTAAATTCAAGGACTTTCTCGATGCATTTGTAGTAGTCTTCGGTGTTCTGTCCTCTCCAAGCAAAGACGTGCACTCCGCTGTCGGCTAAGGCTGCAGCTACGTCGTCTTGGGTTGAGAGCGGGTTGGAACCGCATAATGCGACGTTGGCGCCTCCAGCGATGAGTACTTTGATGAGAACAGCGGTTTCTTTGGTTACGTGGAGGCATGCTGCGAGGGTTTGGCCTTGGAGCGGTTTTTCTTTTTCGAACCGTTCTTTTATGATGTTTAGGACGGGCATGTGTTTTGCTGCCCATTCAATCTGTAAGTGTCCTTGGGGTGCTAGTTTTATATCTTTAACTTGGAAGTTTTCCATTGGACGGTACCTTCTAATACAGGATTGGTTGTGGTCGTCCTTATTTAGAATTTACCTACTTTTCATACGGTGTATGGTGTGGCTAGCGCTGGTTTAGGCTCGAAAAAGTTAAAGTACCCCCTAACATAGCTAACCCGTAGAGGCGCACCACTTTGAAGGAATCTTTTGCCGCTTTTGTAGAAGCCAACATAGAACCCAACACTTTGGTAGTTACCTGCGGCTTGCCCGCCACCTACAAAACCGGGGTCGCACAGGAAATCTCCAAAACGAAAGGGTACCCGATTCTTCGCAGCGACCTAATCCGCCTCGAAGTCTTAAAAGACAAAGACATATTCGACGCCAAAGTCGCCGGCAACATGAACAACCGAATGGCGGTTTACGAGGAGATGTTTAAGCGTGCTGAAGTGCTGGCGGCTAATGGGGGAGTAATTTTGGATGCCACATTTATCACTGAGGAATTGCGTGAGCGCGCCGCCGAAGTTGCCTGTAGGCACAATCTGGCTTTGGCTATTTTTGAAACCAAGTGTAGCCAAGACATCGCCTTAGAGCGTATAAAGAAGCGGACCAAAGAAAAATATGAGTCCAACGCCTTAACCGAAGAAGCGTACTTAGCCAACAAAAACAGGTTCCAACCCATCAACATCGACGCCATCAAACGTAAATTCCCCACACTAAAAGTGACTCATTTAGTGGTTGACACATGCATCTACGGCATGGCTAACTGGACAATCATAAAAGAAGAAAGAAGGTAGCGGCTTGATAGATTTGCATATTCACTCCAAATCCTCCGACGGCAAATACAGCGTACAACAAATTATGGCAGAAGCCAAAACCCGAAAAATCTCTTTTATGGCAATCACTGACCACGACAACATCAACTGCCAAACCCAAGCCGCCGCCGAAGCCAAGAAAGCTGGAATCGGCTACATCACAGGCGTCGAGTTAAACGTCACTTTTTCTTACCCAAAATACAAAGAGGGCAAACCATTCGCCTTAGATTTTTTGGGTTACCAATTCAACCCAGCTAACACGGCGCTTGAGAGCAAACTTGAGTTGATGGCTAAATACCGCACCCAGAGAGCAGAAAAAATCCTCAGCAACCTCAACGCTGAATTCCAAAAAGAAAACATCCCAGCACTAACAGAGATGGATTTGCGCAGAATCGAGGAAACCGTCGAGGGAAGCTTGGGCAGACCCCACATCGCCGACTACTTGGTCAAGAAGGGAATTGTGGCTAGCCGACAAGAAGCCTTCGACCGTTACCTGATGAAATGTGACGTGCCCAAGTACCCTCTGCACCTACCTGAAGCATCTAAGCTTATCCGAGATGCAGGCGGCAAACTCGTGCTAGCACACCCAAATGACCCCTGGGGAACCTCCCTCCTTCCAATCACCAAGAACTTGGTCCAGCAGACACAAATAATCAAAGAAACAATGCTGTCCTACATTGACGGCGTGGAATGCTGGCACCCAAGCCACATCCCCCAAAGCACAAACCATTATGTTGCGTTTGCAGAAGAGAACGGTTTGGTGATGACAGGCGGCAGCGACTGCCACCAGAAACCCGTGATTATGGGCTCCATTGAAGTTCCAGACTGGGTTGCAGACCAATTCAAAAAATAGAGTTAGAGGCTTTTGGCATACTCTGCGGCTAGCTGGAGGTACGCTTGGGCTTCTTTGGTTGCGGCTGCTTTATCTTGTGGTGTAATGTTTGGGTCGTCAAGGCGGAAGCTAACTACTTTGCCCCGCACGTAGGCGCGGTAGCACTTGTAGAAGGGCAACATCTGCTCCAGCTGGGTATCCTTGGAGCAGGCAACATATTGCTCTATGAAGTAGACGGATAGGTCGCTTCTCTTCTGGGAATCCAAATCCATCGCCAAAAAAGCCACGTCTGAGGCTACATCACTATATCGGAAGCGGTCGTTGAACTCTATGGCGTCGAAAATACAGATTTTGTTGGTGACAAAGATGTTACCTGAGTGGAGGTCGCCATGACAGTCGCGGATGTGGTTGCCGTCGATTCGGCTCTGGAAGAGAGCTTTGTTTTGATCCATGAACCCATCGATTTTGCTTTTGATAAAGTCGAAGGTTTCTTTGGAGATTGTTTGGCCGATGTACTTTGTTGTTTGGGCAAAGTTTTCGTCCCAATTAGTCTTGACAATCTTGAGGGAGCCGAACTCGCTGATTTCAGCGTTGGTTTCTGCCACGCTGTGGAATTTAGCGACTATCTCAGCGATTTCGGCGATAACTTTTCTATCGATTTTGCCCTCTTGAAGCAGCTGAGTCATGAGGCGGTCCTGTGGAAGCCGCTTCATCTTCAGGGCATACTCAACCGTTTTTCCGTCGCCATTGATTTTAAGAGTGGATGATTTGTTGATGGGGACGACTTCGAGGTAGATTTCTGGGCACAGCCGCCTGTTTAACTGGAGTTCTTTTTCGCAGTAGAGGTGGCGTTGCTCAAGGGTAGAGAAGTCTAGGAAGCCAAAGTTGACGGGCTTCTTTACCTTGTAAACGTATTTTTCAGTTAAGAAGACAAAGGAGATGTGGGTTTGGATGAGTTCTATTTTGCCGGTTGGTTCAGGGTAGGTTTGGGGGTTTAGCATTGCTTCGACGAGTGAGTTTTGGGCGGGCATTTTGGGCACTCTTTTTTAGGTATACTGTTTGAGGCGGCTGCCAATAAACGTAGAGGTTAGTCCCTTACCGTGCCCTAAAATGCTTCACGTATTCTAAGACGCCCTCAGCTTGCTCCTTTGAAATATGCCCGTTCCCAGACAAAGAAGCCACTATGTCAGTGATTTTTGCTAGGGCGTGGACTTGGTAGCCTATTTTTTCAAGGTTCTCTTTGCCACCGTGCTCGCGGTTAACCACCACCAACATATGCTTGACGTTGGCACCCAATTCCAAGAGGGGTTTTACACCCTCGATTTTTGAGAGCCCCTCGCTGACCACGTCGTCGAAGAACAAGACGTTGTCGCCTTTCGCCACATCCGCACCTGCAGTCCTGCCCGTGACGCCGTAAGCTTTCTCTTCTTTACGCACGATTACACAGGGCAAATTCAGTTTGACGGCGATGCTGGGCACGATAAGGGCTCCTTTGAGCTCAATGGAAGCTAACTTGTCAATGCGCGCTGAGGCGGCGATTTGCTTGATTTTTTCTGCAGCAACCTCAGCAATAACGTCGAGTTGCCTTGGCGCGGAGAGAACGCGGGCCAAGTCGATGTAGTAGGGACTGGTGGCTCCGGACTTGATTTTGAACCTGCCGAATCTGAGGCATTGTGATTGATAGAGGGCATTTGCGACTTTGTCGGTTACTGTGGACATATACGGTTCCCCGATGTGAATGTGTGACTCCAGATTTAACCCTTTACCAAACCTCAGAGAAGGGAGCCATTACTTCTGTGTGTCTTGTGGCTTTCTTTGTGCAGCTCTAGTTTTCTTGCGTATAAGCAAGCCCTCACCGAGAAACAAAGCCAAAGCTATACTGTTACTCGCCACCAAGTAGACCAAATCGATACTTGGAACTTTGCCTTGCAGAAAAAATTGACTGCAAATCAACAAAAGCTCTATCCCAACTATGCCAAGAAAGAAAAGAGAGTAACACATAAGCCTCGGCACAAGCTTGTTACCAATCCATAAATGCCCACTGACCCCTACTTTCTCTTTAACCACATATTCCCCATAGGAGTTCTTCTGCAGTAAGCCAAAACTCTCAAGCTTCTGCAAATGCCAGTAGGCTACGCTGGGGCTGCTCAGATTTGTTGCTCTCATTACTTCTCTGGGTCCAACGGGTTTGCCCTCTTTAACCATGTAGCTGTAGACGTTGAGTGTTTTGCCCTCGAGTGCTTCAGCGTCGATATTGGTCAAGGCAAGTTTAGCTCCTTGGTTCTATGAAAGCTTCAACGCCGTAAGAGTCAAGCTCAAACACTTGGTTGCTTGCTAACACATTGTTGTATATTCGACAGTTCTCCTCTGTTGTTAGGTTTATCGTATCAAGGACATTTTCTAAGTTGTGAGTGTTAGTGTGGACTCCATTGAAGGTGGGGTCTTGAAACTCTGTGTCTGCTTGTATGTGTACTAAGGTTATGTTAGAATTTAGGCGTTCCACTAAGTCAGGGAGTGATGTCGAGGAAATCGGAAGAACCCCTCTGAGCATTAACAGCCGTGACTGACCAACTTCCCAATGATTGTTAAAGCCATCATCCAAGTTCACGTTAGTCACCGAATACAGAGGCATTTCTGCGCTAGGCTGCCAATGACGGGGGTTAAAAAACCGGATTTCTCCACTTCCGATAATATCTGTCAAAACAGGACATTCACTCATTGGCATAATGGTATGCTTCTCAAGTAACCGAACTCTGTCTGTTACATCTACCCATGACCCGTTAATGTCCATTGACACAGAGGTAAGTGTGCCGTTTACAAAACTTCTTTCTATGGTCACACCCTCTCTCCAATGACCTTGAACCCCGTTACTTGAAGGAACCCATGAGACATTAAGCCATTTGCCGTCGAGCCAGACTCCTTCAACGGTACCCTTAGAAGAAGTGCAATTTTGGAAGATTGAAAGAAAGCTAACTGTCGAGTTACACGCACATAGGGAAAGCTGATTGATTAAGGCAGTGCGGTTAGAATAGTTGGTAACGTTCACCACCATATCAAACATCAAGAAATCGGGTTGCCCATCTCTCGAGGTGTCATACCATGTTGGAATGGGTAAGTTACTGTTAGAGGGCTGTAGGGTAAAGTTTGCGTAGACTAAATCCAGTTTCAGGTCTGGTTTTGGGCCCTCGGGCACCCGGTTTAGCGGTTCGACGTAGCCTACATAGTAAAGGGGGTAAGCAAAAGCGATTCCTGATGAAATGGAAAGAAACGCGGCCAGGAAATACTTGAGTTCGGTTCTCATGCTTGTCGCCTGATACCTTTTCTTTGTACGTGGCTAATAGCTCTGGTTATAGAACAGTTTCGTTTTAGTGGTAGAACAGACTGCGGCAGGCACCTTCATTTCCAACGGTACGCAGAACCTCCTTAGAGGATTGAGGGTTGTGGTTGTTAGTGACTAAGAAAAATGAAAATTTCTCTTTAAGGGGAGGTAGCGGCAAAGCAACAGAGGCAGCTTGAGGAAATCTCCACAACCAGCCTCAACGCACCTCAAACGCTTATGCAAAAAGCCTTCACCTGCAAAACCCGCTGGAAAAAGATGAGCAAGGGGCACCGCTTTCTTCTTAAAGTAGAAAACAAAACAGCCAAACCCAGTCGATTTAACAAGTCAGCCTTGGCGCAAATTTAGGTATGGTTTGCTGGGGCTCTGGGAACCCGAATTAAAGGAAGAAAAGAATGGAAATTGCAACTAAACCACCCTTCAACCGCAACTGCAATACTTTTATCCATAGCCCCTCTCAGACATATCTTCAATCGAGAAGTAGGAGGGGTAGGTTTGACTGCGTGTGTAGGTCAAATTTGTTGTTCTAGTTGCGTTTTGTTGCACAACCAGCCAGCAGCCTAATCCAGACGCTGCCATTAAAAAGCAGTCTGCCGTGCAGTCGGCTGGTTGTTGTTGTGTATAGGCGGTTACCTGCAACAACAACTAAACAAAAATCGTTAAACCTACCCATAGAAGAGAGGTCTGCAGAGCAACAAAAGCTTAGACAACTAGGTCTGCCATGTCGACACTACGCTCATAAATCTGCCTCAGAAAAGACACAGCCGCCAAAATTTCAGGCATCAAATCCACCGAGGACTCCTTAGCTGCAGCCTCAATCTTTGTAGAGTTATCGATGACTTTTGCTCTCAAGTTCCGAACGTTTTCTGCTAGCGAGATGTCTTTGGAAAGGAACGATTTGAAGGCTTGATCGTTAGCTTCGCAGCAAGCAGATTGTAACTCACTGAGGAGTTTGCGGAGTTCGTCGGAGAGTTTAGCGTCTTTTAGTTCCAGCGTGTTTTGAGCCAGTTGCACGCAGGCGTCGCCTATACCCTCGATTAAGCTTGAGGCTAGACGGTAGTCAAGACATTCGATAGGGGTTATCGATAGCTTTTCGCTCAGCCTTGGATTCTGGATTATTGTTCTAAGAATCCTAACGAGTAAAAAGTAGAATTTGTTGTTCTCCACATCGCGTTCGATGACATTTTTTGCTAAATCTGTATCGGCGGTTATGAATGAGGAGGCTGCGTCGCGGATCATGCGGGCTGCACTTGCGTTGTTGCGCTGCAAAATTTTGCTTGGGGAAGTGAAGGGTTGCTGCATCATGCATTGCAATGACATCATGGAAGTGGTTTCTTCCACGATCATCAAACCAGCCAAGGAGTTAGCGGTGGATTTAACCAAGTTGCGGACGTTGGAGTCGATGCGGTCTTTTGCTTCTACCCGTATGATGTCGTATCCAAGCAGGTAGCGACCGATGATTTCGCGGCTCAAGTAGGGACCGATGTTTAAAACAGCGATTTTAGGTTGCACTTCATTGTCGAATTGGGGGTCGACAAAGAGTTTTCCGTCGCTTGTAACTTCTAGATTAACTTGGGTGCCCTTTTGGAGCCCGTGTTCTTTAGCCCAGTCACGTGGCAAGCATACAAAGAATGTGCCTGTTGGGGTCTGCTGGATTTTGCGTAGTTCACTCATCAGGGTGCCACCGAGATATTATTCATCTAAACATTACAGAGCTTATATAAATTACTTCTAAACTGTTTTGTTTTAAGGGCAGATAATACAATCAAGCGGCAAAGAAAAAGAATCACCACACCTGCGGCACAAATGAAAAACAGTAAATAACCCAAAAGCAATAGTGGCTAAACATCAAGCCAGCACCAACCATACATAAAGAGGGGCGGAAACTCGGATGGGTGCAGAGGAACAACTGCAAAGAGCAATCGAAGCAACAATCGCTGCAGG
>JBNIDO010000109.1:0-7293 GCA_050108095.1 Bathyarchaeia archaeon
ACTTTCTCGTTCCAAACCACCACCGTCACCTCACCCGAATCATCCCTCAACGCCAACCGCAACACCACACCGTCGCTGTCATCATTTCGTTTGAAGCCGCTTTTGGCAAAAACAGCCTTTACAGTACCAGTGAGGTGTATGTTGCCGAGGTTTGGGTTTAGTGTGCCAATTTTTGTGGTGAAGCGTTCGATGGGGGGGATTTGGCCTGTTTTTTCTGGGGGTTGATGTTCGATTAAGCTTTTTGTGCCTAGGTGCAACTCGGTTTTTCCGTAGCGGTCTTCCCTTGTGTAGCCATGCATGAGTTTGACGGCTTGCCCCGGCTTCAACTCGCCCCTCTCGACCAATTCTGCCTTCTCATTCCAGAGCATAACCCGCAACAAACCATCGCCATCACCCAGCATCAAAGTCGCAAATTTACCCGACTTCTCCTCGCCCTGAAAAGTCTTGACAGGGAAAACAGCGATTAAACGTCCAGCAACGTTCACGTCGTATAAACCGGGAAATAGGCGGGCTGAGGATATTGTGCTGCAGCTTTTATAGCAGGTCTGCTGCACTTCGACGCCGAGTTTTGCGGCAATCAACCGCAGTAGCGTCTCGTCACCGAGTAAACCGCTGGTTCTGGCGCGTTCTGCTTCCAGTCGCTCCAAAATCTGGGTTCGGGTCACCAGTGGGTTTTTGGATTGGATTTCCTCGATGAGCTCTTGAGTGGTCATTTTGCGCCGACACCCTAAAGCGGCTTGGGCGCTTTTAATTTTTTGCATTCCCCAAGCTTTCTGTTACGTTTATTAAAACGGCTGTTTTCTATTGTTGTTGGGTGCTTGTATGGTTGATTTAACAGTTTTTTACTCGTTGGGCACAGCTTTAGTCGTTGTAGGCATAATCGTAATTGTCCTAGCGATTATCCTTGCTTCTAAGGGTTCCAAAAAAGAGGGACAACAAGGGCGAGTACGGGGTGCAGGCGTCATCATGATAGGGCCCATACCCATAATTTTTGGCACCGACAAAAAATCCGTCAAAACAGTTTTGGCGTTGGCAGTGGCGCTGTCCGTGGTGGTTTTAATTATTATGATAATTTACTATTGGTTGCTGAGGTAGAAGCAAATGTCAGGCGATGATGAGGGGGAAGAGGGGGTTGCTGTTTCTAGCAGACTCTTCACTTTCCTGTTGCTGGGGATAGCTTTGATTTTCATAGGCATCGCCGTGATTGTCGTCGCATCCATAGCGTTGGGCGGGGGAGGCAGCGTTGGCGGCGTAATCTTTATCGGACCCATACCCATAGTTTTCGGCGCTGGGCCCAGTGCAGGCTGGTTGATCCTCATAAGCGTGGTCATTTCAGTAATCAGTATAGCCTTGTTTTTAGTAATGAACCGTAGGGCTAAAAGAATTGAAGATTGAAAAGGGGCGTTTATTCGGGTACTTGCTCTTCTTCTTTCCCATAGTAAGAGTACAGGAAGATTAAAGCTAAAGCAATGAATATTGAGCCCATCAAGACATATTGAAGAGTTAGGAAGTATGCGCCTAAATCCATTGAGGTTCCTCTGTGTTTACCCCTAATCTTATAACTCTTCATATTTAAGGAGTAGCTTTTTTCGGTTCTGTTAACTTCTTGTGGGTTTTCTTCTCCATGTTAACCAGCGTGGGATAATTTTCCATACTCGCAGCGAAGATGGTTCTTGGATGTTAACAGTAGTGAGATAGCTAGAAATCATTCTCAAATATTATTCTCTTTCTACGCGCACGCACGCACACACATTAAATCACATAGATGCAAGTAAGCACAAATTACACACAGTACGAAATACACACAATTTCGTTTAAACGTAAAATAAAGATTTTCAGCTTATCCGAAAATGTTCTCTTAACAAAAAATTATGGGAGGATTTTAGCCGCATTATTTCTCAGTATACGAGTTATGTGGCATAATCAAGTAATGATTGAGCGTATTTTATTTCCCCTCATTTCACCTCATAAAAAATATAAAACTAGTTACAAACTTGAAAGTCTAGTGTTAACCGCCAAGGTCACCACACTAGAAAACGTTAAATAATGCTAAACACACTATGCATATCAAGATAAGTAGGTAGGTAAACGCTATGCCTATAGACATCTCGAAACTAAAAAAAGAATTTATTTCCATCAGTGATGTACCCTCCACAAGTAGACGAAGTGGAATACCGTGGGACGAACTATTCAGTTCAGTTCCGCCATCTAAAGCAATGGTTCTACAAGAACCAGATGTGAGAGAAGGCACTCTCAGGTCAGTATTACAGAGAAAACACAGAGAGGGGAAATACCAGAATATACGAATAACAGCTACAGGCGAAAAAGGAAAACGAAAAGTATACATTTGCAACGACGAAAAGCCTGTAGTGCAGAAGCAATTTAAAACAGCATAGGGAAGATTCATGGAAAGTATTGCACAAATCAAAGTTACGGCAATCCTTGAGGAAAGCGGAAAGGTGCCCACATCGGTTACACCACACATCATGAGTATGGTGAGCGAAACGGGGTTGTTCACCTTGGGTTGCCCGATTTCCTCAGGGTTGTCGATTACATCTTAAACAATGCGGCTGTAGTTTAGTCAGGTCAGAGCCTCAGGATGCCCAACTTGACGACTCGGGTTCGAATCCCGACAGCCGCACCATTCTTGTTACTAGCATAACATTTTGGTTAAATATAAGTATATCCCTAAGTGTACACTACAGTATGTACTTTGGTGTATGTAGTAGTATATACTCAAGATTCTTTTTCAACCACAAGTTTTCCCGATTCTATTTTCACTATCAGGGGGTCGCCAACTTTGAAAGGGAACCCACTGTCGTCTATCAATTCTTTTTTAAGATAAATTGTATGTCTCGACCCGACTTGTTGTATTTTTGTTTTCACTTGACGCACCACTCTAAGCACCGTCGTATACACCTGAGTGTACAAGCAAAGATATTTAAACTTTTACACACTGTGGTGTATACCGTGGTGTACAAATACTTATATGCGAGTATAAACTATGGTATATACTAAGGTGTATAACAATGTCTGCCGTAATAAGCACAAGAGAAACACGGGGCTTACAAATTGCCCAAGCAAAAGAAAGCCAAGTTAGCCGAATAGACGAAAACTTTTACACCGTAAAATCCCAATCTGGAAACGGTGAATATGCTGTTTGCAAAGTTAACGGTGAGTGGACTTGCCAATGCCCCGACCACACCCACCGCCATGTAGCCTGCAAACACATCCACGCAGTAACCTTTTCACTCTCAGTCAGAGCAGAAGTTGCAGTAAACCGAGTAATCCCAGAACTCAATGTTAATGCTTGCCAGTATTGCGGTGCATCTGAGATAGTCAGAGATGGAGTACGCCACAACAAGCAAGGCGATTTACAGGTTTATGTCTGCAAAAAATGTGGCAAACATACTACTCTAAACTTGGGTTTCAAGGGCATGCGAGCCACACCGCAAATAATCACATCAGCCATGCAACTGTACTTCACAGGTGAAAGCTACCGCAACGTACAGAAATTTCTAAAATTACAGGGCGTAGAAATCAGCCATGTGGCAATTATGAAATGGATAAAGAAATACGTTGAACTCATGGATGCGTACGTTAAGAAAATTGTGCCAAACGTGAGTGACAAGTGGCGAGCCGATGAAATGTACATTAAAGTGGCTGGTAACATGAAGTACCTCTATGCAATGCTTGATGATGAAACCCGCTTTTGGATTGCCCAAGAAGTAGCCGATTCTAAGTTTAAGCATGACTCAAGAGAAATCTTCTATCAGGCACGTTGGCTAATGAAAAAACAACCAAAAATCTTCATAACTGACGGATTGCCGACTTACAAAACAAATGCTGAGCGGATTTTTCCAGAAGCCAAACACATTCGACATATCACTCTAAAGGGTCAACCCCACAATAACAAAATGGAGCGCATGAATGGGGAAGTGAGAGACCGAGAGAAAACCATGCGTGGACTAAAGAAAATGGACACGCCAGTTCTCAAGGGCTATCAGATTTACCACAATTATGTCCGACCACACGAATCGTTAGGCGGTAAAACTCCAGCAGAAGCTTGCGGAATAATTGTAGAGGGGCAAAATAAATGGAGAACACTAATTGAGAATGCTACCAAAAACGTTCAAAAATGAAAAGCTCCCGCTTTGACGTTAACGTTAAAAAATGGAAATAAGAAAAAGATGATTATTCAATATCGTTTTTGACGTAGGTATTACGATATTCTGGGAAATCTCGATGAACCATGTGGCGGACTTGTTCAGGTGTTTTTGGATAAATTCTTTCTTTTACCTTTATTGCAGCCTTTTTGTAATCATCTGGTAACGTACACCATAGTTCTTTAGCAACACTTTCGCCTTTATGAGTCAGAGTAATTCTTTTTACTTCTCCAAACTCTGTCTTTTCCTTTTTTGTGCAGATAAGCCCACTTCCTTCAAATCTTTCTATGTCAGCATTTAACAACTCTGGAACGGGACCATTTTCAGCTGCCACAAAACTATCTATCGGTAATGCGTCTGCATAGACATCTTCAAGTGCTTTCCAAAGGTAAAACATCATTTTCTGCAAATGATACTTATAGAATACATCGCCTTCATTGAAGTTACCCGCTTTTGCATATATCATAAGAAGCGTTGAAGCATCTCTAGGGTTTATGCTCAACTTATCCGCTAGTTGTTTCATTTCTGCCTTCGCTAGGTCAGACGGTCTTATTATAGTGACACCCGTCTTTCTGTTTTTCAGCACTTTAACATTAGCTACTTGCATCGCTTCCCCTTTGCAGTTTACAGTGTCCACGATGGCTTCGAGTTCTGTCCAGTCACTATTCATTTTTTGCTTTTTTCTCCTCTTATTTAATTACTTACTGTTTCTTGGGTTTTATGTATGACACGACTATGTTTTTTGTATCTTCATCGATAGAACAACTCAATATATACCAAGTACCTTCGACTTGCACAGGTTCAATCCAGCTGCATTTTGCTTTGTTTGGTCTCGTTGGATATTGAGCCAGCGTTAGTTGATGCAGAATCTTTTGGACCATAGTTGCAGGATATTCACGATAGACCTTATCGATGGCAGCAACATTAAATCGGGTTGGCGAGAACCACCATGGTTTTTCTTTTGACCGAATCTTGACCCCCTCCAATGAACTATATCAGTGTACGCATTGTAGGTATATAAAGCTGAGTCGTTTTGCCAATGAAGAGATTGTTTAATTAGTTCATCATAGCGGGTCAAAACGTATAAGGTAAGGTAGGCTATAAAAGCCTTTCCAATCAAGAAAATGGATTTTCTATTCATCTACAATAAAAATTACATTGATAAACGAGTATTATACCAGAATTATTCATGTCAGCTCCATATTTCTCAGAAATCACAAGGTTAGCCCGACAGCCCCAGAACTCAGATAGCCAGCCCGACAAGCCCGCTTCTCGCTCAGGACTCAAATGCTCGGTTCGGTCATCCCACGACTGTTAACATGGACAAAACTTATCCCACGAAAGTTAACAGTCAGAGTCCATCCAATGAGAAGTTAACAGAACCCTTTTTTCCACTCATCCATCAACATGTCATAGCAATCGTCGTTTTCCTCAAAAGTCGCAAACCAGCCGAGGTTCTGCGCGAGCTTCTGAGTCAACAAATGATAACACATATGCACCTTCCTATCCAACACTCGAAAGTAGAAGTCGTCGCAGGTGCAAAACTCGGCTTCGGGCATGATGAGGTAGTCGCGTTCTCTGCCCACCACAATCCACACCACCCGTCCTGAGGGTTTAAACGTGTATTTTTTTACTCTGCCCTCTTTGACTGCGTCAAGCGCTTTGGTGAACCGTGGCCCAAAAAGCTCATAGAGCCGATTGAGGTTGTCACCTGAGAGTTTCCCCGCTGACTTGGCTTCTCGGCAAATTGCGTTTAGGGTTTCGATTTCTGAGTTGTCACTCATCATGCTCAGGGATATATTGGAGGCGAGGGGAATTTAGGTTTTTAGCCTATGTCTATGGGTTCGCCCTTCGATTTAGCCTGTTCAGCCTTAGGCAACACGACTTCTAAAACGCCGTTTTTGTACGTGGATTTGGCTTCTTTAACGCGGACTTTGGTGGGCAGTTGCACTTCTTTGTAGTACTTGTACTGTGGGGTGTCCACGGAGATGTCTATGGAGTCTTCGGTTCCATGCAGTTTAATGTCGGTTTTCTCTACCCCGGGCAATTCGGCGACGACGCGGACTTCGGCTTCGGTTTCCACGATGTCCACCAGCGGCTCGCGTTCCTCTTTGACTTGTGGGGGTCCTTTGAGGCCTTTTTTGATGTTGCCGAACTCTTGGATTTCAGGTTTGCCGTCGGGGCCGATTTTCATGCTGTAACCATAAACGAATGGTCCAAGCTCTTTGACGGTGCTGCCGTCGGGTAGCTTGCGTTCCTTCACATATTCTTTGGGGACTTTTTCGGTGAAGTCTTTGAGTTCCTCGTCCATCATCTTCTCCATTTCTTTGAACATGTTGTCGATGTCGCTGAAGAAGGGGTCTTTGTTTGGGCGCTGGCGTTTTTTGAACCATTCCGGGTAATCGTTGTTATCTGAAGACAAACAACTCACCATGATAGAGGTGGTTTTTCGCGCCAATAAATTTATTGTATCAAAAAGTTCCAATGCCATGTTCGCTTGAACGCTTTTGGCTTGACAGAATGTTTGGTGTCTGTTGCTCTTCCGTTACTTCTACCCCCCTTTATATAGAGAGAAAAGCGGCGGTTCTGTTGCTCTGCGAGGAGCCCTATCACCCTATAAAAAGGCGATAAACCGCTACTTCTTGGGCAGCCTACGCCACAACGCAACCAACCCAACCGCCAAAACAGCAACCACCCCGGCCAAAACCAAAATCGCAACCTGCTCCCAATCCAACTCCTGCAGCACAGCCGTCTGGGTATCTGGCGAGGCTGCTGTGGTTGTTGGTGTGGGACTGGCAGTTTCCGTCGGCATGGATGTTGGCGGTGGGACTGAAGGTGAAGCGGCAGGCTGGGTTACTGTTGTACCATCGGATAGGCTTATGGTTTGCGTGCCACTCCAATCGCTCTCTTCGCCGACAAACACTGGGTAGTCGCCATCGCCCATGTAAGTCCAATAGTGTTTTTGGTAGATGTAACCCACTAGCGTCTTAACCTGAACATCAACCTCTGCATCAGCGGGCAATTGCCCTAACACAACTTTCCTAAGCGCTGCAACCGTGTAGTCTCCATCGGAGGAATTAAAGAAGCCGTAGTGATGGAAGCCATGGTCTGAATATATGTCATAGTA
>JBNIDO010000110.1:0-7216 GCA_050108095.1 Bathyarchaeia archaeon
TCTTTTTGTTGCGGATTCTTTGCCGTTTATTAATCCCCCACTGTCTGACTACCCATTGGGCGTTTTCGCTATATAATGTTAGCGAATTCCCAAGCAGTATCAAAGCATTAGCGTTTACATATTTATTGAAAATTCTGTACAACAAAAAAACAAACAGAAAAAAGAGAAAATAAAAGCCGTTAAGCGCTGCTTTTTCTGCGTTGATAAACCACTAAACCTGCAACTGCAGCAAACACAGCAACAACCAACGCTACGGCAACTATGGTTGCATAGGGATAACTCAATGTAGCTGGGTTGTTAAGCTGAGAAGATGGATTCTGAGCGGCGTCTGTGGGTGAAGGAGTTGGCTGGGGGGTCTCTGTGGGGACGGCGCTGGGAGAGGGCGTGGGGGTTTGCGGTGTCGGTGTAGTCGTCGGTTGAGGTGTGGATTGGTCGAGTTGGGGTGTTATCCATGAGGGTTCTGTTGGAGGCATAGAGTTTGAGGATACACTTGAATCCAGAGAAATAGTGCTTAAACTAATACTGTTTATCATCGATATCCAGACGTTGCCGTTTGCTGTTGGAACAACCAACCTGTAGGTCTCGCCTAGGAGCACCCCGTCTTTTTCGTAAGCAATGATCACGTCGGGTTGCAAAGCGGTATCGAGGGGTAAACTGGCTTTATAGCCATCTTGAGCCCTAAAATCAACTGACCCTACATTAGAGTCGTATCCTACTTGGTTTAGTATTTCTGATAGTTGAACGCCGACCCAGTTTCCACTGGTGACTGGGGCACCGTAGCACCGGAGGTCTGCGAAGACGGTGGTTTGGGGCAGGGCGGTGAGGTTGGCGTATGTGAGATTTATGGTTGTTGTTCCTGTGGCGTCGGTTAGTTGGATGTCCCAGGGTGTGGCGGTTGCGGTTTGGACGGTGGCTATTAGGAGAAGGGGTAGGGTTATTAGAATGAGGGGTGTGGGGATTGTTTTGTTTTTCGTTTTTGGTCCTCCTGTTGGGGGACAACTAGTATATGCCACGTGGCATACTCTTAAAGGTTACCGAAGAAAACAACAAAAAAGCCCTCACCCCACAAAAGCAAAAACAACAAGCCTAAAACTGTTTTAGCTGAGTCCTAAACAGCAACCGAACATCCACTACCGCCTCGCCCCGCATCTCATCAACTCCTAACGCCTCAAAACTATCCTTTAACCCATCCACGGTGAGTTTGAAGTTGGTTTTTTCCGCCAAATCTAAGAGTACCGCCTCAAACGCCGCCGTCTCTTTTGCGTTATCCTGCTCCCCAATGACCTTAGCAAACATCATATCATTGAGCGTGTAATAAGCCAAAACCAACTCTTTAACCTGCTCAAAATTGGCCAGCGCCTCCGCCCAATCATCTTCGGGTTTTTGCGTCTCAAAATAGCCGTGAATCGCCTTGAGCACTGCAAAGGCTTCTTTAGAGGTAGCATTGGGAACCTCGCTTTTGATGGCCGCCGCCACTTTTGCGAAATCCAACTCCAGCGGCAACAATTCCTGCGCCTTAAAACTCAAAGAGCCACCCAAAGGCTCAACGATGTTCTCAAGCAAGGGCCAGTTCACTCTTTTCTCATGCAACCCCATCAAAACATCAAACGAAGCATCTACCGCTGGCAAAAAAGTGTTCAAAGCGGCTAAGAGTTCGCTTCTTTGCAGGGCAGCACGTTCTGCTTTGAGTTTGTTCTGGTGTTGCTCCTCGATTTTCGCCTGTAACTCCTCGTTGAGTTGAGCGAAGGAGTCAGTTTTCTTTTTCAGCATAAACTGTTGGTTTTCGTCTTTCCATGTTAGGCTCAGCCAGTTGCCCTCAAACTCAACCGCAGAGATTTCACTGAGCGGAAACTCTTTGATTACAACCCAGCGTTTTTTGAAAAAACCTTTCAACGCTGAAAACTTGAGCTTGTCCTCAGCGATTTCATACTTTTGCACGGTGAGTCCTGTGTGTTTCTTGGGTTTTGGCTTGGGTGGAGGTGCCTGTTCGGTGGGCTGCTGAGTTTGGGCTTGGCTTTCCTCTTTCTTTTTGTCTCGTCCAAAAATTAGAAGCGGCATAGCTACAGTTGTGATTATCGGCGTATATGTGTAGGGTTGTTGGGGCTGGTCTGTTTGGCTGTTCATGGCTCGCCTATTGTTTAGGGGGTTTTTCTATTTATAATTGATGTACAATAGGGTTTTTTCTTTTTATGTGGGTGTGGCGTCTCGTGGGGGGCACCATGGTAAAAGGGAAGTTTTGATTAAACGGAGCTTTTTTGTAGGGCATGCCGATTTCTACCCTGAGTTCGGGCATTAGCCTGCTGCCTTGTGCCTGCATAATTCCGCCTGCCGAGGCGCGCGTAGATTTTTGTCTGGAAAAGGTTTATTTCATTGCGTGCTGTTTCCTTGGGAACTGCAGGCGGATATACTCGTCCGCTGGGATGTGGTCCCCTCGGGGACTGAACCGCAAACAAAACCGTCAAAAAGTGAATTGCAATGGCATACAAATACATAGCCGACGAATGGGCACAGCCCGAAAAAAGCTTCGTCGAAGAACTCAATCGCCAACGCCTAGTGCAGTGGCGAAAACAACCAAGCACCCTTAGAATAGAAAACCCAACCCGACTCGACCGAGCACGTAAACTCGGTTACAAAGCCAAACAGGGCTTCGTAGTTGCACGCACAAAAGTCCGCAGAGGCGGCTTACGCAAGCTCCGACCAAGATCGGGTAGACGCCCCAAACGTATGGGTGTCGCTAAATTCAAACCTGGCAAATCACTCCGCTTAATCGCGGAAGAACGAACCGCCAAACACTTCCCTAACCTAGAAGTCCTCAACAGTTACTGGGTCGGAGAAGACGGCAGACACAAGTGGTTCGAAGTTATCCTCGTTGACCCCAACGCACCAACAATCAAAACCGACAAAGACGTCAGTTGGATCACCGAGAAACAGCACACAAGCCGCGTGTTCCGCAGCATGACCAGCGCAGGCAAAAACGTGCGTGGTTTACACCACCGTGGCGCAGGCGCAGAGAAAGTGCGTCCAAGCCACCGCAGAGGTGCCAAAAAACACGGCGGCGTAAAACGTCAACGCAAAGGAGATGGACCATATGCACCACGTTAAACCCACAGTCACCCGACCAAGAGGCAAAGAGAAACTGGGCAAGGGCTTTAGCCCAAACGAACTCAAAGCTGCAGGCATAAGCAAACAACAAGCCCGCCAATTGGGGCTTCCCGTTGATATGCGCCGTAAAACCAGCCACGACGAAAACGTAGAAGCAATCAAGGCACACACAAAGAAACCAAAAGCCTAAAAACGCTGGGCGCAATAGACACAATCGACAACCAATGTCTTCCCACTTCCCAATCGGCTACATCGATATCCGCGTGTTCGCACACGCAACTGAGGACACAGCGAAGGTCGAGGCAGCCACAAAAAATCTTTTTCCACTTTCTCTTTCAGAAACGCTAGTTTTTTCGAAAACCACTCTTTCAGGGCACCATTCCAACCCCATCGTGCTTTTTACTGCGCAGTTAACCGACCGCAAACTACTCCCCTCCGCATTGGCTAAGCTCGGCGCAGACCTCTCCACACTCGACAAAGAACAATTAAACCAAGACATAAAACTGCATCTCGAAAAAGGCAACCTCTACCTGCGCTTCGATAAGCAAGCAGCCTATTTAGGCGCAGCAAAACTCACACAAAATGACCCCATTCACGTAAAAATCCACTTTAAAAATAAAACCCAACAGGAAATAGTCGAGTTGGCTAAACAGTCTGGGTTGCTGCCATGAAACGCGTCTTTGCCGACCTCCACCTAAAAGTCAACCCCCAAGACGTAGCGGCAACACAGCAAGCCCTCGAGAAGGCAGCGCGTTTCGGCTACAAGAGGGTGGGGTTTGCGTTTTCTTTTGGGCTCCAAGACGCTGAAACTGCGGCGCTCAAAGCGGTCTGCGCCAATTTGGGGTTGGATTTGGTTTTGCGCGCGGATTTTAAACCCCATAACCAAGAAGACCTCATGCGCTTTCTACGCAAATATCGTCGAAAACTCGAAGTCATCTGCATCCTCTGCGACGACAAAGAAGTCGCTCGTCAAGCCGCCAAAGACCGCCGTGTCGACCTCCTCAACTTCGTCTCGCTTGATTACCGTAAACGCTTCTTTGACCGCGCCGAAGCCGAACTTGCCCGATGCAGCCAAACCGCACTGGAAATCGACGTTAAACCGCTCCTTGCCCTTGAAGGCCCAAGCCGCGTCCGCCTGCTAACAAGCCTGCGCCGAGAAGCCGCGTTAGCTAAAGAGTTTGGTGTACCCATTGTCCTCTCAAGCGGCGTCGCCGAAAAACGCCTGATGCGTATGCCCCATGACCTGGCAAGCTTGGGGTTTTTGCTGGGTTTGAGTGAGGCTGAAGCGTTAGATGCAGTTTCCACTAATCCTCAAACGATTGTTTTGCGTAACCGCGAAAAGTTGGGGGCAGCTTTTGTTGCTCCAGGCATTACTGTGGTCAAGGAGGGCAAGGCATAGTGAAGCGTGTTAAGCGTCGTTATTTGGCGGTGCAGTTGGAGCGTGAGGGGTTGCCGAGTGAGCGGGAGTTGATGGATGCCATTTGGGCTTCGCTTTCGCGGTTGTATGGTGAGGTGGGGGCGAGTCAGGCGGGTTTGGCGTTGATCTGTTTTGATGTGGAACGGGGGGTTGCTGTGGTGCGGACTTCGCTTGTGTGTTTGCCGTCTGTTAGGGCGTCTTTGGCTGCGGTTACTTCGGTGGCTGGGGTGGATGCGTCGTTGCATGTTTTGGCTGTTTCGGGTACGTTGAAGGCGCTGTTTTCGAATTTTTAATGTAAAGTTTTTCTTTACTTTGTGACAAAACAAACTGAAGTTAAGTATGGGTATTATTGGACAAACACATAGAAATAATGCAGAAATCTTTATCAACCCGCAGATAAGCGTTAATTAACGTTACAAACCTGCGTTAGAAGAAACGCAAAACTAGACCGAGAAGAGCGTAAAATGGACATAAAAGATTACTTCTTCAAAATGCCCCCCTTAAAAACGGAACCAATAATAGACGACACCACCCTCCGAGACGGCATCCAAATGCCCGGCTTAGCCGCAGGCTCAAAAGACGCCCAAAAAATCGCCCAACTACTCAGCGAAATAGGCGTCGAACGCATCGAAATGTTCCACTACCAAGAACCAGACAAGCGAGCTGCCAAACTCATCTTAGGCGACAAACTTGACATGCGCATTGCCGGGTGGTGCCGAGCCGTCAAAGAAGATATCGACAGCGCCGTACAGTGTGGGTTCAAAGAAGTCGGCATTTCGCACCCTGTTTCGTTTATCCATTTTAGGGCTAAATGGCCTGAGAAAACCAACGAGCAAATCCTCGCCAACGTCGTTGAAGTCACTGAGTACGCAGCCAAAACCTGCGGCTTACGCACGTTTGTGCATGGCGAAGACAGCACACGCGCGGACTGGGTGTTCGAACGCAAATTCATCAACGCCATCGCAGACGCAGGCGCCGAATGCTACCGCATATGCGACACCGTCGGCATCGGATTACCAGACCTAAACGCCCCACTGCCCAGCGGCATACCCGCCAAAGTCACTGCTATCAAAAAAGAAACCAAAATCCCCTCCATCGAAATCCACGCGCACGACGACTTCGGCAACGCGGTCGGCAACACCCTGGCGGCGATACAGGCTGCTGACGGCTTATACGACAAAGTCTACGCCAGCACCACGCTTTTGGGCATCGGTGAACGCGCAGGCAACGCAGAAACAGAGAAGGTCATGCTCAACCTCTACTTGCAGCGAGGAGTCAAAAAGTTTGAGGGCAAAACCGAAAAACTCAAAGCAACCGCAGACTTCATCGGCAAAGCCACTGGTTTCGTGGTTCCGCCCAACAAAGCAATCGTCGGCGACTATGGGTTTGCGCATGAAAGCGGCATCCACACCCACGGCGTGCTAAACGACCCTTGGACCTACGAACCCTACCCGCCAGAACTGGTCGGCAACGAGCGGCGCTTAACCATAGGTAAACAATCCGGCAAAGGCATCATCAAGCACAAAATCACAGAACTCAGCGGCAACGAACCAGACGACGCCACAGTCGCCACCGTCGTTGAAACCGTCAAGGACATCTATGCAGGCGGACGCAGAGCATCATTAAAAGAAGAAGAGTTCAGGAAGATTCTGCGTATACTTAAGATATTGCCAGAAAACGTTAACGGACGCTGCTAAAAACACCGATTTTTTGGTGCAACGCCGCTTCCTCTCAACCCCTTTGAAGGGAAACCCTTTTCTTGTTCTTTATGTGGATGTGGCGGTGCATACCACATTTTTTTTCCACAGTGGTCCAGGGGGATTACGAATTTGGACGAAATCTTACTTTAAAAAATGTATCTTTATAAGATAACATTTATTTCTTTGATCCATCCAGTATTTATCTAATAAAATAAAGAGAGGTGTTTTGTCTGTTAAGTAAAAATTGTGAAGGCTGCACACTTCAATTAGCCCAATGTAAGGAGCGCTTTAAAAAAGCCCAAGTTTGGGATAAAGTCTACTGTCCAGACGGCACTGCACACCTAATAGACAGTTAATTTAGCGCGCTGCTACCTTGCCATAGCAATAAAGCCCCTACTTTAGCAAAAACTCACGTTGTCTGTGCTGAATAGTACGCGTAAAAATCTAAATGCATCATAGGTAACAAGGGAATCGGGGTTTGCTATGGACTATATTAAGTCTGAAGAGAAACTGATTTTTGGCGGAGGAGTGATTGGTAGGCATAGAACCCTTTGCATAACCAATAAGCGGCTACTTTTTCTCCACAAAAAGACGATTGAGCGAGAAATACACTTGAGCGATATTTTAGAAGTCTATCCTCAATCGCAAGGGGGCTCTGGTTTAACACAACTTGTAATTAGGCGCAGCTTTCAAACTGAAATTATCACTTTCCATAGTGGCGAAAAAGGCAATCTATCTAGTGTTTCTTCTAACGATACAGACATGGCTAGTAAATACGTGGGTATGATTAACGAACTCTTAATTCCGCTGGATAATTTCGGATTTCTTTAAAGAGCTGATGTTCCCGATTTTTTCAATCCCTCAGGCTAGAACCCTTAACCAAAAAACATTCGGGGTTTACAAAAAAGTGCAGGGGGTGGGATTCGAACCCACGAACCTCTGCAGGATAGGCTCCTGAAGCCTACGCCTTTGACCTGGCTCGGCGACCCCTGCGCAA
>JBNIDO010000111.1:0-7205 GCA_050108095.1 Bathyarchaeia archaeon
AATCTGTGTAGCGTGCATCCATAAGATTCCCTTTACCCCCCTCTCTCTTCCGAACATTTTTTGGGTGCACGCTACTCTCGCTCACAGCTTTGTTGTTTTTAAAAGGTTGATATGCCTTCGCTGGCGGAAGGCCAAGGTACCCACACTGGAAACACTGATAGTTCACTATGTGAAACTCCCGGAATTTTAGCCACTTTATCTTGAGTTGAAAGAAGCTGATCTATATCTTTAAGAAGAACATAGATGAACAGGTCAAACTCGCCGCTGGTTTTAATGAGCAAAACAATGCCGTCAATTGTCATTGCTTCTTGGAGGACAGATTCTATATCGCTTTGAGTATCAATTGCCAAGGCAAAAGTCACTATTGCATGATACCCCAGTTTGAGTAAGTCAACCTGAATGATGGGTTTTATGACGCCGTTGTCCAGTAGTCGCCTGTATTTTCTTGAAACCGTCTTTATTGATGTCCCCACTTCCTTGGCTATCTGGCCGAAGGGTTGCATACTGTTTTTGGATAGTTTTTCTATTATCTGAAAATCAGCCGCGTCTAATTCTATACCAACGCCACGGTGAACTGGAGGCGTATAGATTTGTCTATGCTGCTTAGGCGATTGCGTAGTATCAGTGATTTCTACGTTTTCTGGAATGTTTCTAATGCCCGTCCAAATTTCAGTTCTTAAGGATAAGATGGAATTATTCCTGCGGATTATCTCTTTTAGGTGTACTACATCGTTTATGTCTTTTAAGGATGTAAAAAAGTAAATGTCTGTTCTAATTCCACCGTAAATGATGAGTGGGATTTCAAAGGGGATTTTTCTGATATAGGCAACAACAGATTCTGTGTCTTTTTTGTCAACTTTAACTATCACGCCGCAAGTGGCGTTTGCCCCAAGCGCACAGTGGTCCAATTGAATTGTTGAACCGGTGATTACGCCTGCTTTTTCTAATTCCGCAAAGCGGTCCCCTATGGAGACAGCGGATATGTTGCATTCAGCCGCTAAATCGACAAAGTTTTTTCTGGCGTTAAACAGGAGTCCTTTAATGATTTTGGCGTCTATTTCGTCGATTTTTCTAGTTATTCCTCTTTCCCCCGATGAATGCAATGCGCTTAGTGCCTTTTTTTTGCTTTTAAATTCTGTGCTTCGAAGACCATTTTAAGGGAAAAAACAAGGATGTTTACCGTATATTGCTTAGTATTTTTCATCGTTAACTATCAAAGTGCAAATTTGTAAGTAAAAACACCAGAAAACGCACACTATTGGTCAGACACGCTCAACCGCCACAAACCCAAAAGAAGCAGGGAGCAAACAGCGCTAAGCCTTTTGCCTCAACGCCTTAGGCACGTAGGCGCATCTTAGATCCGACCCCAAAATGTCCCCCGTATAGAACAAAGCCGCACTTCTGCATCCTCCGCAGATATCTTTGTACTCGCAGACGCCGCATTTGCCTTTGATGTCAGCTTTGTCTTTGACTTTGGTAAAGAATTCGCTGTTCTGCATGTTATCCCAGATTTGCCCAAGCGAGAGGTTTTTGACGTTTCCGATGCGGTAGACGTCGTTGTAACTACAAGGGATAACATCGCCGTTCTCAGCTATGCTCATGAATTTGCCGAAGAAGCACCTGCCCAAGAAGAAGCCATTGTACCACTTGTCAAAATCTGGCATGCCCCTCTGCTTTGCCACCCGCGCGTAGAAGGGGATGTAGACGTTGATGTTTGGTTTGCCGTTGTAGCGTTGAGTTAGGTCGTAGAGTTTGTTGCAAGCCCACTCGTACTGAGCGGGGGTCGGGTCAGCTTGGAGGCATTCAGGTGTATTGCTGTAGGGGATCATGCCGTGGAAAACTACCCAGCGGGCGCCAAACTTGTTGGCGAGATCCAGCACATGCACCATATCCTCTTCGTTGACGTTGGTTACCTCGCCGCGGTTTGCGAAGGTGTAAACGAGCACGTTAAGTAAGCCTTCACGTTGAAACCGCTCGATGGCTTTAACCGCTGCCTCATACGCGCCTTCTCCGCGGATAATGTCGTTGGTTTTTGGGCCGCCGTCGATGCTTACTGAGATTTTGGTTTTGTTTTTGATGATTTTTTGGATTGTTTCTTCGGTTAGGAGGCGGCCGTCGGTGATTATGCTTGTGTTGAGGCACTTGGTTGTAGCGTAGTCAAGTACTTCGAAGAGGTCTTTGCGTAGAAACGGTTCTCCGCCAGTGACGCCGAAATAGGAGGCGCCAAATTCGCTGACTTCGTCAACTATGTGTTTGGCGGTTTCTGTGTCTACTTCGTTGGGAACTGCTGGTTTGCCTGCTGAGATGCAGTGGGCACAGTTGCTCTCACATGCAAATGTGCATCGCCAGGGTACGATTAAGAGGGGGCCGTTCTTCGTCAAATGTTTCTTCTCCTAACGTGATGAGTTAGACAGGTTTTTTGGTATTTAACAGTTCATGCGGAAAAAAAGAAATTTATGATTAAGCAATGGTTAGCAGAACTCTTAAATCTCAAAAATGTCCATTGAAGCGGTGATTGTTATGACCACTTTGAAAGGCAACGCAAAACTTCTCGAAAACACCCGCCTCGTACCGACAACGGCAGAGGCCACAACGTAATCTGCGA
Source organism: Bathyarchaeia archaeon (assembly GCA_050108095.1). GTDB lineage: Archaea > Thermoproteota > Bathyarchaeia > Bathyarchaeales > Bathycorpusculaceae > Bathycorpusculum. The sequence continues at coordinate 2,606 of JBNIDO010000111.1, forward strand.
TATCACCGAAACGCAAGGCGGAACCAACACGGGGCCCACGCCGCTAGAGTTGGCGTTGATGTCGCTGGCAGGTTGCGGAGTAGTCATCTACGCGGAAGTCTGCAAGAACAGCAAAATTGATCCTGGAAAAATCGAGGTTAAAGTTGAAGCCCAAAAAATACCAAACACCCCAAACATAACAGGGGTAACAATGAAAAGTTAACATCGCTTCTAAGGTGCGTAAGCCGTTGGTTGAGGCTGCTTGGCGCAGAACCGAAGCAGCTTGCCCTGTGATGATTGTCTACAAAGAGCAGGTGCCGGTTAAGGTGGAAGTTGACATCAAAACAGAGTAGCCCACATTTTTACTCTGCCTTTTTTGCTCTGCGCCTCGTTGTCAGTCATGTATGACGTTTTACGCAAAGTTATTTAACCGACCCCTCCAACGTCTGTATGGGAGAAGGGAGATTGACCGAAGATAGCGTATTCTACATTAGGCAAGTTTACTGCAAGCATGATAAGGCACAGTTGTATAAGCAGCGGCGTTTTGACGTACTCAACGGTTTAGACGTTACCTTTACACGGTGTCTCAACTGCCATAAAATCGTAGCCATAGACGCAAAAAAACTCGCCGAGCATTAGGGCTCTTGGTCTTTGGCATAGAGGTAGAGTTCGCCCTGCCTTAACAAATCAAGCATACGCTCTATCTGGGTAGTGGAGAGCTTGCAGATGTTTGGCTCCAACAAAAACGGAAGCTGACCCGGCGCATCCTTGATTATGTGGAGGTCTTCCCAGGTGATTTTTAGGTCTTCAGAGGGAATATGGGTTTCAACATCCATCGCCCAAGTGCCAGCATCTAACTCGTCCGCACCAGTTGTCAGTGCAGTAAAGGGCCCTACCAAGGTTTTGTCGTCGGCATCATAGAGGAAAATAACTGAGCCCACCTTGATAGGCCCCTTGGGCTTGTTTTTTTCGTCTGCGCAAGTGTAGTGTTTGGTGCTTAAGCATTTCTGCCTGGTGGATTTGTTACAGAAAAACACATAGCCATCGTACATACAAAAATACCTCTCCTAAAGAGAAGGGCTGGGCTCTTATTTGGGTTTGCTTTTACAGCTTTATTAAACGGTGTTGTTCACCGATGAATCCACATTACCATTTATGCCATAGAAACATAAAGTAATAGAATACCGAAAAAGTGAGCCTGCGTCAGTAAGTCTCGTCCCTGCATTCTCTACGTAGGCTCAAAAGAATGATGAAAGCAATGAGTAAAAAATTCTTTGTTATCTCCTTTTTCTTGGTAACGCTTGTTTTAGGTTTAGTGGTAACTCAGGTCTCAAATGCTCAAACATCTACACCCGGACCGTCAGCAACGCCTACTCCTCGACCAACGGCAACCGTGACCCCAACGCCAACGCCCGTCCTGACTCCGACACCAACTCCGCCGACGACTGCCACACCGACTCCTAGACCTACCGCAACGGCAACGCCCTCACCGACCCCAACCCCTACCCTCGCGCCCTCGCCTACACCGACCCCTAGCCCAACTCCAGCGCCCACAGCAACGCCAAGCGCAACACCAACCGAAGCACCCACACCTGCACCAACAACACAACCCACCATGAGACCTACTCAAAACCCGACTACCCCGCTACATCAAGCAACGCCTAAGCCAACAGCGAAACCCACATCTGCTCCAACCGAGAAACCGACAGAGATGCCGCCTATATACGCGTCGCCAACAACCATACCTACCTCGAACCCGACAATCATAATTAACCCTAACACTGTTACAGGGGACCAACTTGTTTTCGCTGGAGTAGCAGGCGCAGTCACCATAATCATTGTTGTCGGTGTCACGTTGCTCCTTAAACGGCGACAGACAGGTGAGCCGAAGGAGTCAAGCGACGATTTAGATTTTGAAAGCCTATAGCCGCCTAAAGAGGTTCTACTGGAAAATTTATTAAAGCTGAATCCAAATTGATGCTATCCATTAAGGGTGGAATGCGCTTTCAAAACTGTTTCAGTAGTTAAATTCGGCGGCAGCCTCCTAGACGTGGAAGGCAAAGGAATCCCGAAAATCGTTGCTCAAATCAAGCAGATCCAGCAGAAAGACGGCACCGGGCCCATAGCGGTGTTTTCTGCGCCCATGGGCGTCACGGATGCGCTTATCAAAATCGGTGAATCCCACGCTCAGGAATGCGGCTTACCCTTGGAGCCTGTTTTTGAAGTCTATGGTCGGTTAGCCAAACTGTATGTTAATGCTGAATGGTTAAAGAAAGCTCAAGACGAACTTGCACGTCACAAAAAATTAGCTCAAAGCGCCTTAGATGCAGTTAACAAGCGTTTCAGCGGCAACATCAAAGCCCGTGTGCTCACCTTAGGCGGCGAAGTCACGATGGCTACGCTTATGGATTACATCCTCAAAAGCAACGGCGTGGACTCTTACTGCCTGCCCACAGAAAGCTGGCCCGTCGTCACAGACGACAACTTTGAAGACGCAACGCCAAACTTTGAACATAGCAAAAAACGCCTAAATACGTTAACCAATTCTCTCGGAGCAGGCAAAGTGGTTTGTCTGGCAGGCTTCTTAGGCGTCACCCAAGACGGGTTAGAAACAATTCTGGGCAGAGGCGGCTCAGACTTAACCGCCGTATTCACCTCCTGCCTCTTAAAAGACACTTACAAAACCAAAACCTTGCTCTACAAAGATGTGCCTGTGCAAAGCGCTGACCCCAAAGTTGTGCGGGGACAAAAAACCGCGCATGTCCAATCCTTAACCTACAACGAAGCGCACAAGGCGTCGATGATGGGCATGAAAATCGTCATGAACCCAGCCATAGCATTCGCACGCAGGTTTGGGCAGCCTTTGATGGTGGTTCCCATCGATGAACCTGCGATGTACTCGGTCATTGAGGCACAATCCAACGGCGGCGAAATAGTCAAGTGCTTAACAGGCAAATCCGGCTGCGCCATCCTATCCATGAGCGATGAAAAAAGCCACTCTTTTGAGGATTCGCTTAGGGTTTGGGAACGCAGAAACGACTTCATGGACCTCGGCGCCGAAACCATGGAGACAGGCGAACGCATCCGCGACTTCCTATTTCTCGACGCTGAATTCCTTAGGAAAAACGAGGAAAAACTCAAAGGCTTCGACGAAAACCTAAAAATCGAATACGGCCTAGGCGTGGTTACCCTCATAGGCGACCGAATGAAAGACTCGCCCGGTGTCGCTTCACTGGCAATCGGCGCCATATCAGGCATAAACATCAAAAGAGGCATCTTCGCACCGCACACATCACAGATTATTCTTGTCGTGGAAGAGAAGAATGTGGGTGCAACCGTGGCGGCGATTCACCAAAAAAAGCAAGAGCTAAACAAGGCGCCCCCGAACTGGCCCATAGGCTTTACACAGTAATCGCTCGGAATATGATTCAGTCCACTCTATCCCTAAAAAAGCCTCAAAGGTAACCTTCGCAGTAGGTCTTGGTTGGGTTTCTTGTTTTTTAGTTTTAAGAAGAAGAGCCTGTCTGCCTTGCTCATCTTCGTCTCGGGGGCTGTGCAGGTGGTTGTGTTTTGTTTTCTGGCTGCTATATTGGTTGCAGGCTGGTTGAGAAACAATCCTCAAGCAGAATTTTGATCTCTGTTGAATCAACTTTTTTTGGAAAAAAACTAAAAGCGATTAGGGGTATCTTCCTGATGGATGGACGATGAGTAAACGCTGTACTCTTGCATTCGTTTGCCTCATAGCCTTGACGATTTCTTGCTGTTCAATCGTTTCGCCTGTTGCGGCTGAGGGCGACTACTGGGTACTAAGAGCCGCTATCCCCGAACCCATGAACATCTTCGGCTTGGCTACAGTGGACAGCAAAATCTACGCTTTCGGCAACAACGGCGACTCCGCTTTAACCTACGCCTACGAGCCCGCAGCGGACAGCTGGACCAAGAAGACCCCGATGCCCCTAACCGATGCAGAGGCCGAAGGAAGAGTCCACTACGCCCTTGCCGCATGCGAAGACAAAGTTTACGTCATCGGCGGCACAGTCTACGACCACAACGAAGACACCACATACAGCATAATCATCAGCCAAACAAACCAGATGTATGACCCCGCAACCGACTCTTGGACCACCAAAACCGCCATGCCCACCCCGCGGTCCTCCATAGCTGCAAACGTTGTGGATGGCAAAATCTATGTTGTTAGCGGCTTGGCAGAGAATAGTCCGCCTGCACCCAAATACACTGATGTCACTGAAGTGTATGACCCCCAAACAGACACATGGAGCATCGCAGCGTCGATTCCTACCAAAGTTCACGGTTACTCTTCAGCGGTGTTGGACGGCAGAATCTACGTGACGGGCGGCAGCATCGCAGCAAACCAAATCTTGGACACCCAAACAAACAAGTGGCATACAGGCGCGGGTCTGCCCATAATTGTCTCTGGTGCACCCGCTGTTGCAACAACCGGCACATATGCAGAGCCACGAATCTATGTTATAGGCGGCAGAACAGCAAACTACATTACGAATGCTACCCAAATTTATGACCCAAAAACGGACCAGTGGAGCTTCGGTGAGCCTTTCCCGACAACCCATGACTGGATAACTGAGTACCTCACGGCAACCGT
>JBNIDO010000112.1:0-7134 GCA_050108095.1 Bathyarchaeia archaeon
CTTAGCACCCTTCATACGGTATGATCACCTTGAACAGAAGGATGTTGAACAGACGCTACAGGAATTCTTCTTCAACATGAACGTGCCCACACGTGTCGGCTTCCAAACCCCCTTCACTAACCTGACTTTGGACTTGACTGTGCCGCAGTTCATGAAGGATGAAGCTGTCCTATACAATGGTTCAGTTACACAGGACACCTATGGCGACATGACTAAAGAAATGGAGATGTTCAACCTTGCATTCGCAAAGGTCATGGCGCAAGGTGACTCAAAAGGCAGAGTCTTCACCTTTCCAATCCCAACTTACAACATCACCAAGGACTTCGACTGGGACTCAGCCGTTTCACAAGCGGTTTTTGAAGTAACCGCCAAATATGGTGTTCCCAACTTTAGCAACTTCGTCAACAGCGACCTAAACCCCGAAGACGTGCGCAGTATGTGCTGCAGACTTCGCATCGACAACAGAGAACTGCGTAAACGAGGCGGCGGCTTCTTTGGTGCAAACCCCTTAACGGGCAGTATCGGCGTAGTCACCATAAACATTCCGAGAATCGGCTACCTTTCAAAGGATGAGGATGAATTCTTCGAAAAACTAGGTGCCATCATGGATGTGGCTAAATCCAGTTTAGAAATCAAACGCAAAGTGCTGGAAGGCTTCACAGAAAACGGATTATACCCCTATTCCAAGCGTTATCTCCGCGAGGTAAAAGAGCGCTTTGACAAATTCTGGAAGAACCACTTCTCAACCATTGGCATAGTCGGCGTAAACGAAGCCATCCTAAACCTTCTCGGTCAAAACATTGCCTCCAAAGACGGACAAGCCTTCGCAGTAAAAACCCTCAATTACATGCGTAACCGCATAACCGAGTACCAAGAAGAAACAGGCAACATATACAACCTCGAAGCCACACCCGCCGAAGGCACCGCCTACCGTTTAGCCCGCATCGATAGGAAACGGTACCGTGACATCGTCTTCGCCAACCAGAAACATATCGTCGCCGAACACGCTGAACCATTCTACACTAACTCGTCGCAGTTGCCAGTGGATTTCGCAGGCGACCTCTTTGAAGCGTTGGAGCATCAGGAATCTCTGCAGACTCTCTATACAGGCGGCACCAATTTCCACATATTTCTAGGCGAACGTTTGCCCTCTTGGAAATCCGCAGCTGAACTCATCAAAAAAGTCTCTTGGAACTCAAAGCTACCCTACTTCACTTTGACACCAACCTTCAGCATCTGCCCAACACACGGGTACACAACTGGTGAACGTAAACAGTGCCCCGTCTGCGGCGCCCGATGTGAAGTCTACAGCCGCGTCGTCGGTTACCTCCGCCCAGTCGACCAATGGAACGACGGCAAACAAGCAGAATTCGGCATACGCAAAACCTTCGACCGCTCCACAGTCTTGGCGTCAGCGCCCCTGGCAGTTTAAGGTGAACATGCAAAGATGAAGTTTAGCGGCTTACAGAAGACAAGTCTACTGGATTACCCCGATAAAGTAGCCTCAGTGCTGTTCACCCCCGGCTGCAACCTCCGCTGCCCCTTCTGCCACAACTACAAAATCGCTGTTGATCCCCAACCCCCATTTCTCCAAGAAGGCGCTGCCCTGCAGATTCTGGAAAAACGCAAAAAATACGTAGACGCCGTCGTCGTAACCGGTGGAGAACCTTGCATGCACAAAGAGCTACCGAGGTTTCTCGCTAAACTCAAGGAAAGCGGCTTTAAAGTCAAGTTGGACACCAACGGCTTCTTCCCCGAGGTCCTCAAAGAATGCCTGCCTTACGTGGATTATGTGGCTATGGATGTGAAGACCTGCCGCGAAAAATACAAGCTGCTAGGCGCCCCCGACACTGATGCACTAACTCGGTCGATGGAGATACTGAAAAACAGCGAAGTGCCCTACGAGTTCCGCACAACAGTGGTCCCTGAACTCTTGACAGCGCAGGATGCACATGCAATCGGCGAAATGATAAAAGGCACCAAAACCTACACGCTCCAACAATTCGTCCCCGAAGACACACTGGATAAACGCTACCGCACGATGAAGCCATACGCGCCTGAGGAAATCGGTGAGTTGGCAAAGATAATTGAGCCCTACACCGAAAAAATCAACCTAAGAATCTAAACTACCCTTTTCTTACCCGTAAATCACTTTCTTTAGTGTTTAATTTGATTGTTAGCTGGGGCTTTTTTCTATAGTTGTTGTTGCCGAGCCCCCTCTTTATCCTTCTTCTTCCAGCGGGTTGCATAGGCGGTTGTGTTTTGGGTTTGGCGGCGCTGGCAGATTGCAGGCAGGTTGTGAAGCAATCCACAAGCAGATTGGCTGAATTATTTAAACTATCTAGTTTTGACGAAAGTTTGAAATAAACTTTAGTCAACAAACCTTGACGAGAACGCTTTTATTGGTTTTTCTTTCAAAACCTAAATCATGAGAAAATCTCTCGCCTTCTTGTTTACTGCTTTGTTACTTGCCTCTGCATTCCTTAGCCAGTTTAAGCCCGCTTCAGGGGATTTGGCTCTTGATGGTTCATGGATGGAAATGGCGCCGATGCATTTTGCCAGAGGCGGCTTGGGTGTAGCGGTGGTTAACGATAAAATATACGCCATTGGAGGCAACGATGCGCACGCGTTTGGGGGTGGGGACTATAATCCGCCTGACTATTTTACGGGTGGAATTGTAGGTTACAACGAACAATATGATCCTTCAACGAATAAGTGGGTCATGAAAGTGCCTATGCCTACGCCAAGAACGGGTTTCGCTATAGCCGTGTGTGGAAGCAGAATTTATTGCATGGGTGGATACGGTGTCAATGGTTCTACGTCGGTAAATGAAGTCTATGACCCTTCAACTGATACATGGGAGACCAAGGCATCAATTCCAATACAGACAGGCACTAGAGAGATTCAAGCGGCTGTACTAGAGGATAAAATTTATGTTATTGGCGGAAGCCTTCACGGAAATCTCAATCAAGTTTACGACCCCCAAACTGATTCTTGGACTACAAAGGCCTATGTACCGACCCAAGACTACGGTATGGGCGCAGTTGCAGGTCCACCCATTGTTTTTAGAAACCAGTTGTACGTGTTTGGCTATAATGTCTCGACCTACGATTCTGCAAAAGACAGTTGGGATTCAAAGAGTCCTCAACCGCCTACCTATCTGGGCGGCTATCCAGTGGTAACTACAGGGCGGCTTGCACCCGAGTGTATCTACCTATTTGGCTCCGGCAAGTTGTATTATCCCCAGAATAATTCTTGGTCGCTTGGCGCTGCTTTGCCTATTAGCCGCGAGTTTTTTGGTGTCGCAAATGTTAATGACCAATTATTCGCCATAGGTGGAAAAATAGTGGATTTTGGAGTGGGCGGCAGTTTAAAAGATGAAGCTCCTTTCGCTAACACTGAAAGGTACACACCTGTCGGATACGGAACCCCTGACCTTGTGTATGTCCTTGAGCATGTGCCACCAAATATTACGCTTTACTCACCCCAAAACATAACATATGATGGTTCAGAGGTTTCCATAGAGATCTCTGTTAACAAACCTACCAATTGGACAGGATACAGCCTCGATGGACAGCAGAACATAACTTTTACAGGCAACATCACTTTGACGGGGCTTTCAAGCAGACAACATACCCTCGTTGTGTATGCTAATGATACCTATGGGAATATGGGCGTTTCAGAGAAAGTTGCTTTTTCTGTTCCTGAGCCGTTTCCGTTTCTATTTGTCGGTATTATAGGTGTGGTTATTACATTTGCTGTTATTCTTTTGCTTGTTTACATAAAGAAAAAGTAGCCCTAACCGTTGAATTCCCCACTAACCAATGGGCTTGATTTCTATTTGGTAGAGGTTGGGCCAGTCTTTCCCCGTTACAAAGAGCCTGTCGCCTGCTTTGTCGTATGCTATGCCGTTTAGTACTGCGTCGGGGTTGCTGCTGGGCGTCTGGTAGAGTCCTGTGAGGTCTATCCAGCCCTTCACCTGTCCCGTCTGTGGGTTGATTATGGCGATTTTCTGCTGCATCCAGACGTTGGCGTAGACGTCGCCGTTGATGTATTCGAGTTCGTTGAGGTTGGCGACTGGTGTGCCGCCGTCGGTGACGGTGACTTCGCCTGTTTTCTGGTAGGTGGTAGAGTCGAGGAAGTAGAGGTTTGCGGAGCCGTCGCTCATGATAAGGTGGGTGCCGTCATAGGTTAACCCCCAACCATCTGTTTGATACGTAAAGTTCCCCTCTACATCGAAAGTTTCTTTGTCATAGACGAATCCCACGTGGTTCTGCCAAGTTAACTGCACCAGCGAATCCCCAACCGCCGCTAAGCCTTCGCCGAAAAACTCAGAGGCCAAGTTGGTTTGCTGTAGCACATGCCCCGTTTCCAAGTCGACACGACGCAGGCTCGAAGTGCCCCAGCCGCCTGTGCTCTCAAACAAAGCCCCCTTATCATAGACTAAGCCCTCTGTGAACGCGGAGGTGTCATGGGGATATGTGTTCACGACTGTGTACGTGTATTGGAGGGCGGTGCTCTGTGATGGGGTCGGGGTCGGCGTGGGGGTTGGGTGTGGCGTTGCGGTGGTTTGTGTGGGGGTTGCGGTCGGGTTTGCTGTGGACGTTGCAGTTGGCGTCGGAGTGGGTGTGGGTGTTTGTTGCGGAGTCTGCGGCTGATTCGTCAAAACGACTGAAAATGCGCCTGCAACCAGAACAGCGACGACAGCAACAGCGATAATTAGGGCTTTTCTATTCATACAAACCCAAAATGACATGTCTTCCTTATATGCTCAGCGTTAAAACCCCCAAAACCGCAAAGCGAAACACTTAAGTGCACAGAAAATCTAACATGTGTCTCAGACCACAATATAGGTGTTGAAATCAATTGGCTGTAGAAGGTTTTTTCGAAAACAAAAAAGAACCAGTAGAAGCTAAAGTCGGCGACTTAACCCCACAATCTAAAGCAGTTAATGTCACGGCCAAAGTAGTATCGAAGACTGAAATACGCGAGATTCCAATGGGAAGAGATGGCTCTCCACATAAAGTTAGTGACGCACTCGTCGGAGACGAAACCGGCGTTGTCTACCTGACACTCTGGGATGACAACATCGAGAAAGTCAACGATGGAGACACAATACGCGTCGAAAACGGCTATGTAACCCTCTTCAAAGGCAACATCCGCTTAAACATCGGCAAATACGGCAAACTCGAACCAGCAGAAGCACCGCTCGAAGCAGAAGTTAACACCGAGAACAACGTGTCCAGCAAAACCTACGAGCAGGAAAGACGCCCCTATAGAGGAGGCGGCGGTAGAGGCGGCGGACGCGGATACGGCGGTGGCGGCGGTTACGGCGGAAGAGACCGACGTGGCGGCGGTGGCTACGGCGGAGACCGGCGTGGTGGAGACCGTCGCGGTGGCGGCGGTTACAGACCAAGATACTAAACTTCCCATCTGTTGAAGCAAAAATTTTTTTCTTTGCTTACTTCTTTTTACACTCAAAATCAGAACAGGGCTTCTCCCTTCCACTATGAGCTTTTCCACTCGGAAGATTTTATCCCTGTGATTTGGGATTTCCTTTTTGACCTAGTGATGGTTTACTGTTATTTCTTATTAGAAGTACCACGACTACGGCGACGGCAATTAAAATGCAGATGATTGTTACAATCGGTAGGAAGGCACTCAGGAATACAGGGAAAAACAATACATCAAGAAACGGGTCTAAATCCATGGGGTAAGTGTACTTATATGAGCCCATGATGGTCCCGTCGTTTGCCCATATACACACACCGATACCCCGTAGCCCAGGCGACGGCATGTTACTGATGTCGAATAGGATGTTCCAGTTCGGGTAATATGTGTCGTTTCCTCTATTGCTGGTTTGCAGTCCAGCCTGGTATACGCCTGTAACGTTTAGGTTAGAGACCAAAATGGTTGTTCCATTTCCAAAGCTAAAGTTCATGGTGTATGTTTTTAGGTATTCTCTGCCGATTTCTATGGCTTGCTCTTTGGAGATGTTGATGGAGGTGTCTCCGATTTTTTGCACTTGCCTATTGTCATCAAGAGTAAAGCCTCCTGCACTGTTGCCATAATAGATTGATACGCCACTGTATTCTGCTCCGTTGAAAGTGTTGCGAAAAGCATATGATGTTACGCTATCTTCGCATGTAACTCGCAACGTTAAGTTCTCTGAGGCTTCGGTGGCATTCTTTTCTAAACCCACTCTCTGCAGCAGGTCCACCATTTCTTGAACCTGCGGGTCACCTGTATAATCGTGATAGCGCATCAAAAAAGCTACTGTTGCGTTAAAGCGGTCGGTTATAGGCTGGGCATAGGGTAGTCCTGCTAGTCCAGGAAAAAGACTGCAGTATACCACTTTGTTGTTGTAAAAGTTTAATTCTGCGTGTATGTGATAGAAGGAGTCAAAGAGAGAGGCGTTTTTTGCATCAATGCTTAAGCCTATTCTGTTATCTGAGGTGTATTCTTGGTCTTCAATGATGGTGTAGTTGGTTAAATCCAGTTGGACAATGTCTACGAGGAAAGCATAAGCCTCATCCCATAGGGGGGAATCTGTTGATTGCGCCATAGCGGTTGAGGCTAAAACAGGAGTGAAAATTGCAAGAATCAACAGGATAACGCATGATTTTTTGCATTGGGGCCGCTTTATCCACTTGAGTTCTCTCAATTCGTACCAACCCTGAATCATTTATGTTTGCAGGGCGCTTTTAAGTTTTAAGAGAATCTCGATGCTGCATTGCGCTGGCGTGCGGCAGCCGCATTCAATTGCTTCTTGTGGTGCCCTGCAAACTGTCACACTCACATAAAGAAAAAAGCCAACAGGCCTACTGCTGAACGCATTAGCCTCTTTTTCAGTAAAAGCTATAATGAGCCGTTGACATGACTCCATAAAAGGATAGATGTAAAATGGGAATGGAACCTACTGGAGAAAGAGATTCAGACGCTTACAGCAAAAAGATGTGCGAAGCAAAAGACGAACTAACACAACTACAAGATGAACTTAACTGTGTACTCGTCAAAATGTGTCTACGCGCACTTCGCGTTTTTCAATCAACAAGACCCGAGCCACTTAGACCAGGCGAAATCGCGCTAATTGTAAACAACGAGCTTGTTAAAGGTGTTTTATACGATTTGAAT
>JBNIDO010000113.1:0-6879 GCA_050108095.1 Bathyarchaeia archaeon
TTTCAGGCATGGTTAAGATGAGTTTGTAGCCTTTGACGGCTGCGACCATGGCAAGTCCGATGCCTGTGTTGCCTGATGTGGGTTCGATGAGGGTTGCGCCGGGTTTTATTATTCCCTGTTTTTCGGCTTCCTCAATCATGCTTTTGCATACACGGTCCTTGACGCTTCCGCCGGGGTTCTTGGATTCAAGTTTGCCGACGACTGTGGCGTCTATGCTTTCGGTTAGCTTGTTTAGTTTTACAAGGGGTGTTTTGCCTATTGTGTCTAACACTGTGTTGTTTATTTTCATGTTGCCACACGCTTCTCATTACGCCGTTACAGTTGGCGATTACTTGTGGTGCCCTCCAGTTCCTCATGAACCGCGTTCTTTGAGCGCAAAAGAAAGCACAACAACAATACACGGTAGATTGAAGTTATACTTAAAAAATGCCCTCAAAGCATCCTTAGCAAATCAGCCTTCGTGATGATTCCCACAATCTCCCCCTTCCTAGAAACCAGAACCGCTGAATAACTCTGCAACAAACTCGTAATCAAAGACAACGGCGCGTCCTCGTTAATCTGAGGAAAAGCATCCTCCATAATCTTCTGTGCAGGATGCCTAGAAATTACCTCTAAATCCTGGCCTCCCAGAATCTGATGTAGAATCGCTTTCTCAGAGATGCTGCCGACGGATTGTTTGCCGTCAAAAACCGGCATCTGTGAGATACCGTGCTCTTTCATGACTTTAACGACTTCTGAGATAGGTTCTTCTTTTTGAACGCTTATGACTTCGCCGTGGATGAGTTTTTCTGCTTGGATTTTGGTTTTGAATTCTAAGCGTTCGAGTACGTCGAAGATGTTTTTTACTTTGCTGTAGGATGAGTCGATGGTTCCTGCTTCGAGTTTGGCTATGAGGGATTGGCTTACGCCTGCGGCTTTGGCTAGTTCGGATTGTTTTAGGCCGAGTTGGTGGCGGCGTTTAGCTATGTCTTCGAGGGGTGGAATCATAGTGGAGTAATGTGTACCGTGTAGTTTTATTCCTTTTGGAATACGTCTTGTTTTTCCACCATGTAACTCAAGACAGGGGAAGAAAAAACACCATCCCCTCACGCAGGCCAAGAAGCACCGACCCAACAGCCGAAACACGGGCGGCATCAATTAAACCCCCAACTTTTAGGTAAGGCAAGCTCTTTTTACCCGCGAAAGCGTGGACTTGGCGGCGATTTCACCGTTAAGTGGCGCTGTTCTACGGTAAAGCCTTTATTTGGGCTAGATGTTTCTATATCTCCCCGCAGCCTCAGACACGGCAGCATAAGCGGAGGTCGCCAAGCATGGTCAAAGGCGTAAGACTGAGGCTCTTATCCCGCAGGGGTTCGTGGGTCCAAATCCCACCCTCCGCACCAACACTGCTTTTTAGTATAGTAGTTGTTGCAGAGAACCCCCTCTACACAACAACAACCAACAGAATAAGCTAAAGATTGTTTTTTAAATTCAGATGCTGCTTTGGGCTGCTGACTGGTTGTGGAACGGAATTTACAATTTTTTTCTTAAGCTATTTATCTCTTAATGAAAACTACGTCGTCTACTTTTCGAAAGTGTTCATCGCCTGTAACGACTTTTCCATCCAGGTTTCTAGCAATGCAAAGTATGATTGAGTCCACTAAGCCCCATCCTTCTGCCTGTTTTCTTAGTGCTTCGCTGAGTTCTCCAGCTTCAACTGCTGTCTCAAAATCTAACTCAACTATCCTGCTTGTTGACCTTATGAACTCCAGCCGCTGGAGTCGTCCTTCGGGTGTTTCATTCCCAAGCTCTATATCCTTCTGTAGTCTTCGACTTACTTCGGATACCACAATAGTCGGTGTAACTGCATGCTCGCTCTCAATGTATTCTTGGGCATAATTGCCCATTTTTGAAGCTTTAAAGTATTCTATCCATGCATAAGTGTCGATTACATAATTACAGGTCATGGAATTCCGCTCGGTCCTTTTCTGTGAAAGAGGTAAGTTTAGGGTTTGAACCGAACATTGAGCGTGGGGTTTTTTTCCGTTCGGTGAGTAGCTTTTTTATGACTTCATCGTGGCTTTTGGCTTTCATCTCTTTTTTGGCTTGGTTGAGCATTTGAAGAGTTTTTTCGTCTACTTGAACTGTCGTCGGCAAAACGTGTCACTGTACTCTTTAACTGTAACTATAGATTTAAATTCTCTGCTTTTATGACCAGATACTGCCAGTGAACGCTTAGGCTGAGGCTCTTATCCCGCAGGGGTTCGTGGGTCCAAATCCCACCCTTCGCACTCATTTCTTATTTTCCCACATTTTAAATCTATTTTAGGCGAAAAAAGGCAGAAAAAGAACATCACAACGAGGGGTTGTTTCAGATTTAATTTGAGGAAATGTATTTTTTATTTTTGTCCTTTGGCCTTAGTTTTACTGACGGCATATGCTACCATCGGAGCACTCGCCAGTAATCCTACGGCTTGCAAAACCCCAAAATACCCTGGAATCACAGAGTTTGCACCTGACAGGCCATCCGCAAAGGACTGCAATTGAATGAACACAAGTCCCACCAATACATTAACCCCTAAAGCAAAAACCGTTGAATGTATTATGCTCTTTTTTGTGGTCTTAGAGTAGTAGTGCAGGTCATAAACTGTGAATAACGCCACACCTAGGACCATCACAAGAAAACTAACCAGAAATGCGCTTGCCACCTGAAACAGCGTGAAGCCGTGAGTAACGCTCTGAACAGTCACCAAAATATCAATGCTTACAGGAACACCCAACGTTAAGGCAGCTATACCCAAGAATAGCATGCTTGCAATGATACTTTTGTTTAGAAACCTCTCGATTTCCGTTTGAACCGCGCCACTTGACCTTTGGCGGTCTCTTTCAACTTTTCGAAACAGTTCAACTCCCGCTTGACCTACTTCAGAAAGCCGATACTTCCCTCTTTCAGATTGTTCAATAAGCGGTGAAAGTTCTTTCAGATGGTAACTTATTAGACCTGTATCCGCTACCCCGAGCATGCTCTGGATTTGGGTGAAAGACGCTTCTCCCTTCTCTTCGATAAAAAGTAAAATTTGGCGACGTACGGGATGTTTTAGTGCTGCAAATATTTCGTCATAGTCGTCTGTTTGGGTCAAATGGATTCCTGACACCTTTTCAGTTTCTTAAGACTTAAGTGTTTTCGTGAATAGAAATTGGAAAGCCTTTTCCATCCAAAATAATTCTATAGTTCCTTTTTATCCCGTTTGAGAATGGGAATATATAGTTCTGGCATATCAAACACTGATGCCCTTGCAACAGCTTTTTCTAATTCTGTTCATCAGTTGTCTGAAACACAATTATAACGGTGACACGTTGAAGAAACGTTTTTTTGGTAACTTAATATTATCGATTATGACAGTTAGAACGACAGTGAAGCTTACCCTCCGCACCAAACTTTCAAATGGATAATCGTTCCTCCTTTTGAGATACATCCCTTCAGCTTGCAGAATATTCCACAACCACCCTGCAAATCCACCCTAACGCAGAACCCAAATCAGAACCCACCTGCCAAGCCCGCAAGAAGAAGATGAGCAAGGGCAACACCCTCTTCTTATAGCACTAGAAAAATTAACCTGAACTGTGAACCATGGATATAGGATAAGTCGGCTAATCAGCAGTGCTGTATACAAAAGCATCGCCCAACCACACAAAACCACGCAGATACTCTTAATTAACCAGCCTCGTCTAGCTTGATGGAGCAATAACCTTTGATGGGCAACGTCGAGTCAGCATACAAGGAACTTTTAGCCAAAAACAAAGACACAACAGTCCTTGGCACTGCAGAGGGCATAATCCACTGGGACATGGAAACCATGATGCCGCCCAAAGCCATCAACCAACGCAGCGAACACCTTGCATTGCTCAGTCGCATCCGCCACAAACTGGGCACTGACCCTCAAATCGGCAAACTCTTAAGCACGATTCAAGCCAGCCCAGAATACGGCAAGCTTGGGCAAATCGAAAAACGCAACCTCTACCTCATCGACAAAAACTACCGCGAACAGACCGTGTTGCCAGAGCGGTTGGTTGGGGAGTTGGCGATGCAAGAAGCCATCACCGTCAATGCTTGGAAGAAGGCTAAGGCAAGGAAGGATTTCAACCTCTACAAGGCAGATTTGCAGAAACTCTTTGACCTCAGCATGGAAGCGGCGGAAATCCTCATGAAAGTCAAAGGCGTCAAAACACCCTACGAAGCTTTAATCGACAATTTTGAGCCACAGATGTCAGCGGAGTCCATCACCAAAACCTTCACCACTCTACTGACTGGGCTTAAACCGCTGATTAGCAAGATTGAGGCTGCTCAAACCAAAACCGGCACCACACCGCTTAACCAGACGGTGCCAATTGAGAAGCAACGCAGAATCACCCAGCTCATAACCCAAACGCTGGGCTACGACACCGCTTCACCCATGGCGGGCGGCAGAGTTGATGAAACTGAGCACCCCTTCACCACAGGCTACTACGACGATGTCCGCATAACCACCCACTACTACCCCAACAACTTTGCCAGTTCACTGTTCTCAGTGCTCCATGAGGCAGGGCACGCCATTTACGAGCAAAACCTCCCAGAAAAGTGGATGTACCAGCCTGTTGGCTCCACCTGCAGCTATGGAATCCACGAGTCGCAGTCGCGTTTCTACGAGAACCTCATCGGTCGCTCACTGGAGTTCTGGATGGGTTTTCTCCCAAAAGTCAAGCAGACAGCACCCAGCTTAAGTGACCTGCAATTAGACTCTTTCATACGTGCGGTGAATAGGGTTGAGTGCTCCAAAATACGCATTGAAGCCGACGAAGTCACCTACAACATCCACATAATCATCCGCTTCGAGTTAGAACGCGACCTCTTTGCAGGAAAAATCAAAATCGATGAGTTACCAGCGGTTTGGAACCAGAAATACGCTGATTATCTTGGCGTTGAGGTGGAAAACGACGCGGAGGGGGTTATGCAGGATACTCATTGGGCAAGTGGACTCTACGGATACTTCCCCAGCTACGCGTTAGGCAACATCTATGATGGACAAATCAACGCTGCACTAAACAGGGCGTTGCCGAACTGGCGCAGCCAACTCTGTGAGGGAAAATTCGGCGAAATCAACCTGTGGCTTAAAGAAAACATCCATAGCAGAGGAAACCTCTATGACCCCGAAGAACTCATACAATTAGCAACGGGAACAGGTTTGGATTCAGCGCCTTTCCTCGACTACCTCAACTGGAAATACGGCAAGCTCTATGGTTTCTGAGGTGGGGTAGTTTGTTTTTTGATTAGCTCCTTGTAGATATAGAGTACTACGTAGGCTGCGATGGAGCCGATGAAGAGGTAGATGCCAGTGTAGCCAACGACTGCGTTGTAAGTGTTGGCGCCGTAGAGGAAAAGCAGAAACCCAGCGATGAAAACACCTAGAAGAGTCCAGTCAGTCCATGACATCAGTGTTCCTCTCTCAATAAAGGCATTCAATGCGAAGCTGGAGATATAAAGATTCAGGGAAAAACCGCTTAAACTACACAACAGAGAAAGGGTGTAGCCGACAATTAACCTCAAAAGCGGGTGTTAATCTCAAAACCTCTATGTAACCCGACATTCTTATATACAAGTGGACATACAGACACCGATTGAGGTTTAAAACATGTCGGGACCCGACATAAAAAAGCCAGAAACCCGCGAAGCTTTCTTAAGAATGCTCACTGAGGCAGCAAATAAAGAGGTAAACTCTAAAGGCAAGCCAGCGAAACCGACAGTTGTCGGAACAGCCAAAGAAATCAACATTCACAGAGATACACTTTACTCATGGTTAAAAGAGTTTAATGTCGATTTTAAGGAGATAGTTGATCGTATGCCGACAAATAGTGACGACAAAAAGGAAAATTCAGGACCCGTTTACTTGATTGGCGAATCACTAGTTGGAGAAGGAAACGAAGTCGCACACATAGACCTAATGATAGGCGACAAAAACGGTCCAATCGGCCAAGCCTTCGCAAACGGCATGGCAAGCCTATCCGCCGGGCACACCCCGCTCCTCGCCGTCATCCGCCCCAACCTGCCACCCAAACCACATACACTTATCGTCCCCAAAGTCACCGTTAAAAACATGGAGGACACCGGCAAAATCTTCGGCCCCGCACAGGCAGCAATCGCAAAAGCCATCGCTGACTCAGCCGAAGAAGGCGTCATCCCACCTGACAAACTCGACGATTGGGTAATCATCTGCAGCGTCTTCATCCATCCACAGGCTACGGACTACCGCAAAATCTACCAATACAACTACGGCGCAACCAAAATGGCGCTACAACGAGCATTAAACAAGTATCCTTCACTGGAAAAAATCATCTACGACAAAGACCGCGCAAAACACCCGATCATGGGCTTCAAAGTTCCACGGCTATGGCGTCCCCCGTACCTCCAGATTGCGCTTGATGCACCCTCGTTGGAAGGCGCAAAGAAAGTCATAGAACAGTTGCCTGGAAGCGACAGAATCATAGTTGAAGTCGGAACCCCACTAATCAAACGCTACGGCACACGCGTAATCAGTGAGTTGCGAGCAGTCGCCAAAGACAAATTCATCATAGCTGACCTCAAAACGCTTGACGTAGGCAAAGTCGAGGCCGACATCGCATACGAAGACACCGCAGACGCAGTGGTCGCAGCGGGCTTAGCGCCTCCAGAAACCCTTGACGCAACGGTACAGGAAGCTAAACGCCTAGGAATCTACGGAGTCATCGACATGCTAAACGTAGAGGATGTCCTTGCTAAACTGAATTCGCTCAAAGAGTTCCCAGACATCGTCATTTTGCATCGGGGCATCGACCAAGAAAGCGGCAGAACCTGCGGTTTAGAACGCATACAGATGATCCGCAAAG
>JBNIDO010000114.1:0-6666 GCA_050108095.1 Bathyarchaeia archaeon
AGTCGGAGGGCTTCTCCTACGCTGCAAACTTGGACTTTGCCGTTGGGGTTGGGGCCAAGGGTGGATGCGCCTGAGAGCATGACGATTAAGCCTGCGCCGTCGACGTCGATGCGTTTTGCTATGCCCTTATGCACCAAAATAGCATCTACTTTGCCGTCGAGCAGTTGGTTGGTTATTTTTTGCATGTCTTTGATGCCTTGGACTGGTCCGATGGTGATGCCGTGGTCCATGGGCACGATGACTGTGCGGTTGTCTTTCTGCATGATTTTTTTAAGTCTGCGGGTTTTGCCGACGTTCATTTCCTTTTTCCTCTAATGTGTTTTGAGCGCGTTTTTAATTAACTTTAACGCTTTCTCTTTCTCGTTCCAATCTACAAAAAGCAGAATACTTGACGTGATTGTTAAGATTCCGCTGATGTTTATGCCGTTGACACGCAGGTCTTCGCTGATTTTGCCGATTATGCCATGGGTCTCCTCTAGTCCGACGCCGCTGGTTTTGATGAAGACAAGGTCTTTTTTGACTGCCATGGCGATGGTTTCTTTGTTGCCTACTGTGATCTGATGTAGCTGGTTGAAGAGGTCGGCGATGTTTTCGGTTTGGGGCACGTAGAGGATAATTGAGTTGGTGTTCATTGACATGCCCAATAGGACGGTGTTTTCTTTGACTTTTTCAATCATCTGGTTGATAATCTGCGGGTTTGCTGATAATTCGTTGCCAATCACCGTTATCTCAGCTACTGCTGTGGGATGGGCGATTTCAGCGTCGAGTTCTGTTGCTAAGCCGCCTGTGATTATGGTGCCTTCTCGGCTTAAGTCGCCATGCTGGTTGCTGATGACTTTGACGTCGATGTCTTTGGGTTTGTGCTTGAGTGCTTTGCTGTGAATGAATTTCGCGCCTGAATCCGCCAATCCAACCAGAGTGGTGACGTCTATGGTTTGAAGTAGTCTGGGTTCCTGGATGATTTTGGGGTCACTCGACATTATTCCGTCCGCATCTGTGACGAGGACCACTTGGTCGGCACCTATGCCCTCGGCTAAGAGAAAAGCGGTCGTGTCGCTCCCGCCCCTGCCCAACGTGGTGATTTTGCCGTCCTTGGTCTTGCCCACGAAACCCGCGATGACGGGGATAGTGCCTTTCTCGACAAGCGGCAGGACGCATTCGTGGATGTTTTTGCTGCATTCTTTGAGGTCTGGGTTGGCGTTTTGGAAGGCATCGTCAGTGACTATGGGCCACTGGTTGTCCATGGGGTCGAAGTAGCATGCGTCAACGCCGTTGTTGCGCAATGCAGCAGCGAAGATGCGTACGCTGGTACGTTCGCCCATGGAGAGAATGTCGTCGAGTTCGTGTTTTTGGAGTCTGCCGTTTGAAGTGTTTTTCGCGGTCGTCATGAGGACGTCGGTGGTTTTGCCCATTGCGGAGACGACGACTGCGATTTTTGTGCCCCGCTTTGCCTCGGCCACGACTGAGTTG
This sequence comes from Bathyarchaeia archaeon, assembly GCA_050108095.1. Lineage (GTDB taxonomy): Archaea > Thermoproteota > Bathyarchaeia > Bathyarchaeales > Bathycorpusculaceae > Bathycorpusculum. Next base: position 1,471 of record JBNIDO010000114.1, read on the forward strand.
ACTGCTTTTAAGAGGCGTTCGTGGTCGGCTAGGCTGGATCCGCCGAATTTAACAACGATTTTACGTCTAGAGAGTTGTTTAGCCATGTTTTAGGTCACCCGTTTGCTGCCCAGAACCAAGCTCAAAAAATCTGTCAGTTCTGGGCTTATGGAAAATAACCGTAATAATAAAAACCGTAGTCGAAGCTGCCAAGCTGCCATCTGCCATTGCTTTTGGCTTCTGTGTGTGTCATTGCTTCGAACCTGCCAATGTGACTGCTCACAGAAAATATAAGCGTTTCGGATTAGAGCTAAGTTTGAAGCGGTTACTTTTGATTTTGGTTGCCAGTTGAACGTTGGTTTTTCTTTAGTTGTTGTTGGCGAAAAAGCCCTATACACAACAACAACCAGTGGGCTGTGTTGGCGGCTGTGTTTTGGGTTCGGCTGATTTTGGCAGTTGCAGACTGGTTGTGGAGACATCTGCAAGCTGATGCCAAAAAAGAGAGCGACAAATTGGTCTGCGGTAGACTCTATCAATTTCTTGTTTTTGGGCAAAAACTAATTACCCCCAAACCCAACCATAAACAAACGTGACCTCTATGGAATGCTGCGCACGATGCGGAAAAGAGTTGCTCTGGCACGAAGTCAGGATGGCTTTCTGGAACAAGCAGCTCAAGAAAGGCTACATCAAATGGTATGTTCTTGGCTCGCGTGATATGGGTAAACGCAAGGAGTTTCCGGAACTCAAAGGGAAGAAACTCTGCCAAGCCTGCGCATACGCGGTTTTCTTGGAACCCACAGAGCAACAGGAGCAGTCTGGTCAAGCAGTTGCGCCTCAAATGGGCACCGACATCGCAGACTTTACCGCGCTAAACAGTTACCTCAGAGACAGCGGTGTAGTCATGCCAGCGGTTAACTGCCCCAAATGCAACAACATGGTAGACATCCCAGATGAGGGTAAAGTTTTGGTTTGCAGACACTGCGGCAGCCCAATCAAGCCAGCGGATGTCTATGAAAGAGTCAAAGCCCTAATACCCGAAAGTTGATGAGTAGCCCCCAGTATTTTATTAAGCTACTATCAACAAATTATTTTAATATCTATTACGATGCACTATATGTGATCTGCTTGGGATTAGAAAGCGGCGTCAAACTAGGACTCTGGGGCAGTTTTGTCGCCCTCAGCCTCACATTTATCATGCTCGCTTGGGGCCACTTCGTAGGAGCCGAGGCCGTAACGTTTTGTTTATTCTTGATAATTTCCCTTGCAGCCGTCTTTTCAGTTATAGTCGTTGTTAGGACGACGGCAAAAAAAGTAAAGCAAGACTGAAATAACCAGCTATTACTGGTTCAGAACTCGTTGATAGTTAGATAATTGTCTTTTTGACTTTTAGGATAGTGAACAATGTAGTGACCTGTTATTACTGATCAGGTTGTTTTTTCCAAGAATTAATTTGATATTTATAATTCAGCATTAATTCTGTTGCCTCTACTGCCAAAAGTGCGGTCTCTGCTTGGATTTCATCATGGACACCCTTATTAAAAGCCAAATCAATCGATCTAATCAAGTTATAGAGCGAATCCAATATTTCTAGCTCTTGCTTGGAGCGAACAATTAATTGCATGTTACGCCTTCTCTCGTCTGCAGTTTTACCAAACGTTCCATCAATAAGCTCTCGCATGGAAACAGAACAATGCCTAAAACGTTCAGGATTATCCGTTTCCAAAGTTGAATATGCCCCACGATATCGCTTTGCGAGTGAAGAATCGGATTCTTCAAGTGCTCTTAATAGTCTTTCTTCGGCAATTAGAGGAACATGGCCTCGCACACGTTCTAATGTATCCATAGCAACGACAAAAGCCATCTGAACTTCTTTTTCATATATTTTCCCCGCATCAACTGCTGTGTTAATGAGACTTTTCACATAATCATCTTTATGTTCTTCAGAAAGCAAGGGATATTCTTGATCAACTTTATTCAGAAAGTCTTTTTTTAGATATTTTTGTTGGTTTTTAGAATAACGGTTAACTTGTTGTTTTAAGCTTGCAGCTATTTTAGGGCTAAAACGGTCAATAGCATTAATCATATACATGTTTGCTGCAATATTCAATGGGAGTAAAGCCCTAAAATTCTCAACCAATGCATGCCTATCCCTTTCAGGAGTCGCGTTATATATTTTATATGCCTTGGACCTTGCTTTATCGATTTCGACATATTTCCTAATAGTTTCTGAATAACTTTCTTTAAGCCAACCAAGTCTCATTAATACTAACTCCTAAACCAAGTTTACTATATCTTTACAAAAGATTTGCGGTTAATGATCGCTGAGACGAAAAACAAGTTATATGACTCTAGGATAAGAACCCAATATTCTCACGAATGTCGCGTATTTATCCAGTCCTTCTAAAGCTTCCGTGCAGCGTTTTTCTGTTCTGTGCCCTTCGAAGTCAACGTAGAAGTTGTATTGCCATGCAGTGGTTTTTGTGGGGCGGGATTCGATGCGGGTGAGGTTAATGTTGCGTGAGGCGAATTCGCCGATTGCGTGGTAGAGTGTTCCCGGGGCGTGTTTGAGGCTGAAGATTATGCTGGTTTTGTCATCGCCAGTAGGCGCTGCATCTTCCAAGCCCAGTACGAGGAAGCGGGTGTAGTTGGTGGGGTTGTCTGCGATGTCTCGGGCGAGGATTTTCATGCCGTAGAGGTCGGCGGCTTTCTCGGACGCGATGGCTGCGGCGTTTGGGAGCTGCTGTTCTTTTAGGATTTTGACTGCTCCTGCGGTGTCGTAGGCGGGGATGACTTCCCACTGGTGCTTCTCGAGGTATTTGCGGCACTGCGCCAGCGCTTGGGGATGGGAGTAGACGGTTTTTATGTTTTCTATTTTGGTGTCTGGGTTGCCGATTAAGACGTGGGCGAGTTTGACTGCGACTTCTCCGCAGACTTTGAGGTCGTAAGCCAAAAAGAGGTCGTAGTTTTGGTTGACGCTGCCCTCGATGCTGTTCTCAATTGGAACCACGCCATGGGGCACCGCGCCCGACTTCACCGATTCGAAGACATCGCGGAAGTCTTTACAGGGCACCGGCTCAACTTTGCCGCCGAAAAACTTGTAGACAGCCATCTCGCTGTAGGCACCGGTTTCTCCCTGATAAGTTACCTTCATGGCTTGTTTGCCTGCTTGTTGTTACGATTCTTTAGTAAGCACTTGTTTATACCGTTTATCATTGCTTCCACAGACGCCATGACGATGTCTTCTCTGGCAGCACGCGCAGAGACTATGTTGCCTTTTTCGTCCTCAACTTTTATGACCACTTCGGCGACTGCGTTGGAGCCTCCTGTGATGGCTTCCAATCGGTATTCGCTTAAGCGGATTTTCTCTAGGTTACTGGTTAGCCTTTGGATGGCTTTTAAGACTGCATCGACGGGTCCGACGCCTGTTTCTGCGGCAACGTATTCTTTGCCGTCAAGCGTTAGGCGGACTGAGGCGGTGGGGATGACTTTTATGCCCGTGACGACCGCCATGTCGCATAGGTCAACGATTTTTTCTTCACCGATAACCTCACCCATAACCGCCGACGTCAACGCGAGCAGGTCGGCGTCAGTGACCATCTTACCCTTGTCGCCGAGTTCTTTGACGCGTTTGACGATTTCAGCCAGTTGCTCCTCGTTGGGGTGGATGCCGACGTCTGATAGTTCCGCTTGGATGCCTCTTGTGCCTGCCAATTTGCCGGCGACGAGTTTGCGGGTTCTGCCGACAAGTTCGGGGCTGATGGGTTCAAAGGTCAGGGGTTGCTCTGTGACGCCTCTGGTGTGGATGCCGCTTTCGTGGGCAAAGGCATTTTCGCCGACAATCGCTTTGTTAACTTGCACGTTTATGCCTGTTAAGGAGGAAACCATGCGGCTGGTGCTGTAGAGCAAACGGGTGTTGATGTTAGTATTGTACTTGTAGACCACGTGTAGGGTGGTGACGACTTCTTCTAGGGCTGCGTTGCCTGCACGTTCGCCTAGTCCGTTGATTGCGGTGTGCACTTGTGCTGCGCCTGCTTCTACGGCGGCTAGGCTGTTGGCGACTGCTAAGCCGAAGTCGTTGTGGCAGTGGGCGCTGAGTGGAACTTTGATGTAGCTTTTTAGTTCCTTGAAAAACTCAAAGGTTGTTCTTGGTATCATGCAACCGACGGTGTCTGGCGTGTTTAAGCTGTCCATGCCTGCATCCTGTGCGGCTAGGCAAATTTTGCGTAGAAACTCTGGTTCAGTGCGTGTTGCGTCCATGGGGGAGAACTCGCATTTTACACCATGTTTCTTAACATATTGGATTGAGTCTACAGCGGATGCTAAGACCTGTTCGGGGGTCATGTTTACGGCGTATTTCATCTGCACAGGCGAAGTGGGAATGAACACGTGGACTAAGTCAACGTCGCAGTCTAATGCGGCGTCTATGTCTTTTTTTGTGCAACGTGATAAGGCGCAGATTTCTGAGGTTAAGCCTTGTTTGGCGATGTCTTTGACGACTCTTTTTTCGCCTTCAGAACTGCTTGGAAAACCAGCTTCGATGACATCCACGCCTAGTTTGCTCAGCTGACAGGCAATCTCGATTTTGTCGTCAGTTGTTAATGAGACGCCGGGGGTTTGTTCCCCGTCGCGTAGGGTTGTATCTAAAATACGGATAGTTCGGGTTTGGGTTTTTGAGGTCATGTGTGGTCAGCTTTTCGCAGCGGTTAAGGCTGCGGCGATGGCTTCCGCCATGCCCACGGTGGTGGTTTTGCCGCCGCAGTCAGGAACACATTGCCCATTCTTCAAGGCGTAAATGGTCCCGTTCTCTATGGCTACCGCTGCCTTAATGCATTTTGGATCACTGTACTTTTCACCCAGCCAATCCAGCATCATCTTTGCAGACAGGATCATGCTGATGGGGTTGGCGGTGTGTTTGCCAGCGCGGTTGGGTGCGGAGCCATGGATGGGTTCGAATAATCCGAAGTTGTCGCCGATGTTTGCGCCTGGAGCCATGCCTAAGCCTCCGATGAGTTGCGCTGCTTCGTCGCTTAGGATGTCGCCGAACATGTTGCATGTGCAGAGGACGTCGAAGAATTCGGGTTCTTTGATTAGGCGCATCGACGCTGCATCGACATAGAGTTCGTTGAAGGCGATGTCTGGGTAGCCTTTGGCGACTTCGCGGCATACGTCGCGGAATAAGCCGTCGGTTACGCGCATGACGTTGGCTTTGTGGATGGC
>JBNIDO010000115.1:0-6610 GCA_050108095.1 Bathyarchaeia archaeon
TGTTTTTCGACAAGCTTGTACTTTCTGAGTTTTATGAGGACTTCCGCTTTGCGTTCTTCGATCGTTTCCATTTTGGTGCTCAAACCACAAACCTCAAAGATAGAATACTCGCAACCTAAAACAAACATCTACCCTTAAACTTTTCTCTCACCAAAAGCCAATCGCAGTCACAACTGCGCTTTTTTAGCCTAAAAAATCGCAAAAGTAGTTAAATCAATCAAACGGCAAGGGAGATCAAAAAGTTCAGACACACAGACGTTCCCGTTGACTTGTTTTTACCAAAAAATATAATTTAGTCAGCCACCATAGGCTAGTTTGGGTTTTGTTTTGTCTCATCCTGATTCTGCTGTTCTTAAAAATCTCATGTTGACCCTAAAAACTAAGTCGTTGACTTCGGAGAACCTTTTCAGACGGGAAACCAAGGAGGTCGATGACATGTTCATGGATTTGATGAGTGTTTTCCAGCGGTACTACGACCATGCCCCCGACAGAGATAAGCAGACGCTGCATAGCATGATGGACCTTGTCATTTTGCTCTCTGAACAGGTGCATTCCTCTCATCGCCAAGCAGAAAACGCCATATCCGACTTCAAAACCTACATAACCGCGTTGGAAGGCAGCTACAAAAACGTGGACGGTGACTTCGAAAAAACCATCGCGCAACCCGCAGAGAAAGAGGCGGAGGCGCGGGATAAGGAGGAGGAGGAACGCGCTAAAGCTATCGAGGAGTACAGTAAGCGGGCGCGCCCCAAATTCTACGAGTAACTATTTGTGTTCGATAGTTCGATGAGTGTTCCGTCTGGGTCTTCGACGAAGGCGATGGTTGTGTGCTCGCTGAATTGGGTGGGTTCGTCGGTGACGGTTACGCCTGCCTGTTTCATTGTGGTTAAGGTTTTTTCTATGTCGCCTACTTCGAAGCCTAAGTGGTCAAAGAGGCGTTTCTCGTATTGGGGCTGCTGGAACTCTGTTTGGTCGCGGTAGAGGGTTAACTCGAGAGTGCAGCCTTTGCCCTTAGGGTCTTGGAGAAAGGCGATTTCTGCGTTGGTTGCTTTGATTTCATGTCGGCTCCTAACCATTAAACCGAAGTGTCTACTGTAGAAGTCGATGCTGCGTTGCATGTTGCTTGTTCGGATGCTTGTATGCGCAAAGATGCCTTTTTGAGCAGCTTCTTCCTTGGCGGTTCTGCCATGAATGTGGGTTTGCTGAGGCTTAGCTGCTTCCGCATCCAGCATTTCATTAACTAACGCATCAGCCCTGCTAATCTGCGGGTGACTCCTACGAACATTAACAAAACTAACCTTCGTAAAGCAACCCAACATGGCTTTGACTTGGCGGTTAAGTCCCTGTAGCACAGTGTCTTTTACAGCGTATTCGCCTCTGAGCTGCTTGACAACTAATTCGCTGTCAAGGTGGCAGATGACTTCGGTAGCTTTTTGGTCAACGGCAAATCCAAGCGCCAACAGTAGTGCTTCGTACTCGGCTTGGTTGTTGGTGCGGTAACCTATGAATTTGGCGTCGGTTTTCACGGTTTCACTCTGCTCGTTTTGGGCAACGTAGGCGGCTGCGGCTGGTCCAGGGTTGCCTCTTGCGCCGCCATCGGAGTAAATCAGCAGTTTCTGACCCATAACTCTTCACTGTCATGTTTAGCTGTTAAATGATTATTTAAAGTGTTAACCGACCCTGCGTTGTTTGGGTTGTATGTTACTGTTAACGTACAGTCACATTCGTTTAAGTGCTAAAATGCCCTAGTGGAAATTAAAACGGGGAATGATTGGTTGACGAGCTCCACCGCAGGAACCGCCAAGCTCAATAGGCGTGAATTACAGTTTGCGTTGCTAAAACATGACCGCGAACGCAACAACCTCAAGGGGTCTAGACGCGGCAAACTCGACATCATCGCAGAGATCCTACTGTTTTGTGAACAGCAGAAGACTAAAACGAGCATAATGTACAACACCAACCTCAACTATTCACAGCTTAAAACTCACATGGACTCCCTGACCTCTCAGGGTTTACTTGCCAAGCGAGTCAACAAATACTCCACCACTGAAAAGGGGCACCTTTTTCTAGAGTTGTTTGCTCAACTCAACGATTTGCTCGACGTGTCTAAGCCTTAACCGTTGTTCTGACATGTGCCATTTATTGAGGAACGCGTTTTAATGTTGCCTTCTAACTTTGTTGTTTAGCTCAAAATCTTTATCCTTTTTCAGATAAGCGATGCAGTATTCGATTGCGTGGCTGATTGAAGCAAAAGTTCTTTCCTCAGAGTCAACTTCGTTCTTGAGCCAATCATAGAGTTCTTGGTCTATGCTGATTGCTATTTTCTTCTTAGCCATTAGGCGATCGCTACAATATCTTGAGGGACTGCTCTTAAATGTTTATGTCGTGGGTGGCATGGTAAAGTATGACTTAGTATTGTTTAGCATTGATAAGAGTTAAATAATCATACTTAGTAAAAATTGTCATAACTTAGTAGTACTGCGATAAACTGAGCAGTAATGTGAAAAAAGGAAAGACTGGGGAGCAAAAAATGAGTGAACGTACACATAAAAATGGTTCATACCTGAATGGAAAATCAACCGTAGGAACAAACACCCGAGTAAAAGACACAAGCACCATCAGCGGCATGTGTCCCATCTGCATCCGCGACTGCCCCGTGGTTTGCGAAATCAGCCTATCTGCGTTTAGAGGAAGAGAAGCTCTCTACCCTGAACCAGCACAATTTGGGACAAGCACCGCAGGAGCTCTCAAAAACTTCGGGTTAGACTGGTCACATTTCAACATACAAGCCGGACTTCTAGAAGCTCAAGGCATACCCGAAACCTCAGAAGACGCCATATTTCCAAAAGCAAACACCGAAACAGTGGTAGGCGGGGTTCCACTAAAACTCCCAATATTAACGGGCGCTTTCGGCTCAACCGAAGTAGCGCGTGTAAACTGGGACGGACTAGCCATTGGAGCAGCGCTCGCCGGAGTGTCAGTGATTATCGGCGAAAACATTGCAGGTATGGACGTTGCAGCTACATGTACAAACGAAAAAGTAACCCATTCACCGGAGCTCAAAAGAAGAGTCGATTCCTTTAGAAAGTTCTGGGATAAAAAATACGGCGAAGTCATCGTACAGACAAACGTCGAAGACCAAAGACTGGGCATAGACACATATGCGCTCTCAAAACTGGAAGTAAACGTTATCGAGCGTAAATGGGGTCAAGGCGCCAAAGCCATAGGCGGAGAAGTACGCCTAAAAGACCTACAGAAAGCCATCCTACTCAAAAAACGCGGCTACATAGTAATCCCCGACCCAGAAGATCCAGTTGTGCAGCAGGCATTCCGTGAAGGCGTATTCAACACCTTTGAACGCCACAGCAGAGTCGGTATACCAAAAGAGACGCCCTTCATAGAAGACATCGAGTGGCTACGCAAACAGGGCGCCAAAAAAGTGTTCCTCAAAACAGGTGCCTACAGGCCATCAGCAGTTGCCTACACCATGAAATTTGCTTCTGAAGCAAAAATCGATGCCTTAAGCTTCGATGGCGCAGGCGGAGGAACAGGCATGAGCCCCGTACCCATGATGGATGAAATGAGCATCCCAACAGTGTATTTGCAAGCTCTAGTACTGCAATGCGCACAGATACTCAAAAGCAAAGGAAAATACGTCCCAGACTTGATTATGGCTGGTGGCTTTATTGAAGAAACCAGCATATTCAAAACCATCGCGTTAAGCAACTTCGGAGAAGGACCCCTTGTCAAAGCGGTCTTGATGGGGCGCTCACCGCTCACAGCCGCCATGAAATCAAGCTACTTCAAACAACTCGCAGCTGAAAACAAATTACCGAGCAGTTTTGCCGCTAAATACGGTGCAACACCCGAGAAATTCTTCATAGCCACACCAGAACTCAAAACAAAGTACGGTCAACGCTTCAGTGAAATCCCCTTGGAGAGCATCGGTGTTTACACGTACTTAACTGATAGAATCGGAGTGGGCTTAAAGCAGTTAATGGCTGGCAATCGAAAATGGAACCTTAACTTGTTAAACCGGGGCGACCTGATGAGTTTAAGCAGTCTTGCCCAACAAGTCACGGGTGTTCCGTTAGCTCATGAAGTTGAAAACGACGCAGTCAAGGCAATTCTTGACTACTAAACTCACCTTCCTCTTTTCATTTTTTTAGAGGGGTAAGAGGGAGGATTGCTGTTATGCCCAAAGCTTTTGTGCTAGTGAATACAGAAATTGGCTCTGAATGCGACGTTCTAAGGGAGTTAAAGACGATAGCGGGCGTAGAAGAAGCCAAGCTGGTTTTTGGAAGCTACGACATTGTTTTGTGCATAGAGTGTGTTTCGATGGATGAACTTAAGCGGACAATCGCTTGGCAAATAAGAAAAATGGCTAACATTACATCAACCCAAACCCTGATCTTGCCGCCTTAAACTTATTGGAAAAGCAAGTGATAAAAAACCAAGGGTTTTGGCGAAGCTACTTTTTAAGTAGCTCCATAAGCTTTGGCATCAACTCGTACCCATGCGCCAAAGTCCCCAAGCTGCCGTTTGCACAGTTTTTCTCGGAGAATTTTCCGTCTTTGCCGTCGCTGACTACTTTGCCGCCTGAAATCAGAAGCGCCACAGGCGTGTCACTGTGCACTTTGAGTTCACAGGGCGTTGCGTGGTCTGAGGTGATGCAGATTAAGGTGTCTTTGAGTGAAATCTGCTTTAGCAAGGGCCCAAAGAAGTATTTGTCGATGGCTGCGATGATTTCGGTTTTTAGTTTGTAGTTGCCGTCGTGGCCAGGTTCGTCGGGGCCTTTTAGGTGTATGTAGAAGCAGTCGTGTTTAGGTAACGCTTCGAGGAGCGCTTTGACGCGGTACTCCATGTCAGCCTGCAGATTACCTGAAGGAGGCGGAAGAAGTGAAGACTCCATCCCCGCAAGCTGAGCTATGCCGCGTTCCGTGTGCATATCCGCTAGGCAGGCGAAGTCTACTTTGTAGTGTTGGTTGATGTTGAAGAATTTGGGCAACAAGTGACCGGCGTCGCGTGTTAAGACGACGTTTGCTTTGAGTTTGCCTTCTTCGGCTCGTTTTACGTTTATGGGGTGGTTTTCCCATAGCGCATGTGACTTTGCGATGAACTCGTTAACTAACCCAGCGGAAACTTTGGCAGCTTCAGTTCCATCCATGGGTTCGCAGGTTTTTAGCACCATTTCGGGGTTGGCTTGTGCAACGCCTAACCCGTTGATTATGGCGTATGCGGGGTCACTGTTGGTTATGCTGCTTGAGAGAGACTTATCTCTGCTTCTGATAAGCAGTACTGCTCGGTGTCCGAGGGTGTTTTTGAACTCAAAGGTTGCTGGGTAAGAGGTTAATTTTACTTCTCGGTTGACATCTTTAGCGAGTTCGGTAGCTTCCTCGGTTGTTAGGTTGCGTCCCACACGGCGGTCGATGATCTGTTTGCCTTTGCCTAAAGTTGCAAAGTTGCATCGCAGCGCCAAGTCGCCGTCTTTCATCTTTAAGCCTATGCCGGCGGCTTCGGTGACGCCTCTGCCAGTACTGTACTTAAAGGGATCATAGCCCAGCAGAGAAATCACTGCCACATCGCTTTCAGGCGCCACACCCTTCCCCACAGTATACATTAAACCGGTTTGTCCAACTTTAACTAGGCAATCCATGTTGGGGGTTTCTGCTGTTTCTAGGGGTGTTTTGTTGCCTAACGCTTTAATCGGCAAATCGCCCATGCCGTCTATGGCAATAAAGAGTAGTTTCAACGTTTTTTCCTCTTCAGCTATGGCTATCTTGCATGCTTAATAAAATTATGTTTTTAGGGACAGAAGCCTTCTAATGGCTTCCTGCGTCTCCTGCGGTGTTCCAGTTGTATTTACCAAGTATACGTCACTTTGTTTGAAGAGTTTCTCGAAAAAGTTGGCACGTAAAGCCAGTTTCCGGTCGTCACGTACAAGTTGGTGGGGATTGCAGAAGTTGTGTTCCAGCATATACTGCAAGGCGTCATCTACAGTCAACGAAATAACTACCCGTGCATCTGTGGCGTCACGTTTGAGCAGAATTATCTTGTTTATGGTTGCCATGGGAATCACTCCGCCGCTGCCCACAATCCATCGAACATTAACCACTGCCCTGTCCCTAGCGTCAAACTGCGCCTTATCCACCAACCGCTCATATTCGTTCCAGATTTTGCCAATGTCCGCTTGGATGTAAGTGTTTTTTTCAGAGCCAAACGCCAAGGGTTCACGGGTGCTTAAGCGCACAAAGTACCAGTCGTCGCTGACTAAGCGTGCCGTTGGAATACGTAGCAAACCCCAAGAATGGGTTGTTTTTCCTGTGCCTGAAGGGGCAATGATGGAAACGCCTAGGCAGTCGATGTCTATGCAGGCGCCGTGGACATGGTAGATGCGGTGTTCATCTTCTAGGATGTCCCCTGCAACGGCTAAGGCGATGCTTTTTATCCAACCATAATAATCGACGTTAAATAGGAAAGCGGTTTTGGTGTAAGGGTCATATTTTACGGTCATGGGTTGGTTGGGTTGGGATAGGACGATGAGACGTCCATGACTGCGGTTGTTCTCGTTTGCAGTGTAAAAGTTATCTTCCCACAAATCCTTGATTTT
>JBNIDO010000116.1:0-6395 GCA_050108095.1 Bathyarchaeia archaeon
AGAACTACATCCTAGGTATAGGCGCTGCAATCATCGTAGTAGTCATCGTAATCGGTGCAGTACTCGCACTGCTAGTGAGAAAACGACCATAAACTGTTCAAAAATTTCCTTCTTCCCTTTTTTTGGGAACAAAAAATGCGTAAAAAGTGGGCTGAGTGGGCTCTGGAATAGAAGTTACATCGCGGTTGAGAATGGTTTAGTTGCATTTTCCATTCTTTTCTCCTTTAGTTGCGGGTCCAGAGCCCCAGCAAACCCCAACCCCAAAATATTTTTGTGACTGTATCTTACCAACCACATATCATTAAAAGTGTCATGGGCGCATTCTGTACTCAGTTCGGTACGAGAGCTAAAACGGTTAAAACTTACGAGGCAAAAAACATGGGTAAAAACAAGAAAAAGGCTCCTCCCTACTTCTATAGGGGGCCACCTGAGAGTAAAGAAGAAAAAGCAGAAGAAACCGACGACCTCTATGACACAGAAGAACGAGAAACTATGCTTGAAGACGATGAAATAACCGATGCAGAAGCGGGTTTCATGGAAGGATTCCAACAGGAGCCACCCAGCAAGAAGCAGACCCGCAAAAACGCGATTAGCCATGACGACTCAATCGCCGACGAATTAGCTAAAGAAGACGCAGAAGAAGACTAAGCGTCTTTGCGATTTTTCTTGTAAGTTCACCTTGCGTTTAAATCCAAATATACGGGCTATGTTGGCAGAGGACTCTTACTTTTTAGGCTTAGACTTCTTATCTTCCTCTTTATCCTCTTTTTCCTTTGTGATCTTGGTGTAGTAGTATTCGCCGATGCCCTTTTGGAATTCATCCATCTGCGAGCCCTCCTTATTCACGCGGGGTCGGAAGGTCGTGTTGTCACGGCGGAATGTGATGTTCATTTCTTTGAGGAAGGTGTTCATGCCGCCTCTGAGGCTTGTTGGTGGATGTGCAATACCGCATTCTCCGGGTTTGCCGTTAAAGACCATGAGGCGGTCAGCGATGAAGTCCTGTGTAACCACATCGTGCTCGACAACAAACGCTGGGATACCGTGGGCTTCGACGACTCGGCGTAGGGTTTTGGCGACGTTGAGGCGTTCTTCGACGTCGAGGTAGGCGCTGGGCTCGTCGAGCAAAAATAGGTCGGTTTTGCGGCTTAAGCAGGCTGCTATGGCGACTTTTTGGAGTTCTCCTCCGCTTAACTCCATTACGTTGCGGTCTATCAAAGCCTGCAAGCGCAGGGGTGTGGCGATTTCGGTTTTGTACCAGCTAGAGGTGAAATTCTCTTTTGCCACATTCATAAGCAACTCCTGCACAGTTCCCTCATAGTCTGGGGCGATGTATTGGGGTTTGTAGCTCACAGTTAGTTTGCTGAGTTGGCGTTTGTCATCGGTTTCTTCTATGCCTGCGAGCATTTTGACAAACGTGGTTTTGCCGATGCCGTTGGGTCCGAGGATGCCGATGATTTCGCCAGTGCGGATTTCTCCGGGTTCAACGGTAAGTTTGAATTCTTTGAAAGTCTTCTCCATTTTAGTCCAGTTGAGCAGGGTTGCGCCGACGTTTTCTCCTGCGGTTGGGGGTTTTTCGTGGAAGACGATGCTTTCTTTGCGGAACATGATGTTTTCGTCAGGGATGTAGCCTTGTAGGTAAATGTTTATGCCTGTTCGGACGCCATGCACATGTGAGACGACGCCGTAGACGCCTGGTTCGCCGTAGAAGACGCAGATTTGGTCGCTGAGGTAGTCGATGATGGCTAAGTCGTGTTCGGCGACGATGATGGTTTTGTTTTGTTCTTTGAGGCTGCGAATCGTCCTTGCCACAACAAGGCGCTGCTTCACGTCAAGGTAGCTGCTGGGCTCATCAAAGAGGTACACATCAGCCTCTCTGCTTAAAGCCGCCGCAACCGCCACCCGCTGCAATTCGCCGCCACTCAACACATCGAGCGCGCGGTCCCAGATGTTTTTGAGTTCCAACTCTTCGGCGATGGCGTCGAGCTGTTTGCGTTCGTCAACTTTGTCGAGGAGGTCGCCTACTTTGCCGGTGATGGCTTTTGGGATTTTGTCGACGTACTGGGGTTTGCTGCTGACTTTTAGTTTTTTCTCGCTTAGTCGGGTGAAGTAGTCTTGGAGGCTGCTGCCTCGGTAGTACTGGATGATTTCTGGCCAGTCGGGCGGGTCATCGAATCTGCCAAGGTTGGGTTTGATTTCGCTGCTAAAAACCTTAAGTGTGGTGCTTTTGCCTATCCCGTTCTGTCCCAGCAAGCCCAAGACGGTGCCTGGTGAAGGCATGGGCAGACGGAAGAGTTTGAAGCTGTTGGCACTGAAGCGGTGGCTGCAGTCTTTTTCCAATTCGTCTGGGAGGTTGACTATGCTGATGGCTTTGAAGGGGCATTTTTTGACGCAGATGCCGCATCCGCTGCAGAGTGTTTCGGCTATTACGGCGTGGTTGCCTTCGATTCTGACCGCTTCCACTCTGCTACGTACCATGGGGCAGAAGCTTACGCAGAGATGGTTGCATTTTTTGACTTTGCATTTATCTGTGTCTAATACGGCGATTCGCGTCATGAGTAAACGTCCAAGTATGAATTGAAAAGGTGAGTTATAAATTTAAAACCGCAGAACCAAAGAATACCGCGTTTTTAGATGCCTAGTTCTACGAGTTTTCGCGGACTGTTAATTTCTATAGCCTTTGTTCCTGTTGCTACATTTGACAGTTTAGGGTTGGCTTCGCTGCCTAAAGTCACCACCACACTATCCTTGTAAGAGAAGGTAACGGTGATGCCTGCATCGGATAATTCTTCCGCCACCCCTTTGAGCGCGTTTAGGTTGGTGCGTGCGTCTTTGATTTGGCTACGTATTCCTTTGTCCTTTCTGGTGGCTGCAAGGGTGTCTTTCACGATTTCCTTGTTTAGGGCTTTGATGTCAATTTTTCTGTCTGCCGCTTTGATTTCGAGGGCTTCTTTGTTGTTTGTGGAGACGGTGACTTTTCCTGATTTGAGTATCTCGCCTAGAAATGAGGCAAGGGGCATTTTAGGTGCCCTATGCTTAGGTTTTGGCGTCTTTGGAGTATACGATGTCTAAGACGATGGCGCCGTTGAGTGTAGCTTTAAACCTGCCCATGTCAAGGGTTAAGTTTTCAAAGCTCAATTTTACGTCGGATTCTTTTCCAGCAAGCTTGTCGATAACGGCTAACACAGTTTCAGCCATACCGTGGGCTGCTGTTTCTAGTTGTTTTCCAGCTTTTGGTTCAACCATACAATAACCATCCTATAGGTAGATATGGGGTTTTAAAACCTAAAAAGTTATTGCTTGCTCACTAGCCATACAAGCTAATCACGCAAAATGGCAAAACCAAAGGCAATGGCTCTGAAATTTAAAAGAAAGATAATGATGGTTGTTTACTGGTTATTTTACCATTCTTCTTCTTCCCATTCTTCATCTTCGCCTTCTTCCCATTCATCTTCTTCTTCGAATATCATGTCCTTTTTCACCTCCATCATAAGACGCAAAATCTATCTTACCATTCGATGGGTTTAAGGATTTAGATACGTCAAATGTCGTTAAAAGGCACTGAAAACTTGGGTGCGTCATGGTTATTTGAATAATTTTTGTACGATTTTTCAGGAAAAACACAAAAAATTATTTTAAGCCCCCAAGTCAACCCTTGTATAGAGGCTTGCAGAATGAGGAGAATATTTAAAATCATCATAGCCGTATTCGCTGTCATAATCATCGTAGTGGTGGCTTTAGGCGCCCTAGTCTTGTTGGATTTAGCTGCCTACACTGCCACTGGTTCACAGACGTTGCCTGCATCTGGCTCTGAAATGGGAACCGCCTTAGTTCTCTATGACCCGGGCTTAACTGGCGCTTCAACAAAGGTAGCCACCCGAGTTGCCGATGACCTGCAAAGTCAAGGCTTAACCGTCACACTGGCGGGCATAAAAAGTTCAGCGGCATCTGACACTTCAGGCTATGATGTCGTAGTCGTCGGGGGCCCAGTTTACGCTGGTGCACCAGCCGCATCCGTTAGAGACGCCCTAAACAACCTTCAAGTCGATTCCACGACAGCCGTGGGCGTGTATGGTAGTGGTTCAGGAGCGACAGCGCCTGAAGATATCGCTTCAATCAAAAGTTCAGTGTCCGCCCTCCAAAACGGCGGCGACTTATCCAATGCAGTTGTAGTGAAAATCGGAGAAACCGAAGACCTCAACGCCCGTGCATCTGACTTCGTTAACCAACTATTAGACCAGCGAATCCGATAACAACACTCCCCAGCCCTGTCTTGTGGCAGGAGCACTTTTCTTATACTAACTCTAAAGTTTTGGCATCAAAGGGCTTGCCGAACTCTTCTTCGCTGGCTACTTGGCTGAGTACTTTTCGGGTTCGCACAAGCCGCAGCAGCTTACTGGATAAATCCAGCTTTTCCTGCGGATACCCAACGGTCAACATCACTAGGACTTCAAAGTTTTCAGGCACCCTAAGTAGCACCTTAACATCCGATTTCTTAAAGCTGCCCACGCAGCAAGTGCCCAATCCCTCACTAACCGCTGTTAAAACCATGTTTTCCAACGCCAAAGACGCATCGACCACATACCAGTCCGAGGAGGCTTTTTTGTCTCCGCAAACAACAATTACTAGGGGTGCTGAAGCGACGAATTTGGCGTAGAGCCCCTTGGAGAGGGTTTTGCGTTTCTCTTTATCCGTTACTGCTATGAAATGCCATGGTTCGACGTTTCGGGCGGAAGGCGCCAACCTGCCAGCCTCTAAAATCCGCTCTAAGGTTTCGCGTGGGATGGGTTTGTCTTGGTAGGCGCGTATGGATTTGCGTGCTTGTACGGCTTCAAAAACGTCCATTTCGGTTGCCTCAATGTAGATGGCGTATTGTGGAATATTAGTTTAGCAGTTGTTTTTGTTTTTCTATTGTTTGTTGTAGTGAAAAGTCGCCTATACACAACAACAACCAGCAGGTTATGCAGGCGGCTGTGTTTTGGGTTCTGTATTGGCAACGGATTGCTGATTGGTTGTGCAACAAACTACAAGCAGAACAGGCAAATCGGTTAAAGCGGCAACCTTGCTTCGATAGATTCAAATTCCAAAACAACCCAAGCCTTCTTGAACGCCATGAAAGAGAAAAAACGCTTCATCTTCCACCTCGACATGGACCACTTCTACACCGCAGTCGAAGAACGAGAAAACCCAGCGCTAAAAGGCAAACCCGTAGTCGTCGGCGCAGACCCCAAAGAAGGCAAAGGCAGAGGCGTAGTCAGCACCAGCAACTACGAAGCCCGAGCGGCAGGCGTCCGCAGCGGCATGCCCATCTCACAGGCCTGGCGACTCTGCCCCAACGCCGTCTACCTCCCGCCAAACTTCCCTCTCTATATCAAGGCGTCGGCTGGAATCATGGCGATTGCACGCCGCTACGCTGGCAAGTTTGAGCAGTGGGGCATCGACGAGGCTTTTTTGGATGTATCTGATAGAGTCAAGGACTGGGCTGAAGCGGAGGTACTGGCGCGGCAGATTAAGCAGGAAATAAAAGAAAAGGAGCATCTTACCGCTTCAATTGGGGTTGGACCCAACAAACTTGTCGCCAAGGTTGCCAGTGACTTCAGGAAACCCGACGGCTTAACAGTCGTCCAAGAAGAAAACGCCCAAAAGTTCCTCGAACCCTTACCTGTGCGGAAACTGCTGTGGGTGGGACGTAAAACTGAAGCCAAACTCAAGGCGCTGGGCATAAACACCATCGGCGACTTGGCAAGTTACGACCCGACTGCGCTTGGCTCGATGTTTGGTGTTATGGGGGTACAGATGCACTTGATGGCTAAGGGCTTGGACCGCAGCGAAGTCGAGGAGCGCGTCGGCGTCAAAAGCATCAGCCACGAAACCACCTTCGAAGTGGACACCGATGATCCAGCCGAGATTCTCCAAGCTTTGGACGCCATGTGCGTGGATGTACAGAAAGAAACCGCTGAGCAGAAGCTGCTTTTCAAGACAGTAACCGTGAAAATCCGATATCAGGGATTTGAAACCCACACCAAAAGCAAAACCCTGCCCCGCCTAACCAACCGAGTCGAAGACCTAAAGAAAACCGCCAAAGAACTGCTGTTGCCCTATTTGGGGACAGAGAGAAAAATGAGGCTTATCGGCGTAAGAGTTTCCAGTCTTCAATCATGTGAAAAACAGAAAACCCTATTCTGAAAATTTGTCGTTCAGGCGAGCCCACTGTTTTTCCAAACGGTTCTCTGCATACTTGCCAATTTCATAGCCGCCCATAAACACGAGAAGAAAAATAAAAACCGCCGAGCCCATAAGGTTTGAACCCGAGACATTGTTAGCTATGACTGACATTAAAATGGCTATAGAGAGTATAACTAACATTATTCCCACGACAAGGTTTGTTCTTCTTGCTT
>JBNIDO010000117.1:0-6112 GCA_050108095.1 Bathyarchaeia archaeon
GCTATGTTTACTAGCTTGTTCTGCAAAAATCAGGTTATGTCTTGTTTGGTACTTTTGATTTTTGGTAGTGAAAACCTGTCCAAAAGCACTTTTCACACCCTGCCGAAGTCATGGAAAGAATCCATGCTTTTCAGAAGTCCTCTTTCTGCAGTTATTTGGTCCTGATTACCCAGTGTTAGTTTTGCCCTGTGTTGATGAAGCGGAAAACATGGAGTGAGCATTCTGGCATGGAAACAACCAAAAAACCTGTTCAGAACCCCAAAAAGAAGCGTACCCAAAGCGACAAAATAGGTCGCCTAAAGTACAATCAGCATCTGCTCAAACAGACGCTATCCGAAGTGGAAGAGATTAAACTTATGCTTCGCACTATCTTTGCCGGGTTGAAGGGTTGTTTCAATTTTGAGCAGCCCTTAATCGGGCGTGTAGCCTGCAAAGATGAGGTTGATCGAGAAATCCTGCAACTACTCTACGAATCAAGAAGTCCCGGTCTGTTGCCGAAAGATTTGCAGGCAAGGCTTCAGCGGTTTAAAGTTACTAGGCATCAGATAAGCCGAAGGATTCTCCGCATGAACAAGCGGTTGGAAAAGGAATTTGGTGAACGTATTGCAGAGAAGCGCGGCTGGCAATTGGGCACTTACCAGTTTCACCACTTAAGTTGGAACGAAACGGAAAAAACTTCAGAAAGGTAACCGTTCTATTTCTTCTTTTGAGCACAATCCATACAGATAGCGACTATTTTCACGTTTTGAACTGGCTGTTGCGTTCCCATCAAGCCTTTTCCAAGGACAGTTATGTAGCCTATTTGCTTTCCGCATTTTTGGCATCTAACTGGCTCTGTAACATTTTCGCCATAAGGCTTAGTTATGCCTCTGATCATTCTTGTTCCCTGTTTTTTCTTACAATTCCTGAGTTTATAATACTTGTCAATTTCAAAATAACGGCGGAAAAACGCGCTGACTCGGCACTTAGTTCATAATAACACAAAGTAAAAACAACCTGATTTTAGAACGTTTTTCGTATATGAAAACGTAGTAGGTTTGGTTGTTTTGTTTGTGTTTAATAAAGCCTGCAAAGCTTTTCCTGTTCATGCAAGCCACAAATAGTAAACGGCGTTTGCTTAATTCTAAGTCAGTTACGTTGACGCATTCAGTTGCTTGACTTATGTAATCAAGCTTTTTTATAGAGTCTACGTTTGCTCACCTGCTTTTAAATCGAATAAAGACAGCTTACTCTTCTATTGTGACATTTTGGATTTTTAGCAGCCAAGCGCATGTTAAAGATTTTTCGATTTCTTTTTTAATTTGCTTGTTACTTATGGTTTGGCTTTCTGGAACCAACTGGATTTTTAAAGTTGCCTTTTTGCTCATATTTTTTTCACCTGTTTAATTTTTTTAAAGGTTTACTGAGCGCAAGTTGCCTTGTTTGCTTTGGCCTTGATCGCCTCAGTCTTAATTTAAAAGTAAAACGTTTCCTCAATAAAAATGTACTGCACGGGTGCTGGAAAATTATTATCATTTAAAAACCCACTTTAACCCTGCTGAGGAAAAAACATGGTTCGAAAAGGCTACCGAAACCTCTCCATACCAGAACAACTATACAAAGAAATAGAAACACTCGTCAAACAATCAAACGGAAAATACGTCTCAGTCTCAGAAGCAGCAAGAGTAGCCATAAGAGAATTTTTAGAAAAACAGAAAAACCACTAAAAAAATCAAAAATAACTATCAGCCTGTTTAAGTAAGAAACTTTGTTAACGTCTCAATTGATTTATCTGTGAACCTAACTCTTTAACCGTTTTCAGCTATGACCCGAACAATCATTTCCCCAAAAACAGAAGGATAAACATCAAATAACCATCCCTTAACCAGATTTGGACTGTTTGATGGCATCCAACGCCTTCTCTAACTGGATGATTCTCTTTTGTTGAGAGAGCAGAATTGACATGATCATAGGCTCGAAAAGAACAGGTTGCACAGCATTGCTCCCCGCCGAGGCATAACTTCGGCAAGCATCCATCAGCGCCTCAAAAGCTTCCCTGTCCTCTGCTCTCAGCGCTTTTTCAAAGCCCTTCCAGCGGGTTATTTCATCCTCAATGGCCATACGATAGGATTCGACTGTTTTACCCATTATGCACTTTCTCCCATGTAATCCGTTAGTGTTATGTTTGCGGAGGGTAATTTGACTGAGCCCAAGTTTAGGTAAGGATGCTTTTCCAGACTGATGGTTCTAGCATAGGCTGTTTGTCCAAGAGATAATACTACACTCGCACGCTGTTGCACCATGTTTTGGAGGCAGTTGTTTCTTTTGGTGTTTTGGTATGGAAGGTTGGTTGCGATTAGAACGATTTGGTTTTCTCTGGCAAAGTTCGAGAGGTAAGTGGTAACTTGGCTGAAAACTCTCTGCGCTTCATAGTCTGAGAGGTCGTTATCTAAGAAAAACTCTGAAACGTCTGAAATGATTACAAGCTTAGCTCCAAATTGTTTGACGGCTAGCTTAAGCTTGTGCATAATTAGCGTAGTTAACTGATAGGCTGTGACTGCTCTTGAAATGTAGATATTATCCAGCACTTGTTTGGGGTTAAGTTGATGGAGCTGGTTTATGGGCATTCTCGCGTGAGCGGGTAACGCTTAGGAAATCGCTGTCTATTTTGCATGCTATCTTGTAATCGCTTAGACCTTGTTTTGCAAATTGAAGAATGTGCGAAGAGCCTCACAGAAAGGGATGGATCAAACAAAGAAAAAGGGCGTAGTCTATCACATTTTAAGAAATGGCAGACAAACGCTTTTTTGGCATTTTATTTGGCAGACTCAACATTTGAGTTACAGGTGTCTACAGCGCCTAATGCTTTCTTCAGGCTTGTTTTTATGTTTGACACTAAATCCCCTCGTTGAATTGAAGAGACCTCTTTTTCATTGTTCGTCTCTGGAGATGCCTTGCAACATAAATCATCATTGTTTCTGGCTTGCTTTGCTTGAACACCTCGAAACCTTATAGGGAGCCCAGCGGACGTAAAGAAACTCTTGCCATCCTGAACATGAAAATGAATATGCGGCTCGGACGTATTTCCAGAGTTACCACATTGAGCAACAGGCTCACCACGTTTCACTATTTGACCAGCCTTAACCTTAACGCTTTGTGGCAAAAGGTGAGCGATAAAACTGTACTCTTTCTCCGCATGCTTAATTATGATATAGTTACCGCGAATATCTTTGACGGTGGGATCGACCCTGCCGTTGCCGTATGTACGGGCATTGGGATATTTGTCAGTCACTTCCAAAACGACGCCGTCTGCCGGGGCCAAGACAGCTTTACCATAGCAATAGTAGCTCTGCAATAAGGTTTTGTCGCCAGCAAAGCTTTGACCATGCTCATCTAGAATAACGAAATCATAGGCATACCTCTGCGTCAACACGTCCCATGAATGTGAATTTTTTTTGTCTGTGCCGCCATTTAATGCTATCCATTGTTCATTGAATGGGAGAGAATATTGTACTGCAGGCTGATAATTGCTTTTATCGGGTAAATGGAAACCGTGAGAAATGTAGATGTATGGCAAACAGAACGTTTGCTTCAATCCCTGCAAAAATGTAGGCATAGTACCGATGAGTTCGATAAGCCCAAAGAGCCAAAACAGCCAGAAATACTTCCAAATCACTGCGTCGGAAAAAAACATCGGCAACCCTAAGAGACCTAGATACTTTAGTTTGCTGGATATGGATATCAGCAGTCGGTTCATTTGGTTCCCTCAGTTAATAGAAGAGCCGCTGACTTTCCTATGTTTGGTTATCTTGTGAGCGATAGTTGAAAAGCGCAGGCGCTTTATCCATGAAATGATTTGCAAATGCATGCTTGCATGCGGTTATGTCTTGTATGGTTAGTTTTTGTTTTTCTGGACAGGCTCTGATTAAGGCTTGGCTCGTCTGCACGTCCTGTTCTTCTACGTATGCTAACCGCACTGTTGTAGGCGAATCCTTTACTGCTTCAACCGCAGGCAACAGATCGCTATCACCCGAGACAAGAACAATCTTACGCACCACACCCGACCAAGCCAAAGAAACCAACCGAACAGAAATCTTCACATCAACCAACTTCTGAACTGCCACATTAAAGTTTGCACCACACCTAAAGCAATGCGTATGCTTAGGACGAACCTCACCTAGCTCAACGGCTATGCGTTCATAGTACTCTATCGCTTTAAGATAAGCCAGCTTGCGCCTATACTGCTCTATCTGCCACCTGTTAGCACCTCTTTCAGGAACAAAAGGCAAAGCATCAAAAATGAACGTTCTATAATGCTCTTCAGGAGGTTGATCCCTCAAGAATACTTCAGGGTATTTCCTTGGGTCAGTTTGTTCAACGCCAAAAACTTTAGCGGCATTAAGCAAGTACATATTATCAACCAATATGGCGGTTGGTATGGGCGCTTGAAACAACACTAAACCCTTCCTTAGGCAGTCTCTGCTATGTCGTAGAATACACTTCTAACCCTTAAGTACCTTATGAAACTAAAGGGTCAGGTCTCTTCTTTGGTTTACCCTTTCAAACAGACGATTTTATGGAAAACACAGTTTGCTAAGTACCCAAACAGCAAGACAACTGCTACCACAACAAGACAGAGACCAGATAGTTATAAAAAGAATTGTGTTCCAACAAGTTTAAGTCGCTGGGGCTGCTACCGTACCTCCATAGCCGCTAGCCACGAAAGATTTCCATATAGCCACCATCGATTGCTTTCTTAGTTTTCAAGTACGCAAAGTCATACCGACAAAAATGGCTTGCGTAATCCACCGGCATTGGAAGATACACTAACAGAAAGTCGCCTGCCACTATAGATTCGCCCACTAACTCATAAAGAGATTAGAAACCAGGACGGAGCATTTATAATAAAGTCAACGTTGATTCTAGCCAAAAGGCACAGCAATGAAAAGTCTAAAAGCGATGCTCAAGCATGAAAGCGTCGGCCCTATAATTCGCAGGTTCTTCATTAACACACTGTTTGACTCAACCTTTATGCTGCTAGGCATAATCGTGGGCTCAGCATTCGCTGCTGACGCGGGCTTAAACATAATCATAGTCACCATGCTTACAACCAGCGTTGCTTTGGGCATCTCAACTGGAGTAAGCGTCTACGAAGCCGAAAGCTTAGAACAAGAACGAAAAATCTCGGACCTCGAAAAAGCATTATTTACTGACCTAACCGATACAAGTATCCAAAAAACCGCCAAATACACTATCCTACTTGCAACAGCAATCAACTTTGCAACACCCCTATTCTCATGTGCAGTAACAGTTACGCCATTCATCCTTGCAGCCACAGGGATACTACATATCGACATTGCCGGTTGGATTTCTGTGGCGTTAGCTTTGAGCACATTATTTGGCGCAGGAGTCTATATGGGGCGCATTGGAAAAACAAACCCTTACAAAAAAGGGTTAAGAATGGTGGCTTTTGGTGTCCTCGCGTTTGTCATAGGATTTCTATTAGACAAACTCATCTAACAAGAACTAAGACGTTGGTCTCTGCAAAGGTTGCTTTACCTTTGACACACTGACTTCATCCACTCCTTTAACTGAGACACCATTATCTTGTAAAACAGCCAAAATTCCACTATACTCTATGTTAGCGCCCCTTACGGTGAGCTTTATCGTCTCAGTTTTTGCGTCAACATCAGTTACAACCACATCGCATTCTTCAACGCCATTTACACTACAAATTGCTTGAGACAACTCCACAAGAGAGGTCTCACGTGACTTCAAAGCCTCAATTAAGACACGTCTAATTTGAATAGTCATCGTATTTCTCCGCATAACATTAAGCGAATATGCTTAAAACTCTTTTTCCAACCCAAAAATCAGCCCTTGCGACCCCACAGATAACAACAGACATGTCTTCCCCCATAAGGCATAGGCACTTCCGTGGCTCTAATAGGCGGAGTGTGATGTTCTGGCTAAAAACACAGCAATCCCCTACCTTCCACTACCCACTATTCTCTATGCAGAGTTAGCCATAGCAGTGTTGACAAAAGGTGCTCCACCTGTGAATGAGCTTCTTATTCTTCTGGAATTTCTTTGAGAAAACAAGCAACACCAAACCTGCTATAGCTACTGCAGT
>JBNIDO010000118.1:0-5954 GCA_050108095.1 Bathyarchaeia archaeon
TTTTATGGTTCAGTAAGCATTTTTTGACATAGTATATAAACATCATTGTTGAATAACTAAAATTTTTTCAAAAAAACTCCAATGGTCAGAAACAGAATACTTAAGAGAAAAAACCGCCTAAACCATAACGGAGTCCCGTTTTCATGCCCATAAAAATCCAAAAAGAAATCGAAGAGGAAATCACAAGCTTCCTCTCAAAGTTAATACAAATAGACACCACCAACCCCCCTGGCAACGAAACCAAAGCAGCCCACTTCCTCGCAGACTACCTCGCCAAAGACGGCTTCGAATCCGAAGTCTTCGAATCTGACCCCGGAAGAGGCAGCGTAGTAACTCGCCTCAAAGGAACCGGCCAAAAACCCAATTTGCTTCTGCTCTCACACTTAGATGTGGTTGCAGCAAACCCCAGAGAATGGAGTGTGGACCCGTTTGCAGGCACAGTAAAAGACGGCTACGTTTATGGCAGAGGCGCCATCGACATGAAAGGCATGACCGCCGTCGAAGTTTTAACGCTAAAACTCCTCAAGAAAAACAATGTGCCCCTAAAAGGCGACGTTGTTTTAGCTGCTACTGCAGGCGAAGAAGCAGGCGGTGAAGAAGGCGCAGGATACCTTCTGCGTAGCCACAAAGAAAATGTCTGGTGCCCCTACGTATTAAACGAGGGGGGCGGAACCGCGTTCCCCCAGAACGGCAGAAACGTGTACCCCATTCAGACCGCAGAGAAAGGCATTCTGTGGTTCAGGATTAAGGCGAAGGGCACTCCGGGGCATGGGTCAACGCCGAACATGGCGGACAACGCCATCTTGCGCATAAACAAAGTCATAGAGAAACTGGCAACCTACCAGCCGCCGACAACGTATGTTTCGACTCTAAAAGAGTTCCTAGCTGAAGTAGCCAAAAGCAACCCCAAGCACCAAGAAATCTTTGACCGACTGCTGGCTAATCCGATGCAAAGCGAGCAAATACTCGACGAACTCGCAAAAAAAGACAAAGCGCTGGCAGAGGAAATCAGACCCCGAACCAAAACCACAATAACCCCAACTATAATTCGGGGCGGTAACAAGGAAAACATCATCCCCTCCGAATGCGAAGCTACCTTTGACTGCCGAGTCCTACCCGGAGAAAGCGTAAACCAAACCCTTGACCTATTCAAAACCATGCTAAAAGAAGTCGGAGACGGCAAATTAAGTTATGAAATCATCCAGATGCATGACGGCTCAGAATCCACCACACAAACCCCCCTCTACAGCGCCATCAGCAGCGTTCTTGAAGAGTTGGAGCCAAACTGCGGCATAACCCCTACCCTTACCACAGGAGGAACGGACTCGCGGTTTTTCAGGGAAACAGGCAGCGTCTGCTATGGCTTCCACCCTGTGCGGCCTGATGAACCCAACGACGAATACGAGAAACGCATGCATGGCATCGATGAACGCTTAACCATCGAAAACCTTGTTTGGGGCACAAGCGTCTTCTATGAAACCGTGGTGCGATTCATGACTTAGATTCAGCTCTTTTGCATGAATGCCTTTTTATTGATAACCTTCCAATAGATAGCTTGATACTCGCCTCTTTGGGAGGCAACCCCCCATAATGATAAGCGGAACAGCACTTGTAAGTAAAGAACCGCCAATACTAAAAGTCACCAAAACCGTCGGCTTAATCTCAGACACCCATATCCCCAAACGAGCGCACATCCTACCGCATAGAGTCCTTGAAATCTTCCAAAAAGCCGACTACATAATCCACGCAGGCGACTTGGTGGAGTTAGCGGTTGTGGATGAGTTGGAGCAGTTGGCGCCTGTTTTAGCTGTGCACGGCAACATGGATGGTATGGATGTCGTCGGCGCCCTGCCTAGGCTAAATACATTGCATGTGTTTGACTGGAAAATCGGCGTGATGCATGACCCCGACATCGCGTTTGGTTTCAACAGGATGAGGGAACTCGTAAAAGAGCATGGCTTCGACGTTTTTGTCTATGGGCACACGCATGTTGCAAACGTTAAATGGGAAGGCAAAACACTCTTTATTAATCCAGGCAGTCCCACTGTTCCAGCAACGTCTCTGGGGCAAATGTCGGTGGGATTATTGAAAATCACAAAGGAAGCCATTACTCCAGAGATTGTTGACCTTTAACTGAACAATTGGGTTCCGTAAGTGATAACGTAGAGATAAATACCTAAAAGCAACGCAACAATCCAGAGACTTATCGTAATGTCCATGATTCTTTTGCGGGTAAAGCATCCTTTAATGTCTTTGAAACGCCAAGCCAAAACTAGCCAAGTGCCTAAGACAAATGCGATTGCTCCTGCAGCGGCATGGGCAATGCTGGTGGTGTAGAGGAGTGTTCTGGGTTCAGGCAGGACATAGTTTGGCGAAGTTATTATGATGAGGGATGGGATCATAACCAAAATAATCGTTACTGCATGGATTATAACTGCTGAAGCCATGATTTTTCCATGCTGGGCATACTTTTGTTTGTTTTTCAAAATGTAACCGTAGATGAGCAAAAAAAGGACAATGACTTGGATAACAGCTGTGACCGTAGCAATCAGCACAACTGGGTCAGTTAATGCCATAGAATTCTCACTAGCTCAATGTGAAAGCAAAGTATTAAGTTTTTACTTTCAGTTACCCCTCCCCAACCTGCAATAGTCGCATAAACCTGCGCCTTATAAGCAAAAAACGCCAAACCGCTACTCTGAGGCATAAACATGGAACATTGTAGAAACCCTTGGAAAGGCACCTGCAAAAGCGAAAACATCAAACTATACATCCAAGTAAAAGGCGAAAACCTGCCTATCTGCCAACAGTGCTGGAGCAAAATCGCCGATAACGAAGAGGAATGGTGAAACGATGGAGAGTTTCAGCGCAAACAGCGCCAGGTCCTACATCGGAAAAAACGTGAACCTACACCTAAAAGACGGCGCGGTAATCGTCAACGTTCAACTCGCAAGACTCCACAAGGGTCTAGGAAAAAACAACAAACAAATCGAATACCACTTAGCTAACCGAAAAAACACGCGAATACCGCTAAGAGCCATCGCCTACGCGGAAATGGTAAATGTTAACCTCATGAAAAACCCAGCTTAACGGCTGCGGAGTTAGGTAAAGGCACAAATACCGCCACATTAATTCACCGTTATGCGTTGCTCAAACTGTGGAGTATGCTGCACTGAGACAGAGATGCTGCTCTCAAAAAAAGACATCCAGCGCCTCGAAGCGTTGGGTTACAGTAGAAACCAGTTTGTGCGCTACGACAGGCAAGGTTACGCTACCCTAAAAAACCGTGAGGGTTACTGCGTCTTCTACGTCTTGAGGAATCGGCGATGTAGTGTGTACTCTAATCGTCCCTCTGGCTGCCGAGTTTACCCGGTCATAGTTGACGAAGAAAAAGGTATCGTTTTGGACACTATCTGTGAAGCCAGAAACACGGTGTCTGAGGTTGAGAAGCACTTGAAGGGTAAACGCGTAATAAACTTGCTTGAAGTTATCGATTCTGAAGCCCTCAAACGCCGTTCTTGAGACAGAAAACTTATGTGGTTTGTGGCTTGCATTGGCAGCAGAGAATTTGTTCTTTCAATAATGCGACTGCTTCAGTCTTTGGAATGAGGCTTGTTCTAACCAATTTGCCGCATGCATCGCATACGAATTGCACTTCAGCTACGCGGTCATTGTACTGGATGATTTTTGCGGGCAAAAACTACTTTACCTCTTTGGCAGGTTGCTCCCGCTGAAGCAAGTATTCGATGTATTCGTGTATTGTGCGGTTTGTCTCTTTGGCTCTCTTTTTGATGGCTTCGTGGACTTTCGCTGGTACTGTTATGCATTTGTATCCTTTTCTGGGCAAACCCGATACTCCTCTCTCAGCATTTTTCTCCGTACTTTACGGTACTTCTATCGATATATAACTATCGATTGCCAAAACCTGCAACAGTACAAATTAACGTAAAGTACCGCATGTACTGTTAAACCTTATATAAATGTACGTTCGGTTACTATGCTAAGAGGGGAACACAACGCCCAAAAAAGGCTACAAAACCATTACTGTGAAGGCTGAAGTCTACGATTATTTTTTCAACGAATGGCTCAAAGTAAAAGACGAATACAATATAAAAAAAGGCATCAGAAGCTTCTCAGCCTACGTCACCTACCGCTTAGCCCAACTAATAAACGAAGACAAAAAACGCTCCGAAAAATAACCCTTTACCCTACAAACTTAAATAAGCGCTACGCTGACTTCTCAGAGGGTAAACGTTATGCCTTGCCAAGTTATTGTCGGCGCCTTCTGGGGAGACGAAGGCAAAGGAAAAATAATCTCATATTTAGCCCTCAAAGATAACCTTGACTTTTGTGTTCGAACAGGATCAGTGAATGCAGCTCACACTGTTTGGTACGAAAACAAGAAATTTGCGCTCCACATGGTGCCGGCTGCGTTCATAAACCCAAAAACCCGGCTCCTAATCGCCGCAGGCTCAAACGTTCACGTCGGTCAGTTCTTTAAGGAAATGGAGTTAACCCAGGTTGACCCCAAACTGGTAGGCATAGACCAAAACGCTTCAATCATCGAACAAAAACATAGTGACCAAGACAAAGCATCCGCCGTGAACAAGGGTATCGGCACCACCGGATGGGGGGTCGGACCAGCACTTGAAGAACGCGTTAAGCGCACAGCAAAACTTGCCAAAGACATGCCTGAACTGCAGCCGTATCTCTGCGACGGAATCGCCGAAGTCAACGACGGCTTAGACCAGGGCAAAAAAGTGCTATTGGAAGGCACTCAGGGCTTTATGCTGTCACTTTTCTTGGGCGGTGGCTACCCATATGTGACCAGCAGAGACACGGGTGCATCCGCCATTGCTTCTGAAGCAGGAGTTGGACCTACAAGAGTCGACGACGTCATCATAGTCTACAAATCATTCATCACTCGGGTTGGCGCTGGACCGTTGCCTGGCGAAATCAGCAAGGAAGAAGCGCAGAAGCGGGGCTGGTTTGAAGTGGCCGCGGGAACAGGACGCGACCGACGGGCAGCACCCTTTGACTTCGAGTTAGCCAAGAAAAACGCTAAAATTAACGGTGCCACGATGGCGGCTATGACCAAGCTTGATGTGCTCTACCCCGCCTGTAGGGGTGCTCGAAAGTTTGATGATTTGCCAGTGGAAGCTAAGGAGTTCATTAAAGAGGTTGAAAAAAGGACAGGTGTGCCCATCACTTTGATCGGGACTGGTCCTGAAGCACTTGACTTAATCGATCGCAGAGTATAGTAACTTTTATGTTCTTATTCTGTAATCCTGTTTCGAGGTGTACCTAAGTGTTAGCGTCTAAGAGTGCCACTAAAGCCTCCGCCAGCCTATTCATACTGCTCTTCGTTGCAGGGTTACTCGTTGGCGGATTACTCATGTTCTACGTTAACTACACAGAAGTCAAAAATTTAACTGCGCAGATGCAGAATTTGCAGACCGATTTTTTGGCGCTCAAAGGCTTTCAGAATGCAACTTACCAAGACATCACGATACTGCAGAACGGCACTTCAGTGGTTGACCTCTACGCTAACGTAAAGGACTCCGTGGTTCTGATTCAGGGGGAAACAAGCGATGGCGGCGGAGTGCAGGGCTCGGGTTTTGTCTATAATTATGGTGGTCAAAACGTTGTCATAACTAACTACCATGTTGTTGAAGACACAACCTCGTTAAGCGTCACATTCAACAGTGGCAAAGGATACCCCGCTGACATCATAGGCCAGGACCCCTACGCTGACTTGGCGATAGTCAAGGTCAATGGGGCAGCTTCATCGGAGTTTAAGCCCGTGACAATCGTCAGTTCTTCTCCATTGCGCGTCGGCGAACCCGTAATAGCTATCGGTAACCCCTATGGACTCGTCGGTTCCTTAACCACTGGTGTCGTCAGCGCAACTGGACGCAGCATCACCGAGGACAGCGCCGAGAGATACGCCATAG
>JBNIDO010000119.1:0-5941 GCA_050108095.1 Bathyarchaeia archaeon
TGGATGATTGAAGCCGCAGTCGTTATGTCAGCGATTATTGGGCATTGGCCTGACTTTTCAATCATAATTGTGCTTTTGATGTTTAACGCTGTAGTGGGTTTCTGGCAGGAAAACAAAGCAGACAACGCCATCGAATTGCTCAAGCAAAAACTTGCCCCCAACGCAAGGGTTCTGCGGGATGGCAAATGGATTCAAAAACCAGCCAAAGAACTTGTGCCCGGCGATATAGTTCGGATTCGGCTCGGCGACATTGTCCCTGCAGACGCTAAACTGGTCAAGGGCGATTATATTCAGCTCGATGAATCAGCCCTGACTGGGGAATCTTTGCCTGTGGAGAAGCACGTGGAGGATGTGGCGTATTCTGGGTCGGTTGCAAGGCAGGGCGAGATAGATGCACTCGTCGTCACCACAGGCATGAACACCTACTTTGGAAAAACCACTAAACTCGTCGAGGAAGCAGGCACAGTTAGCCATTTCCAGAAGGCAGTCACCAAAATAGGCGACTACCTCATCGCGTTAGCAGGGATAATAGTATTCATAATAGTCGTCGTAAGCATCTTTAGGGGTGAGAGCCTCCTCTCAACCATCCAGTTCTCGTTGGTTTTAACCGTTGCAGCCATCCCCGCCGCGCTGCCCGCCGTGCTATCAGTCACCTTAGCCCTAGGCGCCATCGCACTTTCCAGAAAAGAAGCCATAGTCAGCAAACTGGTCGCTATCGAAGAAATGGCTGGCGTGGATGTTTTGTGCGCTGATAAAACAGGAACCATAACAAAAAATGAGTTAACTGTCGGCAAGTTGCAGCCTTTGAAGGGTTACACGGAGAGGGATGTGTTGCTGTTTGGGATTTTGGCTTCCAGAGAAGAAGACCAAGACCCCATAGACATGGCTATTATATCGAAGGGGAAACAAACCGCAGAAGTCGCAAAAAGCTTGGATGATTATGTGGTTCAAAAGTTTACGCCCTTTGATCCTGTTAGGAAACGTGCAGACGCCAAAGTAAAAAACAACAGTGGAAAAACCCTCACAGTCTCCAAGGGCGCCCCCCAAGTCATACTGTCCTTAGCAGCCAACAAAGACGAAATAGCATCTCAAATCAACAAGTACGTCGACGATTTTGCATCCAACGGTTATCGTGCACTGGGCGTCGCCGAAAAAGACCAAACGGGCTGGCACTACGTGGGCTTAATTGCCCTCTATGACCCTCCGCGTGAAGATTCCGCTCAAACCATAAAAACCGCCGCTTCCATGGGCTTAGACGTTAAGATGGTTACAGGCGACCACGAAGCGATTGCTAAAGAAATTGCTCATGAAGTGGGTTTAGGAACAAACATACAACCCGCGTCTTCTTTTCTAGAAAAGAGCGATGTTGATGCAGAAGCCGTAATTGAGCAGGCAGATGGGTTCGCCGAGGTTTATCCTGAACACAAATACCGCATCGTAAAGTTGCTGCAAGCCAAAAACCATATCGTAGGGATGACTGGAGACGGCGTAAACGACGCGCCGGCGTTAAAGGAAGCGGATGCGGGGATAGCTGTGGCGGGGGCAACTGATGCTGCAAAATCCGCTGCGGCGATTGTGCTTACAAAGCCTGGGTTATCTGTTATTATCGATACGATTAAGCAGAGCCGCCAGATTTTCCAGCGAATGAACAACTACTCAATCTACAGAATCACCGAGACCTTTCGTGTGCTATTCTTCATAGCTGCTACGATTTTGATTTTTGAGTTCTTTCCAGTTACCGCCCTTATGATTGTGCTGCTTGCGATTCTAAACGATTTACCGATAATAACCATAGCTTACGACAATGTGCGTTACTCGAGGAGTCCTGAAAAATGGAGTATGCGTACCATTGTTGGGGTGGCTACTTTGCTGGGCGCTCTTGGCGTCATAGAATCCTTTGGGTTATTCTACGTTGGGTATCAACTGTTGGGTTTGTCCCCTGCGGTTTTGCAGTCTTTTATGTACCTCAAACTCTCTGTTGCAGGGCACCTGACAGTGTTTATGGCTCGCACGAGGGGGCCGTTTTGGTCAGTGAGACCCGCCACCCCTCTACTGTTAGCGGTAATTTTCACACAACTAACTGCCACATTAATCACTGTTTATGGCATTCTGTTGCCTGCGATGGGGTGGGCGTTGGCGGGGCTTGTCTGGGGTGAAGCACTGTTGGCTTTCTTAATAATTGACCAAATAAAAGTAAGGTTCTACAGGGTGCTTGACCACAGCGGCGTCACTTTCACTCAGTAGCGCAACAATTAGAATATTTAAGAGGTCCTATGTGACTTCCTTTTAGTATGGGTATTTTGAAGGATTATTCCAGAGTCACTAGTGACCCCGATTTATCGAGTATCCAGCAGAAAGCCGACAAACTAAGAGGCAAACATATTGTGTGCATAAATTCCACCTACCAAGGTGGCGGCGTCGCAGAAATCCTAGATAGCATCATAATTTTGCTCAACGAGTTAGGCTTAGAGGTTGGGTGGCGAATACTGCATGGCAGCCCCGACTTCTTCACCGTAACCAAGAAATTCCACAACGCCCTGCAGGGTGAAAAAATCAATTTTTCCGCGCAGAAAAAAGACGTTTACTACGATGCCAACAAGCGCTTCTCGCTTTTCACTCACCTAGAAGACCATGACTTAGTTATGGTGCATGACCCTCAACCGTTGCCGCTGATTGATTTCTACGATAAACGGCAACCTTGGATTTTTAGGTGCCACATCGACCTCACCGCACCGAACCCCGACGTTTGGAGCTACCTTAAACAATTCATCGTCAAATACGACCACTTCATAGTTTCACTGGAACAGTACAAACATGACCTCCCCATCCCCCAGAGCGTCGTTTACCCCGCAATTGACCCGCTTTCCCCCAAAAACAAGCAAGCTTCAGAGGGTGACATCGATAAGTACCTGCAAAAATACGACATCGACAAAAACCGCCCCATAATCACGCAGGTTTCAAGGTTTGACAAGTGGAAAGACCCCCTTGGCGTTTTGGATGTCTTCCAGATGGTTCGAAGCAAAATTGACTGCCAACTCGTGCTGTTAGGCTCTCTGGCAACCGATGACCCTGAGGGACAGAAAATATTTGAACGGGTTGAAGAAAAAGCCAAGAAATCCCTGTATGAAAACGACATCAAGCTGATTTTGGCTGAAAACGATTTTCTGGTGAATTGCCTGCAGCGGGCGTCCTCGGTGGTTCTGCAGAAATCGCTCCGAGAGGGTTTCGGGTTGACGGTTTCGGAGGCGCTCTACAAGGGCACTCCCGTGGTGGCTTCAAACGTCGGCGGCATCCCCAAACAGGTCATCGACGGTTACAGTGGCTTTCTGCATGACCCCAAAGACTACGACGGCATAAGTAAAAACACCATACGAATAATCAAAGACCCCGCCTTAAGGGAGCAACTGGGCAAAAATGGTAAAGAACACGTAAAGAAAAATTTTCTCATCACACGGCTTATAGACGACTGGTTAACCCTCTTCGAAGGCATGCTATGCAAATAACCCCCTATCAAAAGGTCGCTTAGAAGCAGTGGAAGCTCAACTTTTTGTGTACATTATGTACACAAAGTGCTTTATGTGCACAAGATATCAGTTTGTTTCATGGTTGCTCAGAGGCCGACTGTAAAAGCTAGAGCGCATCACGGTACCAGTTCTTTAGATATTTCTATCCCTGCAGACGTAATTAAAGAGCATAATGTCCATGCTGGTGATGTTTTTGAGGTCACGACCGAAGGCTCAAATGACGAGTTCAAAGTTATCTACAAGCGAGTTTACGCTCAACCAAGAACATGATTGCTGAAAGCAATAGGTTCAGGGGAAAATGAATTCGATTCTAAGCCATCATGTGGAATCACTAGCTTTAGCCGAATCAGCGCAAATTTAATATTATTAATGTACATAATGTGCATGGATAATATGCAAGCACAAACAATACACACAAAGAAAACCGCTAAAACATTCTGTAATGACAGTGTGGAGGGCGTTGGGGTTTTAGTTGGCTTGGGTATTTCTGAGCGGCAGGCACAGGTGTATTTGGCGTTGCTGAGGACTGGTGGCGGTAGGGCAAGGGTGATTTCTGGTTTAACTTCCATTAGTCGACAGGATATTTATCGCCTGTTTGCCGAGTTGCAGACGCTAGGTTTGATAAGGCAGAGGTTGACTGTGCCCGTTAGTTATTCGCCTATGCCTATTGGTGAGGTGACGCGGTTGCTGCTGGATAGGAAAATTGAGGAGTTATCTGCCATGACCGCTAAGGCTGAGCGGTTAACTGAGAAGCTTGCCCAAGCACCAGCCCCAGTTGCGGTGGCTTCTAAGCCCTGTTTTGGTGAAGTGTTTGAGGGTGAGCGTGGGCGGCACTATCAGGTTGCTGTTGGGGCGGCGGAGGTTAGTGTGGAGGTTGTGTGCAGTTGGGTGCGGTTTAGGCAGTTGTGTTTCTGTTTTGAGGCTGAGTTGAGGGCGGCGCTAAAGAGGGGTGTGGCTTTGCGGTTTGTTGTGGAGAAGCCGCCTAACCATCACCTTCCCCGCTGGGTTAAGCCGTCACTGTCTAAGTCCAAGTTTGAACTAAGAACCCTCACTTCCCCGCCAGATGCAGCCCTCGCCATATTCGACGGCAAACAGGCGGCAGTGGCTTTCAACCCAGAGGTTCGCATTACCCAAGGGGTTGACTTGTGGACTGTGCATCCTACGCTGGTTGCTGCTTGTCGGGCGTATTTCTGCAGGATTTGGGATAGCTTTCGTTAGTGAAGCGTCTGTTATTTTTTTTAAAAATAAATGACTAAGCGATCAATTAATGTCGTCTATTGTTGAAGTGTTTATTTTGGAGGATATCTTTTTGGTTAGGCGGATGTCTTGGGTTATTAGTGTTAGTTCTTTTGTTTTGGCGAAATAAGCGTATGAGGCGTCATAGAAGGTTATCTTGAATTTGATTGCAGTTTCCAAGATTTCCTCTTCACTGCCAGCTATCTCTATTATGTTCATTATGTTTAGGGTATGCTTGATTGTTTTTGTCAGGTTTTTTGCTTCTTGCTCTGATATCTTTGCCTGTAGGGTGTGGTCTTTCCATATGATGTTTCCAAGTTCGTACCTTGCCAGTTCCAAGGTGTGGTTTCCGGCTAAGACTTCGACTTTGTTTTCTTTGATGGTTGTGAAGATTGCTGAGGCGTCGAAGAGGTATTTCATCGGGTGTCCCTGTCGTCTCTTATGCTTTTGACTATGTCTTCTGTGCTTATTTTTTCAAGCGTGGGTTTTAGGTTGTCTATTTCTTTTTTTAATTCTTCGATTTCTCTTTTTTTGACTTCGTCTTCGAGGGCTTTTCGGAGAATTTTGGATGGTTTTATCTTGAGGTTATGTATTTTTTCTTTTAGTTGTTTGGGAATTTTTGTGGAGACTGTCACGGCTTCTTCCAAATTTCTCACCAAAATATACTACTGAAAAGTAAGATAAAAAAGTATTGCACTTTAGCAGTTAATTTGCCTGTTTCAATCATGCTTTCTGAAGCGCAAAATTGTTTTTAGGGGGCGGTTGGTTTGGGGGCGGGGTTGGATGCGAGAGATGGCTTAAGCGCTGCTGTTTGGGCTATGCTAGTGCCCGCTGCATTGTGCTGTTGTTGCTGTTCTTGTGCGGTTTCAACATCCTTCACTTGCGCAATCGATGGGTTCTATGTATTCTTGTGGGGGAAAACGCTGTTGGCACACCATACTGCCAAAGAAAGCGTTGCAACCCAAAAAAGCAATTGCAGTCTCATGGCGACCCGCAAACCGCCACAGCCACATATTGAGAGAAAAAGAATTTTGCCCCTTTTTTACGGTGAATCAAAAATAATTGTCGGCTCTGCTTGCGGTTTGTTGCACAACCAGCCTGCAACCCAACGCATAATCAGAAGCATAAAAGCAACCAACAGCCAAGCCCGCTGGTTGTTGTTGTGCATAGGCGCACCCCTG
>JBNIDO010000120.1:0-5797 GCA_050108095.1 Bathyarchaeia archaeon
TCTTAGCTTGCGCTTTCTCGTCCAAACAAATTCGAATATGGTCTACTTTGCGTTTGCCCGTTTCCTCTGCCATTTTACGCCTTCTCTATTTCAGTGCCTAACACACTCTGGTCTGTTAAGGCTCTGTAGATAGATAACCCTTTTGTGGCGCCAGTGACGGTCACATGGACTCCGGCTTCGACGGCGGGGATTAGTTCGGCGATTTTGCCTGCCATGCCGCCGGTGACGTCGGTGCCCGCTGCTTTGCCCAGTTTAGGCTGCAGGTCTTTGAGTTCTTTTAGGTTGAGTTTTTTGAAGGGTTTAGCGTTTGGGTTAGTTTTAGGGTCGGAGTCGAATAATCCGTCGGTGTCGGTACCTACGACGATTTTTGTGGCTTTGTATTTAAGCGCTAAATAAGCGACAAGTTGGTCTCCAGAGAGAACTGTGAAACCGATTTTATCATCAAACACAACGTCGCCATAGAGGACTGGAGTGTAAACCATTTTTGCGACGTGTTGCATGACTGTTTCGTCGAAGGCTTTGACTTTGCCGCCCTCGGTTACGATACAGCAGGATGGAGCGATGCTAACTGCTGGAATTTCATGCCAGATCATGGCGTCCATGACTAAGCCGTTTAGTACGGTCATCATGTGGTGGGTTTCTGCGAAGCCGAATTTTTGTGTGGGGTCTTCTTTATAGCCGTCTTGTATGCCGTATTTTGCTGCGGTTGGGTGGCCGAAGCTGCCGCCGCCGTGGACTATGATGAGGTTGTCTAGGTCGGCGCGTTTGATTTCTTCTGCTAGTCTGTTGATGATTTCTGTTCGGGGCTTGGCTTCTTCTGTTTTGTCGGTTATGGCTGAGCCGCCGAGTTTTAGTATGATGGGCCTTTGATCGTTCATCTGGAATCGTAACCTATGTATGTATTCCATTTTCTGGTAATTTAACGTTGCAGTTGTTCTGCCTTTGCCGTCTTGTATGGTGTGTGGCTGGGTGGTTTTATTTGTGGATGCGTCTTTCGTGTTACGGACATTTTTGGGTTTGCGGCTTAGCTTTCGATGGTTTTGCGAGCAAACAAAAGTTATTATCCCAAAAAAAGACTAACAATCCTGTATCCCTCTGCGTTCTGCGGTGTTGGAGACGTTTTTTGTTGGCTAACCTAAAAATCGCCCTACTCACAAGCATAATATGCATCATCTTAGGCATAGGCATAATCATCGGCGGAGCAATCGCCCTCCCACTAATCAATTCAACCCTCGATAACCTTCAAACCCAAGTCCAAGGATACTTAGAACAAGCCAACAACGCCCTCTCAAGCGCTCAAAACGCCATAAACTCCACCGAAATAACGCTGTTCTACCTCAGCTCAGCCACCAACATCAGCCTACCCGACCTATCTCAAGTCACTCAACTAACAGACAACATCGCAGCCAACCTTACCGCAATCAGCCAAACAGTGGCGGGAGTTGGACAAACCCTTTCCTCCATTTCAGTTGCCGGTGTATCGCCGTTTACTGCTGTGGGGAACTCTTTGGCGTCGATTGGGCAACCCATCGCCAGCGCCGCAGACTCAGTTCAAAACGTGTCTTCGCGGATAAGCTCAATTAGAGAGCAAGCCGCTGATTTGCCAAGCAGATTAGAAACCATAAGCATCCAACTCGACAACGTCAAAACCTCGCTTTCAAACCTGCGGGGGTCGGTGACTGATGTTCTAAACTCGCTGCCCGGCTATTTCAACACCATAAAGCTGGTTGCCCTGTTGGCTGTAGTCGGCGTGATGGGGTTGGGCGCTGTTTTCCTCTTGATTGGCTTGTCGTTGTTTACGTTACGGCGCAAAGCCAACGAACACACCAAAAGCATCTACCGCTTCTACAGTAAATACCCCGCCTGACCCTGTTGAGCGGGGTTTCTATTGCTCTGCAGCTACCTCTCTCCTTATTTATCAGTGGATCAGTTTTTCTTTAGTTGTAGTTGCAGGGAACCGCCTATACACAACAACAACCAGCCGACTGCGTGGCAGACTGCTTTTTTGTGCCAGCGTCTGGATTAGGCTGCAGGCTGGTTGTGGAACAAAACGCAAACAGAACAAATACTTTGATCTACTGATAAAGGTAAAATCGGTTTTTTCTCTTTGTGTGGGTGTGGTGGTTTGCGGGGTGCCACAAGAATGCAATTGAATGCGGTTCCGTTTTTGGGAAGCATTGCTTTCGATGCCTGTTTCGGTGTGCGAAGGGTGTTTTCCTCCACATGCGGTACATGGTTCCATGCAGGGCTGGTCGGGATGTGGGTGTGGAAACATGTATCGTTTGTCTTTTTTCTGCACAACAAATCAACGAGCCGCCAGTCTATCCAAGGAACCAGCTGCCCCATATCAAGCAAAAACATTCTTCGCTGATAAAATGGTTCCATCAGGCTGGAACTCAAACCTAAACACCAACGGGTAAACCTTAGCCCCAGAATCGTCCCTGACCTCACTATTCCCCGTAATAACTAAAACAAACCCACTGTAGTCCCCTACCTCGTCATAACCTACATCCAACGTCAAAGCCGTCGCATTAGGCTGGGACCCAGTGGTTTTTTGGTACTCCAAAACAGCTTGATCATAGAACCAGTGAAGCCCCAGCGAATCAAACTGGCCAAAAGCTTCTGTTGTTTGCTCATCCGAGGGATAGTGTTCTGGAAGCGCTTGCCCCTTAACATAACCCATAGTAACGTAACTATATGGTTTGCCGCTACTCTGCCCCACCATTAACCGGCTGTTAGTATCCCCTGCATGGAAGTTCCATTCGACTCCTCCTTGGGGTGAATTGCTGTAAGTTGAATGTATGCTAAGGGATTCAAAGGTCACGGTTCCAAAATGCTGAGCTTCTATAAACTGGAAACTGGCAGACTGTTCTAACGTTTGAAGGTGTGATGTTAACGGAATATCGAGGGTATTGGGGTAGCCTACTTGAGGAACTGTTGGACCATAGAATTGTGTAAAATAGAAACCTAAAGCACCATATACCATCACAAAAACGGTAAAGCCAACAGCAATGGCACCGAAAAGTTTAGCCCTTTTATACCGTTTAATGCCCAGACCCAAGGATACCAAAAGTACGGCGATTGTAGCTGCAACCAAAATAATAGATAAAGTCGAGAACTGACCTTGTAATAGTTGAATGAGAAAGAATGATCCAACTAAAATCACTACTAAGCTTATGGCTGGTACCTTGGGCTTTTTAGCAGGCTTATTTTCGGTAGTGGGTTGAGGCGGAGCGCTCTTATATCCCTGAATCTGCCGTTTTAACGTTTGCAAGTACATGGGCTTTCAGAAGTTAGCTCTGTTACCATTTATTAGTTTTTGCAAAAGGCACGTGAGGCTATGTTTGTTCTATGGTAGTAGGTCATGTTTTCGTAGCAGTTCCCGAATTGCATCCTTAACGGCGTCTGATACGCTGACGTAGCCTGCCTGTTTTGAGTCTACGAGGTTTTCTATTTTGGTGTAGAGTTCTTCGGGTATGCTTACGTTGCGGTACTGTTTGGGCATCCCTAAGCTGCTACTCCTCGTTGAGCTTTTTGATTATCTCTCTGCCTTCATCCGTGATAAGGTAGAGCTTGCCGATCTTGTCTTTTGTGTTTAGGCACTTGATTAAGGCGGCGTCTTCGAGTTCGGCGATGGTTGCTGATGCTTGGGAGAGGGCGATTTTGGATTTCTGGTGTATGTCGTTGATTGTTAAGGGATTGTTTGCCCTGCTTAGGAGTTCTAGGGTTTTTTGGCGCCGACTGCCTCTTTTTACCCATGCATATTTTTGCCAATCCATAGTGTTGAGAGCTTCCGTAGTGCAGAAAGCTCGCCAAACAAATATAAAAAAAGTTAATAATATATTAAGAATAAGTTAAGAACTAATGTGAGAGGCTGGAAATGAGCGGGCAAAAAACCAAACGCTTCGACGTAACAAAACTCACGCCTGACCAACGGCGCCAGTTATTCACCGAATGTATAAACCAAACCGGCTTCTGCGCCTTCATAAAAAACCAAAACAACCAACAAACCCACTACACCTTCCAATACCAAAACTAAACAAAAGTTTTATCTGCAATCAAGTGGGATAATAACGTGGGAAAAAACATGACAACAACCACCGTGGACCAGAAAAACCGCATAGTCATCGACAAAGCCACCAGAGCAAAAACCCACCTAAAAGCAGGCGACACCGTAATCATCCAAGCAATAGATGACCATAGCTTCAAAGTACAGGTTCTAGACTTCTCAGGAAAAGTCGAAGATGACCCCGCATGGAAGGCACTTCATGAACCCGCTAAAATCAAACACTATATCCCCCCTGAAGAACTCGAGAAATACATGGAAGAAAAGATGTGGGAAGAATAATTAGCACTGAGACGAAACCTCTTGCCTTAGTAGATTCAAACATTCTAATTTACGCCCTAAATATAGACTATTCAGACCAAAAATGCCATGAGAAATGCCTTGAACTCCTCGAGAAAGGCCTAAAAAGACAACTGAATTACACTCTAGCACTCAACCCTATCGTTACAGTTGAAGTTTTTGCCGCTTTAAGAAAAATATTAGGCTGTAACGTAGCAGAATCACGGATAAGTAATCTACTTCAATCAAGACGTCTGGGATACATCTCTATTTCAAGGGAAGCATGCCAAATAGGCGTAAAATGGGCAAAAGAACACAACATTCCAGTCAACGACGCCCTAATCGCCGCATCCGCAGCAGAATCAGCTCCAACCATCTACACCACAGACGAACACTTCAAAAAACTCCAAACCCACAAACTAACAATAATCAACCCAGCGACCGCTAATCCCTTGAGTGACGAAAGCGTCAAAACTTAAAAGCGAAACAACTATAATTTAGATTGGGTAATCCGAGGGTTTCAATGAAGACATTAGATGAAATCAAGGCTCAGTTAGAAGAATTAAAGCCAATTCTTAAACAAAAATATCAGGTGGAAACAATTGGCGTGTTCGGTTCTTACTCACGCAAAGAACAGAAAAGCAAAAGTGATGTAGATATTCTTGTTACGTTTGTTGAGCCAAGCGATATTGACCTAGTGGATTTTATAGAAATAAAACAGTTTTTGACGCGCAAACTCAAAGTAAAAGTGGATTTGGTGAAAAAAAGCGCCCTTAAACCGTTAATAAGAGAAAAAATTCTCGAAGAGACGATTTACGTTTGACTAGAAACATCCGTCTCTACTTGGAAGACATCTCGAATGCCATAAAAGAGGTCGAAGACTTCATGGCAGACCTGTCGTATGATGATTTTATCCAAAATATACAGGTTGTCCGTGCAGTAACAATGGACT
Source organism: Bathyarchaeia archaeon (assembly GCA_050108095.1). Lineage (GTDB taxonomy): Archaea > Thermoproteota > Bathyarchaeia > Bathyarchaeales > Bathycorpusculaceae > Bathycorpusculum. The sequence goes on from JBNIDO010000120.1 coordinate 5,298, forward strand.
TCATAGTCATCGGAGAAGCAGCAAAACACTTACCGCTGGAAATTCGCAGAGGATACCCACAGATTCCTTGGTCGAAAATCATAGGGATGAGAAATATCCTCACGCATGATTATCCTGAAACCGATAATGAGATATTATGGATGACTGCTAAGAAACGTTTGCCTGAATTAAAAGTGGTTATCTGCGAAATCATCAATGAAAAGTTCAAATAGTTTAACTCATGATTGTAACAGTGTCTCTGTCTACGCTGACTTTGTTGCCCGTTCTAATTTTGCTAACGTCAACTTTATCAACGAAAGGTATCTCGCTGATGATTGCTCCTACTGCGACTATGGTCTCTGTTTCGCGGTTTATCATGGCTGCTGGGGCTGCGACGTTCTTTTTTAGGCGGTACAGCGTGTAGCTGCCTACTGTGCTGCCTTTGCCCTGCGGGAAAACCAGCACTTTGCCTTTGATGCTTTGTCCTTGGAGTTCGTGGCCTTTTTCGATGACGACGCCTG
>JBNIDO010000121.1:0-5716 GCA_050108095.1 Bathyarchaeia archaeon
GCGTTTATGCCCATGCCGCCCATCATGTCTTTAATTTCGTGACTCCAACTGTGCAGCATGTTGATTAGGCGTTGGGATGCTACTTCGGGGTTGACGCGTTTGCCAATCCAGGGGTCGCTGGTTGTGATGCCCCAGGGACATTTGCCTGTGTAGCAGCGTTGGCAAACTGTGCAGCCGATGGCGACAAGTGCTGCCGTACCGATGTAAACTGCGTCTGCGCCCAAGGCGATAGCTTTGAATACGTCTGAGGCGCTTCGTATGCCGCCTGCAGCGACGATGGAAGCTCGGTTGCGGATTCCTTCGTCTCGGAGTCGTTGGTCAACTTGTGCCAATGCAAGTTCGATGGGTATGCCGACGTTGTCACGGATGGTTTTGGGGGCTGCACCTGTTGAGCCGCGGACGCCGTCCATGGCAACGATGTCTGCGCCTGCCCTTACGATGCCGCTTGCGATGGCTGCGATGTTGTGGACCGCCGCAACTTTGACGCTGACGGGTTTAGTGTAGTTGGTGGCTTCTTTGAGGGCGTAGATGAGTTGGCGAAGGTCTTCGATTGAGTAGATGTCATGCTGCGGGTAAGGTGACAATGCGTCGGTGCCTGTGGGTATCATACGGGTTTTCGCGACGGGTTCAGTGACTTTTTCGCCTGGCAAGTGGCCGCCGATGCCTGGTTTTGCTCCTTGCCCGATCTTGATTTCGACGGCTGCTCCTGCATTGAGGTAATTTGGGTGAACGCCGAATCTACCTGAAGCAACCTGTACGATGGTGTGGTCACCGTATTGGTAGAGGCTCTGGTCTAAGCCGCCTTCACCTGTGTTGTAATAGGTGCCGCATTCGTTGGCTGCCCGCGCCAAAGCTGCATGAGTGTTGAGGCTGATGGCGCCATAAGACATTGCGGAGAACATGATTGGGGTGTCGAGGCAAAGCTGCGGGGTTAGCTGGGTTTTTAGTTCTGGTGTGCCTTTTTTGTATTCGATTTCGAGTTTGTCGGGTTTAGCTCCGAGGTAAGTGCGGATTTCCATTGGTTCACGCAGGGGGTCGATGCTGGGGTTGGTGACTTGGCTGGCGTTGAGCAGTAGGCGATCCCAGTAGGTGAAGGCTGGTTTGTCGTTGCCCATGCCCGTGATTTGGACAGCGCCGCTTTCAGCTGCCTTTTTGAGGTCGCGGATGGCTTCCACTGTCCAGTTGGCATTTTCGCGGTTTGCGTTGGGGTTCTTTTTGATGGTTATGGCGTTTGTTGGGCAGAAAGTGACACAGCGCTGGCAGTTGATACAGTTGGCGTCTTTGCTGACCATGCAGTCTGCTTCTGGGTCATAGCTGTGGGTTTCATAGGTGCATTGGTTAACGCAGACTTTGCAGCGTATGCAACGTTTCTCGTCGCGTTCTACGAGGAATTCAGGGATTACGTAAGTTTTCATTATCGTTCACCTTTGATGTTTTTCAGCCGGCAGATTACTGGTTCGCCGCCTCTGGGAGCCCAAAAATTGTCCAGCACAGGAGCAACCAGCCGCATAGCGGATTCTTCAGACGAAAGGTACATCATATCTCCTTTGCTACCCGCAACCATCGGACGCAGCTTGATACGGTCAGTTAACCCGATCATTTCGTTGCGGTTAGCGATGACGATGCTAAACGGTCCGTTCATTAGCAGACTGCCGTAAGTTTGGCGCAATGCCCGGAGTAGCTCTGACTGTTTGGGTTCCATGCTGTCGATTTCACTCCATAGCGGCGACGCAAACACCTGGGCAACCAACTCCACTGGCAGATGTTGCCGTCGCATGAGCAGGTCGACTGCGTATGCGAGGACTTCTGTGTCGGTTTGCATGGTGCATTTGTAGCCGTGCATTTGGAGGAAACGGCGGTTGATGCCGTAGCTGGAGAGTTCACCGTTGTGGATAACAGTCCAGTCTAAGATGTTGAATGGGTGTGCTCCGCCCCACCAGCCCGGCGTGTTGGTTGGGAACCGGCTGTGGCAGGTCCAGAGGTAACCTTGGTATTGGTCAAGGCAGAAGAATTCTGCGACGTCTTCTGGGAAACCGACGCCTTTGAAAACGCCCATGTCTTTGCCGCTGCTAAACACAAACGCCTTGCCTGTTTCGGTGTTGATACGCATGACGGCTTCGATGACGTAGTCTTCTTCTGTTTGGTATTCAGGTTTGGCAGCTTTTTTGGGTTCCACGAAGTAGCGCCAAACCGTCGGCGGGTTATGCACATATGCCTTGGGGTTGGTTTGCATTTCTTCGTCGTGGAGTATGGTGAATCTTGAGGCTAAGATGCGGTCGGTTTTCTCTTTAGCTTCCGATGCTAAGTACATTACGTGGAAGGCGTAGGCATCTTTGTATTTGGGGTAGATGCCGTAGACTGCAAAGCCACCGCCGAGTCCGTTGCCGCGGTCATGCATGTTTACCATGGCGCGGACAGGGTCTTTGCTGCCGAATCGGTTGCCAGCGGTGTTCATGGCGGCGTATATGCCACAGGCTGAGAAGTCTTTGTCGTCACCGTAGGGGTTGATTATTGTTTTCTGGTCATATTGGTCCATGCTTATTGCACCACTTTCATTTTCTTCTGTAAACTCGATGGTAGCGTTGCTAAGCCGAAGTCGTCATCAAGCAGTTTCGCCTTAAACTTTTTGACGTTGACAGCGTTCTTCATGAGGTAGAAGCGCACGCCGGCGCCTTCGATGCAGTTCACCAAGGTCATGCCCACTATTACGTCGTTTCGCAGCACCAGTTTCTTGTACACCTTAGCCGCCGCATCCATCTTTACAAGGATTTCCAGTGCGGGGTCTTCTTTAGGGTTAGCTAAACCGATGGAGACGATTGGTATGTTGAAGTATTTGAGGCTGCTCATGTTAGTTCCGCCGTTGTATGTGGCTTTTTGGCCTGCCATGTTGTGGCCTGCAACGCGGCCTTCCTCGACTGCTAGGGGCCAAAGGGGTAACTGGCGGTTTTGGCCTAATATGAAATCTAAGGCTTCAGCCACGTCGCCGCTGGCATAAACGTCTGGTACGTTGGTTTGCATGGTGTTGTCGACGACTATGCCACGGTTGACTTTGAGGGGTGTGCCGACTGCAAGGTCGGTTCTTGGGATGACGCCGATGGCAACTATGACTAGGTCGGTGGGTACTGTGTCGCCTTTGGTTAAGACTACGCCGCCGACTAAGCCTTCGTTGCCTTCTTTACCGATTATTTTCTGGACGGATTGACCCGTTACTATGTTGACGCCCGCGGCTCTAACCACGGATTCCACAATGTCAGAGGCTTTAGGGTCGAGGAGTAAGCTGAGGATTTTTTCCTGCAACTCAACCATCGTCACCTTCAAACCGCATTTGGTCAAAGCGTCGGTTACACTTACGCCGATTAAGCCTGCGCCAATAACGACTGCAGACTTGGCTTTTATGGCATCGATTTTGGCTGAGAGCTGTTCAGCGTCTTTGATGGTGGTAAACGTAAATACGCCGTCTTTTTCCTGGCCCTCCATCTTGGGCACAAAGGGTTTGCCGCCTGTAGCTAAGAGGAGTTTCTCGTAAGGGATTTTTTCGCCGCTCTCCAAAGTTACGGTTTTTGCCGAAGTATCTATTGCAGTTGCTTTTTGGCTAAAGATTGTTTGGACATTGCTTCGTTTCCAGAAGCTGTCTTCTCGGCACTTCATTTTGGGGAAGTCTGCTTTGCCGCTGACGTAGTCGCTAATCATGGGGCGACTGTACTGTGGGCAAGGTTCATCGGAGATGACTACGAGGGTGCCGATTGGATCATCCTCGCATATGGCTTCAACTGCGCCGATGCCTGCTGCTGAAGCGCCGACTATAACATACTTTGCCATTTTAGCCTCTCACCTCGATGAATACTAGGGCTTGGTTGGGGCAGTTGGCGACGCAGGCGGGTTCTTTGAGGTCTTGGCAGAGGTCGCACTTGGCTGCTACGTGGTTTTCTTTGTCCATTTTTATGGCGCCGTAGGGGCAAACCATAATGCAGGTCCAGCAGCCGATGCATTTATCTTTGTTGTGCTTGACTTCGCCTGTTTTTTCGTCTTTGGTCATGGCGCCGGTCAGGCATGCGGTTACGCAGGGGGCGTCTTCGCAGTGGCGGCATTGGATGGCAAAAGAGATGGGTTTGTTCATGTGGCGTTGTATTCGGCTTATGGGTTTAGGGTGTTCGCTGTTGTAGGCTTTGATTATGTCTTTGGTTTTTGAGTGAGCGACAGTGCAGTAGACTTCACAGAGTCCGCAGCCGATACAGGCTTCTTGTTTGGCAACTATTTTCTTCATGGTTTATCATCTTTTTCTGGGGGTTGGCGCGGACAGGTGAGCATGTGGATATGCAGTTCCACGTCATGTGTGCAGGAAACACCTTCGCTTATAGCTGATTGATCATCTTTTTTGGTTACTACTTTACAGGTGTTTAGCGGCATTCTGTACCCTTCCTTAACGTAGAGTGCCCACCTGAATAGCATGTATTCTATATAACCTTGTTGATAATCATTTATATGAAAGAACGCAATACATGTAGTATAAACGAATCATTTACCGGGGATATGCTTTGGCAGAAAAAGACCTAGGATACAGAAAAGTTCAATGCACAGGCAGAGGCTCCTACATCATCTCACTCCCAAAAGAATGGGTCGAAGACATCGGCTTAAAACGCGGCAGCGAAATCGCCTTCAACATCCAACCCGACAACACACTATCACTCATACCCAGAAAAATCGCTGAACGCGAAGGCAAAACCGACACTAACAAACTCAAAGAATACGTCATAAACGTCGACCCCAAGGAAGCCCCCGAAGCCGCTCTACGCATGATACGCGCCCTCTACGCCATAGGCGCCGACATCATACGCATCCACTTCAAAAACCAAAAAGACGCCCCAAAATACAAAAACGACACAAAAAACTTCGTACGCGACACCTTCCTAGGCGCTGAAATCATCGATGAAACCCCCGACGAAATCACCCTCCAAATTCTCATAAAACACAGCGAATTCGGCATCGAAAAAGCCGTCCGCCGCATGTCAATCGTAGCGCTTGCAGCCAACCGAGACGCAATCGCCTCTCTCACCGATTCCAATCCCTCGCTTGAGGAAAGCGTCATACACGCCCGAAATGACGTCAACCGGCTGGGACTCTACATCGTGCGCCAACTCAAATACGGCATCGAACGCAACCTCTACCGCGAACTCGGCTTCCGCACACCCAAAGAGTTTCTACTCTACCGCATAGCCGTAAACGACATCGAAAACATCGGAGAAAACGCCCTAAACATCATGCACAATATCAGTGCGTTCAGGAAACTCATTGATGACGAAACACTCTTCATAAAAGACCCAATTGACGAAGAGGTGTATGGGCAACTAATGAACTTTTATACGCAGGCACAGCAGTTCTACGAGGACGCTGTTAAAGCGGTGTTTAAGCGTGACTACAAGGATGCGGAGAGGCTTATTTCGAAGCGGGAGACGTTTGCCGCTTTGGAGATGGAGTTGATGATGCTAATTTCAAGCAAGAAGATGGATCCTAATGTTACGGCGATTTTACGGTTGATTTTTGACAACGCTAAACGCATCATGGACTACGGGCGTAACATGGCTGAACTCACGCTTAACCGTACCGTGGAGGAACTTTGCTCCACATTAACCTACAAGTAAGCTCTAATTGAGGAAATAGTTGGTGCTCCGGCCGGGATTCGAACCCGGGTCCGCGACTCGAGAGGCCGCTATACTTG
>JBNIDO010000122.1:0-5522 GCA_050108095.1 Bathyarchaeia archaeon
TGGCTGCTGCAAACTGGTTTGTGCCTGAAGTTTCATGTGTTGCTTCTCGGGCTTGTGTTTGAAGTGTGCCTCTAACGGATGTATCTCCCCATTGGTCTATGACACCGTTGAGTTTAATCCAGCTCGAAGAGGTTAACCTATTATTTCCCGCTCTTAAAGGGTCGACTGGGAGAGCGGCGGCGTAACTGAATGTTACGGCGATGGTGCTTAGGAGTAGTGTTGCTACGACTGCTGTGATTAGTGCTTTATTTTTTGTTGCGTTCATGTTTGATCACTTGTTTTCTTCAAAACCACTTGTCTGAAAGAAAATAAAAGCGTTTCTGAGCCCTAATTCGTTAAATAAGTCTAAAAATGGTTCATAATAGTTCACGACCGTTCATTTGAGTCCAATTTAATTTAAACAGCAATAGCACACCTTATTCTGCCCTAACAGGCATCCGACGCCAATATCTTAGCAATACGCTAAACTGCCAGTGTAGAACAACCTTATCCCAAGCGGGGGCAGAGAAAGCCTTAAAGTACAACCTAACAAATATGGAGCACAATCCCCGTGAGGCAAAATGAGCCACCGCCACCTAACTATCTGCATAGTAACCTGTGCCCTACTGCTCCTGGCAATTCCTGTGCAAATAGTTGAGTGCCAAAACTACTACGAATACCACGTCCAAATACGAAGCGACGGCTCAGCACTCTGGATCATAAAACAATTCTCCAACGCCAACGCAACAACCGAAACCTGGGAGTCCCTACAGACAAAAATCTTCGACCTCATAGACGAAGCCTACAGTGCAACCAACCGGGAAATGGACATCGACGAAAACTCTGTCCAAATAAACACCACCATATCCTCAGATTCAAAAACAACTGAATACAGCTTTCTGTGGCTAAACTTCAGCGTAATCAAAAACGGCGAAATCTTCTTCGGCGATGTCTTCAAAGTGCACGGGTTCTTTAACTATCTTTTTGGCGACGCAGCAATAAAAATCAATTACCCCTCAGAATATGCTGTTAAATCGGTTTATCCTCCGCCTACCGAGCGACAGGATACTTTGCAGTCGTGGACTTGGGCGCGAACGCAGGACTTAACCAGCAGCACAGCGGTAGTCTTAACCCAAAATGGCTCCAACCAAAACATAGCTAATGGTGGCCTTCGTTTTGGCTTACTCATATCCGTGGTTTTGGTGGCTGTAGTAAGTGTTTCACTTGTCGGTTTCTACATGTTTAAGCGGCGCAGAAACAACGCTAAACCCATCCAGCTCCCCGTTGATGAGCCATCGCCAGTTGAAAGTGAAGAAGACAAAATCACACGGCTCCTGAAGACTTCGGGAGGTACATTGCGTCAATCGGAAATCACTGAGACCCTAAAGTTTTCGAAGGCAAAAACAAGTCAACTCTTAACTGCACTGGAAAGCAGGGGAATTCTGACAAGGTATAAGAAGGGGCGGGACAAAATAGTGAACCTCAAGAAGGGAGACCGGTAAAATGACAATGGCAAAAACACGTAAATTCTCTGTAATTGCGTTATCTGTTTTACTCTTCAGCTTAGTCTCAGTTTGTTTGGTTCTTGGTGCTTCCGCGCAGAATGTTACAGTGCGGGCGGAAGTTTCATCCAGTCAACCGCAAGTCGGGGATACCCTGACGGTTACTATCAAACTCTCCAACGCACAAGACGTCTACGGAGTCGATGTTGCCTTAGATTGGAACCCAGCGGTTCTAAAAGCCATCAGCGCAACCTCCATGCTGGGCGTGGAATCCCATTCAGATGGCGTGTTGCACGAGTCAGACACCTACCCCGTTGATGTTGAAGATGATTCCCTCACCGATGGCCAGTACCACCTCTTAGCCACCTCAGTTGGCGCCTCTACCCCCGGGTTTAGCGGCGACGGAACCATAGCTACCGTACAGTTCAATGTCACAAGCACCGGTTCCACGGGTTTAGCGCTCGACAATGTTGAATTGGCGATAAAGGGAAATGAGAACCCAGTTAGCCCGTCGACTTCCGTGGACTCGGTAAACGTTGTTCCTGAGTTTCCTATTGCCGCAATCGTCGCCGGGGTTGCTGTTGCTTCAGTGACAGTGGTAGCCGCCACTAAGCTGTTTAAGAGAAAAATTGTGCTGCCTTCCAAGTTAGCAGCGCTATAACCCCAATTTGTTTTTCTTTACCGGTTTTTAGACAATCCATACATGCTTCCACACCCACATCCCGACGGCGTCTACTGGAACCATGTACCGCGTGTGGTTAGAATCCATATTCCATACCGTAACAGACAGCAAAAAACAGGGTAAACAGTAAAAAGCAATGGTCATCCGTTGCTGTCTAGGAGACAAACAGTTAAAGTCACGATTTCCTTAATCATTATTCTGATGCACATAGTTTCCTTAGCGACTTTAAGTGTACACCTTGAAGTACAAAGAACTTAATCATATAGCCAAACATATTGACCGTTTAATAGAGGCTCGCCTTGAAGAGACAGGCGGTCACTTTATTCCTCAGGAGACTATAAAAGCGATTGTTTTGGAGAATTACCCCGACTTTTACGTTGTAAGCTTTGGCTGGCATAAAATCGTCTTCGCCAACCGCTTAGTCGACCAGAAAGTTGTCTTAAAAGTCGGTCCGCACAAAACCATCGAAAACGACCATCATGTCTACAAGAGTCCCCCCAAGGGGGAACGCCACAAAGTGTTTGCAAGGATTTTCTGGCACACCAAGTATTGCCTTCTGCAGGAGTACGGGTTGCCCGCTAAGGTTTCGCCCCAGCAACTCACGTTGATTCGGCGTGAAGTCAATAAATACGGTATTTTCGATGTTAAAGCTGAAAACCTACGCTTGATAGAGGGAAAACTACGGATTATTGATGCCAACGTAACTCGTGTACACTTGCCTACGGTACTAAGAAAAATCGATGAGGTTAAACCTAAAATCCCCAAAAAACTAAATACTATACTCAGAGAAATAACTAAAAAGTTCTACGAAAAATAGAAGCCCAGTCAAGCTCTAATTTTTAATCAAAGCTGTGCAGAAAGGATATGAACACAACATTACCAACTATCATGCGAATATGACTCTAACCCAAACCCAGCCTCAACAAACAGGGCAAAATACAAACAACTGGCTAGAGGACATCATCAAAAAAGTAAATCACAACGCCCTCGAACAACAGCAAGTAGTCACCCGCGCCAACAACAGCCTTTGCGTCCTCTGCAAAGGTGCACGGTTTCTCTGCGGCAAAACCCGCTGTCCCATAATGGTTAAAGTCAACTACTTCCTCAAAAGCGTCCCCCTAATGTCCACACAAGACATCGACGGCGTATCCCCGCCCAGCGTCTTCATAGGCAGAATCGGCTACCCCCATGTCTACATCGGTCCATTGGTGCCGCCGGTACATGAAGACACAGCCATCTACGACCTGCCTGAACAGTGGTTCGGTAAACCGATGGATGAAATCGTCGGTTTCCGTAGCCTGCTCATCCGCGGCAAACACATGGTAAACGTAACCAAAATCAATGAAGCAGGCAAAATCCTCGACCAAACCCGCGAACTGGGACTTGCTGACAACAGCGTAGATACCGAACTTAACCTGACTAAAAAACCACGCGGCTCCATAACTCTTAGCGACGACGTGCAACCATTTGGACCCTCTGCGCCAATCCGCGACCTCCACGTAGGCAACGCACGATATAACGACAAAATAGAGAAAGCCTACTATGACACGGACCTGCGGGCAACCAACGCGGTTGTGGAACTCTACAGCAAGGGTGTCATGGTTACCAAAATCCAGAAAGCGTTTAGCGTCGGTGCCTTTGGAGTTGAGAAGAGGCGGCGGTTGGTTCCCACGCGGTGGAGCATCACAGCCGTCGACGACATAGTGTCTAAAAGCCTAGTCGCCAAAGTTAAAACCTTCCCAGAGATCAACGAGTACCGAGTTTACGAGTCAGTCTACCTCGATAACGTCTTTGAGATACTTTTGATTCCGGCGCAGTGGAGCTATGAATCCATGGAAGCATGGTACCCTGGAACAGTGTGGAACCCCAACGGCTCAAGCGTCGCCATCTACAGCGACTGGGAAGGCAACAGTGGACGCACCACTTACGCTTCAATCGGCGGCTGCTACTACAGCGCACGCCTCGCCGTCTGCGAGCAGCTCCTAAAAGAACGCCGCCAAGCCACCGCCATTGTACTCCGTGAAGCCCGCCCCGGCTACATCATGCCCATCGGTGTATGGCAAGTGCGTGAGAACGTCCGTAACGCCATGCGCCAAAAACCCTACCGCTTTAACAGCCTCGCACAGTCGCTGCAGTTTATCGGTGGCAAATTCGAAATTCCAATGCACCGCTGGATACTGCAGAGTGAACTCCTCAAGAGAGCGCTGTTTCAGAAGCGTATAAGCGACTTCTTCACCGCCAACCCATCTGCGCAAGCATAATATAGCGCATTTAACCCTTTGAGACTGGGATAAACTTGCCCTACACAATTCGTTATCAATTCAGCCAAAACTTCAACGTAGCCGCCGAAGAAGCCTACCTTTGGTACACTGATTTCTCGCCTGAAGACCCTGCATTAATGGCTCAAGACAAAGCTAAGAGAGAAATCACAAAACTAACCAGCGCAGCGTTAATTCTTAAGGATACTTTTGGCACAGGAAAAGAAACGGTTGTGAAAGAAAAGCTTGTACAACTCTATCCCGAACGACTGACCTGGGTGTCAACACATCTTAGTGGTCCAAACAAGTACTCCCAGTTCATTTATGAAATCAAGGCAGAAACAACAGACAGTTCACGGCTAGACTTCACCGCCCAACACATCGAGCATCAAAACGATGTCTCCCCAGCCGAACTCATGAGATTGGCTGATGAACTGTGCAATTACGACGTTAACGTTTGGAAGCAACTAGCGGCGGCAATGGAGAAAGAGCTAAAACAGTAATTCTTCAGCTTTGCCTCTTTGTGTGGATGTGGCGTTTTATGGAGCACCAAGAGACAGCAACGGATGAAATTTTTTTTTACTGTTTGCCCTGTTTTTCAGCGGCACGGCTCTATGTTGAAACTGCCCCTGTGGGTGTGAATTCATGTTGAGCTTCTTTTTCAAGTCAGATCAGCGTGTTCCAACTTTCGGTAACGCAGACGAAACAGGACAGGGTCTAGGCTAAACTCGCAAAATTACTAAACAACATACTGGAGTGCAACTTCAGGAAGACGCACTTGCATTTGGAGTGTTTCTTTGCTTAATTGGGGAGCATTCTCAAGCAGCCACGAAGTAAGTAATGAGCAATCATTGGGGTTGCATGAAAACTTTTTCTGTTTCTTACGCCAGAATTGGCATTTTGAACATGGGATCTCTGGTTGCTCTCCCATCGCAATCACCATTCTATCGTTTCAAAATTGATTTAATGCTTATGAAAAGGCAATCTTGACCCAAATTTGGTATCTAAAATCCTTAGCGGGCAAAGAGAAATTAAGAAGTGGCGCCCAGGCCGGGATTTGGACCCGGGTCCTGCGGGCGACAGCCGCATATACTGGACCTA
>JBNIDO010000123.1:0-5487 GCA_050108095.1 Bathyarchaeia archaeon
TGCCCTTGTACACTGTTTTCCACTTTGCTGTTTTCTCATCTACATCCATGTTGCAAACTAAGTCTTTAGCCATACAAATTCACCTCCCTAACCATACGTTTGGTGTTACTTAGAGTTTTGGCTTAAACCTCCGCAGAAGCGACGCGTTGGTTACAACGGTGACGCTGCTGCTCGCCATCGCCGCCGCTGCATAAACCGGATTGAACAGTACGTGTATGATGGGGTAGAACACGCCTGCCGCCAGTGGGATAAGTATTATGTTGTAGAAGAACGCCCAGAACAGGTTCTGACGGATTTTACGCATCGTGGCTCGGCTGAGTTGGATGGCAACAACCACATCTCGGAGGTCATTTTTGACTAGTACTATGTCGCCTGTTTCTACGGCTACGTCTGTGCCGCTGCCCACTGCGATGCCGATGTTTGCCTGCGCCAACGCAGGAGCATCGTTTATGCCGTCGCCCACCATCGCCACAACTTTGTCCTCTCCTTGGAGCCGCTTGATTTCGTTAGCTTTCTCGCTCGGCAACACTTCTGCCAACACGCGATCTACGCCGACTTGTTTTGCAATCGCCTGTGCCGTACGCTGGTTATCGCCTGTTAACATGATGACTTCGAGTCCCATCTGCTTCAGAGCCGCCACAGCTTCCGTAGAGTGCTCTTTTAAGGTGTCGGCGACAGCGATTAACCCTGCTGCTTTGCCCTCAACCGACATGAGCATGGCAGTTTTGCCTTGGGATTCAAGCTGCGCCATTTCTGCTTCAAGGTGGCTCATGTCAATGCTGTTGGTTTCCATGAGCTTGCGGTTGCCCAGCAAAACGGTTTTGCCACCAATTTTAACTTCCACGCCATGTCCAGGGATAGCGTTGAAGTCCTCTGGCCAGTCAACGTTGATGCCTCGGGATGTCGCCAATTTAACGATGGCTTCCCCGAGGGGGTGCTCCGAGTTCTTCTCTGCAATAGCCGCGTACTGGAGGAGTTGTTCTTCGCTGAAAGGTGGGTCGGATATGATGTCTGTTACTTCGGGTTCTCCTTTGGTGAGGGTGCCTGTTTTGTCGAATACAACGGCTCGAAGCTTATGCGCTGTTTCCAGTGCTTCGCCGCTTTTGATTAGGATGCCGTTTTCTGCGCCTTTTCCGACGCCAACCATTATGGCTGTCGGAGTCGCCAACCCCAACGCGCAGGGACAAGCGACAATCAAAACGGCGATAAACACAGTGAGCGAGAAGACGAAGGTCTCCCCGATAAGAAAATACCATACAAAAGCCGCCAGAGTCGCCGTCAATATAATGGTGGGAACAAAGTAGCCTGCTGCGATGTCGGCTATCCTCTGCACTGGTGCCTTTGAACTTAACGCGTCCTCGACTAATGCTATGATTTGAGCTAGTGCGGTGTCTTTGCCGACCTTTGTCGCCTCGAATTTAAGCATGCCCGTTTTGTTCATGGTGGCTCCTATGACTTGGTCGCCCTTACGCTTCTCGACTGGGATGCTTTCGCCGGTGATGACTTTCTCATCCACACCAGAGTATCCCTCGATGACTTTGCCGTCAACGGGAATCTTTTCGCCCGGACGCACCACAACCACGTCGCCGACCTGCACCTCCTCCACCGGCACCTCAGATTCCACGCCTTCACGGATGACATGGGCGGTTTTGGCTTGTAACCCCATAATTTTGCGGATGGCCTCAGAGGTTCTGCCTTTGGCGATGGCGTCTAGGAGTTTTCCTGTCAAGATGAAGGTGATTATCATGGCGGACGTGTCGAAGAAGACTGCGTTGTTGGGAAACAGGCTGGGTGCGAAAGTGACAACTGTGCTGTAGATATAGGCGGTGGATGTGCCCATGGCGATTAGAGTGTCCATGTTGGCTGTTTTGTTCTTTAGCCCCTTGTACGCCCCGACGTAGAAGGTCCAGGCAATAACAAACTGAACGGGGGTTGCCAGTACGAACATTAAGATGTTGTTCTGCTCCATCGGCAGGACTGAGAACCACATCAACAAAATAATCGGAACGGTCAAGGCGATGCTGGATGCCAAGAGCACCTTTAAGCGGCGAAGATGCCGTTGCCGCGCCTTATTCTCCGCATCCTCAACAGTTTTCTGCTGAGGCTCAATGACCTCATAGCCCACGTCGGTTATCGCTTTTTTGATAGCTGGCAAACTGACCTGCTCAGAATTGTATTCAACCAAAACCCGCTCTGCGGCGAAGTTGACGGCGGCATTGTAGACGCCTTCTTTTGCGTTGAGGACTTTTTCGATGGTTTTGGCGCAGTTGACGCAGGTCATGCCGCCTACTTGGATGCTGACTTTTTCATGGATGACTTGGTAGCCGATTTTGTTGATGGTGTCTTCGATAGTTTTTTGGTCGACGACTGTGGGGTCGTAGTCGATGAGGGCTTTTTCAGCTGCTAAGTTGACGGTGGCGTGGGTTACGCCGTTTAGTTTGCCTAGTGCTTTTTCTATGGTGCGGGCGCAGTTTATGCAGCTCATGCCGCCGATGTTGAGTGAGATTTTTTTGGTTTTGGTTTGGCTCAACGGCTTGCCTTCTTAGGATTATGTTTTGTGCGGTTCATATAAGTATTTCTTTTAAAGATATATCTTCTCAATATTGAATTAAAGCAAAACACACTAACAACTCAACCCACCAAAAAAACTCCAAAATAATCACTCAATACGCTTAATGATGTGATACCCAAACTGCGTCTTAACAGGACAAGAAACCTGCCCTTTCTCAAGCGCAAAAGCTGCCTTCTCAAACTCCTTAACCATCTTGCCCCTCGTGAAGGTGCCGAGATCTCCGCCCTTCTTGCCGGACGGGCAAAGGGAGACTTGTTTGGCGACTTCACCAAATTTTTCGCCTTTGTCTAGGCGGGCTTTTACTGTGTTGGCTTCCGTTTGGGTTTTGACCAGTATGTGGCAACAGTGGACTTTGGTTGACATAGAGAAGTCTTTGTAGTTTTGGCATATAACTTTTGCCTGTCTAGCCGTCGGTGTTTTCCATGGAAAAATGCCTGTATTGCGCTTTTTCAGTTAATTACCCATGAACTTATGCGTGGTAAGCGCCAGTGGATTTACATTTTATCGTTAAACTGACAACTCACCTGACAGGTGCTACTTCGAAGTTCGAAGTAAGCCTTGGAGATACTGTTATAGCAAAAGCAGCCCATACCCGTAACTATGCAAACCGATAAAACGCTCACAAACATAGAGGAAGAAGAACACCTCGACCGCATAACAGCAGAGCAACTGGCAAAGATAGTCGAGTTCTTGCTGAACTTAGAGGACTAAATTTTCTCAAAGTAGCGTAAAAAACTGCTTTGTCTGACCTGCTTGTAGAATACGCCTCAACCAGCCTGCAACCCAGACAAAACGCAGACAACATAAAGCACTGCATAGCAAAAACCGCTGGAAGAAGATGAATAGGGGCGCTTCACTCTTCTTCTAATAACAAAAAACAGAAAAGCGCAAACAAGGTGCTGCAAAATATGGGTTGAGTAAATTGCCATCGAGTTCATTCAAAAATGTTGACAATAAAAGTGGAAGCTCTCTCAAAAGTGAGAGACTATTCTTTGGTTTACTCGATTACCTGAATCGCACCTTCAGGACATTGTGCCTCACAAGCTCTACAAACCAAGCATTCGCTTTCCTTGGTTGGAACTGACTTGCCATCTTTAATTTCATAAACGCCGACTGGGCAAGTGTTGACACAAGTTTCGCATCCAGTGCATTTGGCATCGACAACAATTTTTACCATTTTTGTCTTACCTCACTGCAATATTTCCCAAAAAGCTTCCCTGTAAAATAAAAGTGTTTAGGTTGCTCAACGGATTTTTTCACGTAAACGTAGCAAAATTCCCTTAATGGCTGATTCAGCTTTATCGTGGACTTTTTGGTAGTCAACGATTCTTTGCTTGTAGCTCTCACGTGAAATTTCCCCTTTACCGTAGAGCGATTCGAGTTTTTCGATGTTTAGCTCTGACTCTGCTAGGTCTGACTCAGCCAAATCCAACTGTCGAACCAAATCAGGGTAAGAACCACTGGTACCCCCAAGAAACGCCTTTGACCGCTCTATACTTCGATTTAAGCCCTCTATGCGGATTTCAACGTTTTTCCGCTGCACCTTGTATTGGCGTCTTGGAATCTTGCCTTTCTGTGCTTTAAGGTCCATTGAATGCAACTCCGCTTTGAGTTGTATTCTGTTCTCATAGGCATCGACGAATTCCTTGATGATTTCTGGGCTTGCCTGCTGACCAGGCTTCACCTCGTAGACTGCCCCTTTCTGAGCCATTGCTTGGCGAACGTGTGCTTCGGCTCGGGTTTGGTAGGTTTCTTCTTTGGGTCTGACTTTGCGGTAGACAACTGCACCTACGCATCCGATGAAGGCAGCCAAAGCCGCCCAAAACGTGGGTCTAAAAGAAACCCAGACGGGGTTGTAGTTGTAGGAGAGCCGAATAAGGTTCTGTTGGGGAGCGAGGTAATCGACGTAGCTTACGTCGTTTGCGGTTACGCTAAGGGTGTCTTGGTATGTGCCTCGGAGCAGGGTTGAGGATGAAGTAAGCGTCGAGGCTTGGGGGGTGATGACGGTTGCGCCTTCGGGGAGATTGAAGGCGGTGGATGCCTGCTCAACTAGGTATTGGAAGTTGGGAAATAGCTTAAAGTTGTTTAGTACATAGTTGGGCGCTTGGATCTGGGCGCTTGGCAATGTGTAGTATGCTGTTAGGACTGTGGCTTGTCCTTGGTTGACAAAGGAGACAAAGGTTGCGTTTGCCAAAAGTGCGTTGGAGGTTTTGGTGTACTGGGTTGAGAGGTCGTTGTCGAATTGGTCTTTTACGACTGCGTTTGCAGCGTTTTGCGGTAAACTTAGCACAAACGAGTTAAGCGGTGACGTAGAGTTGGCTACTATGCGGTAGCTGTCGGTTACTGTAACTGCGCCTGTGGCGTCGATGGTTACTTCTCGGTTGAGGTTTGTTATGCTGGTTAACTGGATGGACCCAGATGGCACTTTGAAGTCGGCGGTTGAGGCTGAGTAGGTGTAGGCTGGTAGATCGGTTTTTGTGTAGGTTGCGCCTTTGGTTTGTCCGTCTGGTTTAGTTATGGTTAGGCTTGTGGTTTGGCTGGGGAAGGTTATGTTTGCATGGCAGGTTCCCACCGACTGTGTCAAACTCGGATATGCCGGAAAAGAGAGGATGTATTGGCTGGTGCCCTGTTCAGTGAGTAAACTGTTGGATAAGACAAACGCCACGGTGAACACGCTGGGGTTGTTGCCGTCAAAGCTTACTGTGGCGCCGTAGAATCCGCTGTGGTTGCCCATTTGCACGCCCAAATTGACGTCGTAGACGTGACTGCTGTCGTAGGCGAAGACTTTGAGGACGTCTGCGCTGTACTGGTAGGGCAAACCGATGGTGAAGCCGTCGCTGATTTGCCCTGAAACGTGGATGGTGTCGAGGATGGCTAGGTGGCCTGAATACATGACTTGGACTTGATGGTCTACT
>JBNIDO010000124.1:0-5467 GCA_050108095.1 Bathyarchaeia archaeon
TGGTGTCCTGAAAAACCACCACGTATAGCGGTATAAAGACAGTAAGTAAACCAAAAGCTACATCGTGGAAGAAGAACCCAAGCCGCCACATAGCAAACACACCACACTGAAGAGAGATTAAAACGTTTACTAGCTCAGCAAACAGAATACGCTTGAAATCTTCTTTTCAGCGATTAAGCCAAAAAGAAGCTATCGATGGATAAAGCTGAAATATTGATACAAATATTACTTAGCCATGGGAGATGTTGGCAAACCTTTTAACATCAGTTCTTCATTCAAGAGGCTAATCCTAGTTACAACTCTGATTGGCTACACAGCACTGATTTTCTATCTCCTCTACGTCGTGGGTATAAACCAGCTGATCACTGTCATCCAAGAAGCAAACTTAGCATTCTACTTAATAGCTATTCTAAGTCTCATGGTTTCTATTTTCTTCAATACCATCGTGTGGCGTCAACTGCTTATTTCCCTAAAAATCAGGATCAGTCTGCGTAGAGCATTCAAGCTATACTGGGTCGGCATATTTGTTGACAACCTCATCCCTGGCGGCTGGTCAGGCGACCTTTTCAAGGCGTACCTGCTAAACAAGGACCCTAACATACAAAGCGGCAAAGCAGTCGCATCTGTCGTCGCCAAAAACATGTATGAAGCCATATTCAACCTCGGTGGCATGCTATTTGCACTAGCCCTTCTACTAATCAACTACCGCCTGGAAACTTCGCTGCTGATAGGGTTAGGCGGCATAATTCTGATTCTCACGTTGCCGCTGGCGGCTCTGCTTTTAGCCAGCTTTAAGCCTGTTGCCGCCAAAAAACTTGTCACCCGCTTATTCAACGCTATAAGCCACATCTACAAAAACCGCACTACCCTTGCCACTCTTGAAGGCAAAGTGGATAAAGCGTTAGGCGACTACCACGAGGGAATGGAAATATTACTCAAAAACCCCCGCATGCTCGCCAAACCCATCCTCTTCTCTTTTCTGGGCTGGTGCTTTGAAATCATCACTTTACTCTTTGTGTTTGCTTCGCTCTCGCAGTTGATTCCCATAGACAAGGTCGTAATTGTCAAGTCCATCGCGGGCAACGTAGAATCACAAGGATACGCTTTTATCGGCTACGCTCAAATCATAACAAGCGAAATCTACCGTGCACTAGGCGTACCCTTCGCCATCGGTGCTTCCGTGGCGCTTTTGGGCGGCGTTCTTATTTTCTTCTTGAAAACCATCATCTCCTATGTAACGTTCCATTTTACCGTCATCTCGCCTAGAAACGGCAATCACCAAAACGGCAAGGACCAAAGTTTCACTTCAAAAGGCGAAGTAAAAAACGACCAGCCACTGTTTCCTGAGCAGGAAAACGTGGAAACAACAGAAGTACAACAGAGTTAAACTTGACCAAGGACCACGGAAACGTTTATTTCTGATGATTTAGGGCTTCTAAGGATAAATACTTAATAGAGAGAGCATCCAAGTTGATACTCCGCTGGAGAGTAAATTAGAATGGCAAAGTTCAAAGTCATAGTTTCCGACCCCCAATCGGGAGCATCCAAAGTAGTAGAGCTTGAAGAAGCACGCGCAAGCCCCTTCATCGGAAGAAAAATAGGCGACACATTAGACGGCGCAGTCGTCGATTTACCAGCACACAAAGTGCAAGTCATGGGCGGCTCAGACAGCGACGGCGTCCCCATGCGTTCAAACGTTCACGGCGGTGTACGCCGAAGCGTCGTTATCAGCGGCGGAGCAGGCTTTAGCCCCAAAAAGAAGGGCGAACGCAAACGTAAAACAGTCCGCGGCGACACAATCACAGACGAAATCGTCCAGATCAACATGAAGATCATAGATCGCCCAGCTGGAGCAGCGCCGATTCCACTGCCGGCTAAGCAAGAGCAGGCGCAGGCACCTCAAGAATAATTTTCTGTTGCGTGCATGCTTAAACCTTATAAACAGCCATCCTCAATTCCTTTTATCCATTCCAGTGTTTATCTAAAAGAAGAAGAATACTATGAGTAACGCATCTAAGGCCCTCCCAAAACAGCCAGAAGTCAACATCGGCACCATAGGGCACGTTGACCACGGCAAAACCACCCTTGTCCAAGCATTAACCGGCATGTGGGCTTCACGGCACAGTGAAGAACTCAAACGCGGCATCACCATCAAACTGGGCTACGCAGACATGCCCATTTTCCAATGCACCAAGTGCCCCCCACCCAACAACTATACCATCCACCCTGTCTGCGAAAAATGTAATTCACCCGCAGAGTTTGTGCGTGCGATCAGCTTCGTCGATGCCCCCGGCCACGAAGCTTTAATGGCAACAATGCTCTCAGGCGCAGCCATCATGGACGGCGCCATCTTGGTCATCGCGGCAGATGAACCCTGCCCGCAGCCTCAGACGCGTGAACACCTTGCAGCTGCTGAAGTCAGCGGCATCAAAAACATCATTCTGGTACAGAACAAAATCGACATCGTTGACCAGAAACGGGCGTTGGAGAGTTACAAGGAAATCAAGGCTTTTGTTAAGGGCACAGTAGCAGAGAACGCTCCGATTATCCCGATTTCGGCGCAACGGGGCATAAACATCGATGTGCTCCTCGATGCCATACAAACAATCATCCCCACCCCACACAGGGACCCTGATTTGCCGCCGCTCATGTACATCATCCGCTCCTTTGACATCAACAAGCCAGGCACTACCATCGAAGATTTGGGAGGCGGCATAATCGGCGGCACCATTGCACAGGGCAAATTCGTCGTCGGAGAAGAAATCGAAATCCGCCCCGGCATCATGACTGAACGTGAAGGCAAAACAGTCTATGACCCACTCATCAGCGAAATCGTCAGCCTCCACGCAGGCGAACAAAGCGTTAAGGAAGCCACGTGCGGCGGACTAGTCGGCGTCGGGACACTGCTTGACCCCTCTTACTCCAAAGCAGATGGCTTAACAGGCAGCATCGCAGGCAAAACAGACCAACTGCCTCCGACAGTGACAGAGCTAACCTTAGAAACACACGTCTTAGAACGCGTGGTGGGCACCAAGGAACTGCAGAAAGTCGAAAAAATCAACCCCGACGAGGCATTGCTGCTCCACATAGGCGCCGCCGTAAACGTGGGCAAAGTCACCTACATCAAGCAGAACACCATAAAAGTAAAGTTGACACGACCCATCTGCGCGTTGCCCAATTCAAGGGTTGCCATCAGCAGAAAAATCACTGCCAGATGGAGACTCATCGGGTATGGACTCATAAAATAAAATTGTGTGCTATCCTTGAGGAGTCAGCTATAACCGCCAGCACCTGAGAGAGATGCCATTGGAAACTTTAGTCACGCCCTCTTCTGTCCCACTTAACATTGGCATCCAAAAAAATGAAATGGAACTTGGCTACAAAGCAAGGGGCTATGAAAACTTGTTTCTCGCTTAAAGAGACGGTGCTCCTTAAGCTTAAGCGTGTAAACGGTTCTGGCTGACTAACTATCGGGTCTATTCTTTGTGATAATGAGCTGGAACGGCTTCCATATTTGAGGTTGACTAAAATTTTTGTCAAAAATTCATAAATCATACCAGCATTAGACTACATACAGAGAGCACTTGCCTGTGGAACTAGATATCCTAAATCACCACAAATACGAGGGGACAAGCAAGCATGAGTAACGACGTTAAATCAAACAAGTCACCTGCCGTTAAGCTGACAGGTGTTTCTAAACACTATAGCGATGTGACAGCAGTAAATAGTCTCACCTTAGAGATAGGAAAAGGCGAAGTCATCGGTCTTTTAGGTCCAAACGGTTCAGGCAAATCAACCCTGATAAAAATGATTCTAGGCTTAGTCAAACCTGACAGCGGAACCATAAACGTTTTAGACCTACCCCTGCAACAGAATTCTATCGCGGTAAAGAAGAGAGTCGGTTATGTACCTGAAGATGCTGGCGCCTATGAGTTTTTAACAGGCCTTGAGTTCCTTGACTTCGCCGGCGACGTCTTCCAGATGGGGTTAGAGGAAAAGAAAAAGCGCATTGAAGAGTTCCTCAAGGCGCTGAGTTTGGAGGGCAGGGAAAGCGATATGATAAGCGGCTACTCCGAGGGCATGAAAAAGAAGATACTAATTATATCAGCGCTCATGCATAAACCTGAACTGTTGCTCTTAGATGAACCCCTAAACACTCTGGATCCAAAATCAGCCAAAATCGTCAAAGACCTACTACATCAATTAGCTCTACAAAACGTAACAACTATCATATCGACTCATGTATTGGAGATTGCCCAAGCCATATGCAGCCGCATTGCTATCATGTATGAAGGCAAGCTACTTGCGGTAGGGACTATGGATGAGTTGAGGCAGCAGGCAAGAATGCCCAATTCAGCCCTAGAAGACATCTTTCTCAAACTCACCGGAACTGATGATGTCCAACCCATCGTTGAGGCACTCTCGAAATGAATTGGAAAACCGTCCTACTGCTTATAAGCGTTAATCGGAAAGCTAAGAGGACACTCAAAGAATCCAAATTTAGAAGATACCAAGAGAACAAACTAGTCACCTACAGCCTCTATGTGCTGGCTTGCTTGATAGGCATAATAGCGGGAGGGTTGATAGGCAACTTTTACTCAGCGTCCAGCCAAACTATGCAAAGCACTGTTTTAGATGGCGCAAAATATTTCTTGATAACTATCCCAACCATTGTTCTGCTCTACGGCATAGTCTTCACTCAGATAAATCAGGTGCAACGCATAGGGGCTAAAGCGTCAGTTCAACCCATGTACTGGTTTCCCATCTCATGGAAAGAACACACCCTATCATCCATAATATCGAGCCTGCTTGGCTTACCCTTACAAATTACACTATTTATCAGCTCAGCCCTTTTAGTTGCTTGTATTTTCATGGGGCTCACTGCTCTTGCCGTCTTAACAGTGGTTGCATTGATCGCAAGCTTAATCTTGGCAAGTGCAACCACAGAAGTTTTCAAAACCCTCCAAGTCAGGCTGTTGGGCGCAGTAACAAAGGGTGCTGGAAGAAGCGCCATATGGCTAAGACTCGCCTTCTCAATAGGAGCAATGAGTGCATTTTATGCAGTTTACTTTTCTATCATTAATCAGGTAACGCCTGCTCTTCTCTTTGAAGCTGTAGCTGGAGGGCAGAGGCTGCTTTGGTTTGTTCCTTATGTGTGGCCGGGGATGGCTCTCTCTGCATTTGCCAGCAACCTCTGGGTGGAAACGTTTCTTTTTTCTTTGGCGAGTCTTGGTTTCATAGCCGCTATATTCTATGTGGCAACATACGTTAACACTCGGTTTGGGTTGTATCAGTTGCCTGCAATTAGGCTGTCAAGCGGCATCTACATGCCCAAGCAGAGTTTGTTTGCAAAGCTAGGTTTTTCCACTGTTGAGGCAGCGCTTATGAAAAAAGAGTTTAAAACGGTTACTAGACGCCATGAGTTGGCTTTTATCTTTATTTTTCCCATAAGTATGCTTATGCTTGT
>JBNIDO010000125.1:0-5465 GCA_050108095.1 Bathyarchaeia archaeon
CAACCTTGCGGTAGGCGACAAAGTCATCTTAAGCGGCGCCATCGGCGACCACGGCTTGGCAGTGCTCTCCGCTCAGCAAGGGCTCAAGTTTGGCAGCGAAATCAAATCCGACGTGAAACCGCTTAACCGTATGGTACAGGCTTTGTTGGGGGAGGTGGGCGGAGTCGTTGCCATGAAAGACCCCACCCGCGGCGGATTAGCCGACGCCCTAAATGAGTGGACTGAAAAATCAGGAGTCGGCATATTAACACAGGAAGACAAAATCCCAATCCACCCAGACGTTCAGACTGCCTGTGAAATGCTGGGTTTGGACCCGCTGGAAATCGGCAACGAGGGCAAACTCATCATCGGCGTCGTCCCAGATAAGGCGGAGGCGGTTCTGGAGTTTCTGCGACAAACCCCCCAGGGCAAAGAGGCGCAGATAATCGGGGAAGCCACCTCAGAGTTTAGGGGTGTTGCGATGCAGACGGTGGTCGGCGGCAAAAGAATTGTGGCACGTCCTGTCGGCGATCCTGTGCCGCGAATCTGCTAGGAATATTCCGAAAGTAGCGTTCTATGCAGGTTGCTGTTACTGTGCCTAATAGTTAGGGCCGCATCTACCTTCCGCCTATTTCATGCGGATAGCCACGATGGTGTGCCAACAAACTGTCATATCAAAATAGAGTCTCTACTATTTTTGAAGTTGGGGAATGCGCCTTATTCGTTGTATCCACGCTGAAGTAAGTAACAGCCTCAAACGTTTCGGCGGAGTAGAGGGTGTTGTGCTGAATTGGTGAAGATGTAGCCCGTAGGATTTAGACCCAGCTTGGCAAAGCATTTCTGAAGTTTGGCGGGTGATATGTTGGAAGGACAAAAAATTGTTGGCACAAACTGCTATAACTGCATGTATATAGCCTAAAACGATGAAGCTGTGGAAAGCCAAGAGCTTAACAGCTTGGGCGGAATCGACCAAACCACAGAAGGCGACTTAGATAAAGCAGAAAAAGCGGACTTAATAACTCTGCCAGGTGGCTCATCTGCTGACACAACCAACAAAAAGTTCTGCAATCACCCAAAGCTCAAGATGTATGTGACGGCACGTATGTGCTTTGCTTACTGGGACAATCCTGGTGCAAGAAGACCCTGGGCAAAGAAATGACGCAGGCAATATAGTGCAGGTTCATTTTTGTTGTTGTGTTGATGCAGTCACATTTTCTTTTATCTATCAACCTGCAATAGTATGCTTAAGTCAGCTTAGACGCAGGTGTTTCCCCTCTCTCTTCCTGAACTTCCCTATCTGCGTTTAAGCAACTTTTTCCCTCTAAAAAACATCATTTGCAAACAAACTAAGCATGCGAGTTATCGCTTTAATTCTTAAAACGCTAAAACGACAATAAGAATATAACCAGTGGTGTATATGTAACTATAACCTTATTTGGAGAGGGGAAAATATGGCTCAAATCGGAGAATTAGAAAGAAGAGAGAGAGGAGATAGAAACTACCGAATCGACATAGGCGCTTACGGTAGCATATGCATCGAAGCGCCCACAAAAGAGGAATGTCTGGAGCTTTTCAAAGAAGTCACTAGCACCAGACGGAACCAGAGAATCGACGAAGCAATACGATAAACGCGCACGGTTTTTCCAGCCTATTTATTGCTAACTTCATAGGCTCACATGAAAAAACCATCAGCCTACGAGTCATTGCTAAGAACCTGTTATATAACAAAGTGCACTAACAAACCATTATATGGGGATGCAGCACCTTACTTTTTTGCCTATGTTGAGGAACACGCTTCGCAGTGGTATCCAAACTGGCGTCGGTAACAGCTCAGGACGCTCCGGCGTTTTGAGTGTGAGCTGCCGCTGGTCAGGGTATTGCTGTGGGGTTTAGACTCAACAAGGCAATCTTGGTTATGGAGTTTTGTTTTATGAGAAGGTCAGTTGCGGCAGTAGTAATTATTGTGATAATAGTTGTTGCGGGGTTTGCAGTTTATCTTGGTTTAACTTATCCCAGAACAACGGTGGATATTCCAGTTTCTTTCTCGGCAGGCATAGATTCCCAGACTGCATCGTTTGACCAGCCTTTTCTAGACGACAAAGCACAGATTACAGTCAGTGTCCACAGCGGCGTCGCAGTTTGGCAAGCCCAAATCTTGAGCGGTGACCAAGTCGTATGGGAACACACCTCTGCACAAAGCGGACAGCAAAGCTTCACCAGTGACTGGATAGATTTGTCCTCTGGAAACTACAATTTGACTTTCAGATTAATCGGCGCTGGCTCGTTGGACGCCACAGTTACAGTTACGTCAAAAGGCGGCTTCTGGTAAGCACAAGCTAACAGGAAAAAAGATAATCGGCTTTACAGAGCATTAGTGGCTGCGTTTTTTGCCCAGACACGGCAGGTGCCTTCGCTGCTAACCATGCAGGCACCCACGGGTTTAGCTGGGGTGCAGGCTGACAGAAACAGGGGGCACTGGTTGGGTTTGATTTTTCCCACTATGACTTGGTGGCATTGGCAGCCGGTGTGGATGTCTTTGCCCTCTTGGGGTTTTAGACCGTATTTTTTGCGGGCATCATATGCTGCGAGTGATGGCTTGAGTTGGAGAGTTGAGTTGGCTAGTTTACCGATGCCCCGCCAGTTTCCATCAGCGACATCGAAGGCTCGTCGCATCATCTCTAGGGCTTTCGTGTTTCCCTCTGGCTTGACCACTCGGGAGTACTCGTTTTCCAGTTCAGCTTCGCTGGCTCTGCATTGTTTGAGAATCATATAAATTGACATTAACACGTCGTTTGGTTCAAACCCCGCAACCACCGTGGGCATGCGGTAGACTTTGGTGAATAATTCATAGGGTTTAGTGCCGATTATGGCGCTAACATGCCCAGGCGCGATGAAACCGTCAATTTGCAAACCCTCAACACCCAAAAGCAGTTCCATGGCGGGTGGGATAAGGCGGTGAGAAACGAGGAAGCTAAAGTTTTGGGGTAAATCACCCAGTGCCTCAACGGCGGTGATGGGGGCGGTGGTTTCAAATCCGACTGCATGAAATACAAAATCCTTTTCTGGTTCTTTTTTAGCCATTTCCACCGCGTCCGTAACCGCATAGACAATTCTGACGTCAGCACCAGCAGCTTTGGCGTCTATAAGCGAGGATTCACTGCCTGGCACACGCAACAAGTCGCCGAAGCAGGTTATGACTTTGTCCTGTTTCGCCAGCGACACGGCTTCGTCGACTTCTGCTGCGGGCACTATGCAGACGGGGCAGCCGGGTCCAGCAATCACTTCCACGTTTGGGGGCAGTAGGCTGCGTAGGCCGAAGTGGGTTATAGTCCATTCGTGGGTGCCGCAGACATGGCAAATTTTGATTTGCCCCGACTTAGGTGCTACTTCGCGGATTTTCTGGGCAATGCCCTGAGCCACTTCGGGGTTTCTGAAGCGGAGGTTCGCCGACATGCCTACTCTCCGCCAGCTGAAGCTAAAACGTCATTCCATAGGCTGAGCGTTTCAAGCGCTTCTTTTTCTTCGAGCACTTGGATTGCGTAGCCAGCGTGCACCAGCACATAGTTGCCTAGTTTAGCATCAACAAGCGACACGTTCACTTCACGCAAGACGCCCTGTCCGAAGTCAACTTGGGCTTTTTCGCCCGATAAAGACATGATTTTGGCTGGAATAGCTAAACACATAAGCATCAGATACCCAGAAAATGGTTTAAAGCGCGATAAAAACAGATTGGTCTAAAAAACGGATTTTGATGCTACAACTGCCTGACCAAATGAAACTCCTCCATCGCCAGCCGGCAGGGATTCATGCACAAAGAACCGCAGTCCTTCGGCTTCAACAATTTGGCGGATGGTCTGTGCAAGGATTTGGTTGCATGCTGCGCCGCCCGTGAAACCGACGTTTACGGTGCCTTCTGAATTGGCTTTTTGAATTGCTAACTCGGCTAAGCCGCATGCGAGGTAAACGTGGGCTGAATACGCCAGGTCCGTAGCGGAAGTCCTGCCTGAAGTTTCATAAATTGTCTTGAGGAGGCTTGTAGTCTCCAAAACGTCGCCTTTGAATTGGGGTTTTAGGGCTAATGCGTCTTCGCCCTCCATGGCTGCGGATTCGAGTTTCATGGCGGGTTCCCCCTCGTAGCTACGTTCAAAACAGACGCCCAGCACCGTTGCGACCGCATCTAACACGCGTCCGCAGCTGGTGGTTTCTATGGTGCCCTTGCCAGTTTTGAGTTGTTCCGTGATTAGCTGAGCTTCTGTTGCGCCATGGGGCAGGTGCTCGACATTTTTGCTGAGCCAAGCCTCTACGTTAACGCCTGCTTTCTGAAGCATCCCAGCCGCGACACGCAGCGGATACCGACTTGCTAAGTCCCCGCCCAACAACGGCTGAGCTTCCAAATGCCCAACACGCCGAAACTCCGCCGACTCCGCTGTGCAGCAAAGGAGTTCGCCACCCCACGCTTTGCCGCCTAAACCATAGCCGTAGCCATCACAGGCTATCGCAACGATGTCGTCTAAGCCGTGTTCCGCCATCAACGCCGCCGCATGAGCATGATGATGCTGCACCTGAACAAAAGGCAACCCGTTCTGCTGAGCCATTTCTTTGGCTAGGCGGGTGGTGTTGAATTTGGGGTGCAAGTCGCAGGCTACGGCTTCTGCATGTGTGTTTGTGAGGTGTTGGAGGTGGTTGGTGGCTTCAAGGAGGAAGTTTTGGGTTTCGATATTTTCTACGTCGCCGATGTGTTGGCTGATGAAAGCTTTATCGTCATAGAGCACAGTGGAGGTGTTGTTGAGTTCACCACCTAAGGCAACGATGCAGTGTTTGGTTTTGTGTTTTAGGCGGATTGGGGCAGGTGCGTAGCCGCGGCTTCTGCGGATAAAAACGGGGTGGCTGCCGTGGACACGCATAACAGAGTCGTCACATCGGTGGGCGATTTTGCGATTATGAAATAGGAAGTAGTCGACTGTGTCGCCGAGGATTTCGATTGCTGCCGTGTTGTCTTTTACGATGGGTTCGCTGGCTGGATTTGCACTGGTCATCACAAACGCTGAGTCCACAACGCCGTCAAAAAGCATGTAATGCAGTGCCGTGTAGGGCAGCATGACGCCGACATTGTGCAGGCTGGGCGCAACCAACGGCGAGAGAGTGTAGTCTTGGTTTTTGTTTAACAGGACAATGGGACGCTGGGGCGAAGTCAAAAGTTCTTGTTCGTTGGGGCTTGCTTCACCGAAAGTTTTTGCCGCCTCAAGGCTTCTTGCCATTATTGCGAAGGGTTTTTCGCGGCGATGCTTGGTTTCCCTCAGCCTCAACAGCGGCTTCTCAAGCGTTGTGGAAGCGGCTATGTGGAACCCGCCATACCCTTTGATGGCTAGGATTTTGCCTTCGGAAAGCAGTTTCCCCGCCAACCGCACAGGGTCAACGGCATCTACTGGTTTGCCTTTGTTGGTTGTTAGGTAGGCTTTGGGTCCGCAGGTTGGGCACGCCACCGT
>JBNIDO010000126.1:0-5434 GCA_050108095.1 Bathyarchaeia archaeon
TTTTTTCTTCAAAGTGAGCTTCAGACCAGCTTCCAGAAAACCGTAAAACTGCAACTAATCTTGAGGGCACCTCTTCTATCTTGACACTACTGTCTATGGGCAGAGGAGTAGTTTCCAGATTTAATTCAGAAGGCATAACAAAAGCCATGTAACCTTGACTGGAAAATTCAGACAAAACAGGTGATGTCATTTTTATTTCTTGGGACGTATCTTGCGAAACAACCGGAGCAGTCATTTTTACTTTTGCTCCCTGCTTGTTGTTTCCTGAGATGAAACGAAAAAGGAGCCCGAAATTATCTGGCTCAAGGTTCGATGCTTTGGCTATAACAATTTTTGGGTAACGCCGAATCTCTACATTGCCCAATTTTCTTAAAACCTCATACTTTACGCTTTGAACCATAATCAGCCCATCAAAGAATATAGAATATCTTCAAATTACATAATTAACAAGCAAAACTAAATTGTTAACGTTATTGACACTGAACAGCCACAAATTCTTATTAATGCATCATGAAGCGAATAATAATAGATGCATAGATGCTAAATTCAAAAAAATAGTTGGGAGGTGACGAATTTTTATGGCAGATATAGTCGATACTGCAATATCCGCGGGCAATTTCAAAACGTTGGTTGCTGCTGTTCAGGCTGCTGGACTGGTTGATACCTTAAAGAGTCCGGGTCCGTTTACCGTTTTTGCTCCAACAGATGATGCTTTCGAGAAACTGCCTAAAGGAACAGTTGAAAACCTCCTCAAAGACATCCCAAAACTAAAATCAATTCTAACATACCACGTTGTCGCAGGCAAAGTTACATCGGCAGATGTTGTTAAACTTAAAACTGCAAAAACAGTTGAAGGCGAAGAAGTAAAAATCGATTCTTCCATGTGGCATGGTCACCGTATGCCTAAAGTTAACGACGCAAAAATAGTGCAGGCAGATATAATGACAGACAATGGAGTTATCCATGTTATCGATAAAGTTTTGATACCGCCGATGGAAATGGCACATTAAAAACCGCTGCTATGCTATAACTCTTTCATGTTATAAAATAAAATGTTTTTGCTGAAAAGGTGGAAATTTTGAATTATAAAGAAAGACAGGCAATCATCGCAAAATCGCCTATTTCCTTTAGTTACCTAAAAAAATTCAATCTGGGCGCTGGAATTCTACATTTATCCCAAGGAATAATAATGCTCATTTTAGGCACGCTTCTAACGTGGGAACGAGACATATACACATTCTACCTAAAACTCGACATAACCCTTGGACCTCCACCAACCTTTAACATCGCACCAGACCCCCAAGTGTGGTTTACACTCAGCTTCTTAGGAGTGATTGTTGCTTCATTTCCGCTACTTTCGGCTCTGGCACATTTCCTCATCGCTTTTCCAAAAAACAAGGCATACGACGAAAACTTGAAAAAGGGAATGAACCCATATCGATGGTACGAGTACGCTTTTTCCAGTTCAATAATGATTGTATTGATTGCCACGTTTGTGGGCGTCTGGGACTTCTGGTCGCTTGTGATGATTTTTACCCTGAATGCAATGATGATCATGTTCGGCTACTACATGGAAATCGTAAATCAGCATACTGAGAAAACCTCCTGGTCAGCATTTTTGGTAGGCTGCGTTTCAGGCGGCGTTCCGTGGGTGGTGCTGTTTGCCTATTTTGTATCAGCAATTATGTCAACGGGCGTTGAGCCGCCAGCATTTGTGTATGCTATATTTTTCGTTTACTTTGCGGTGTTCAATGTGTTCGCGGTTAACATGGTGTTACAGTACAAAGGTATAGGCCGCTGGAAGGATTATCTCTACGGCGAACGAGCGTATATTATATTGAGTTTTGTAGCCAAGACAGCGCTGGCATGGCTTGTGTTTATTGGAGTATTCGCGCCCTTCTGACTCTATCTTTTTTTGAAAATAAGACTAAGAAGTAAAAAGTAAGTTGAACCTATATAGCCTAAAAAGATTCAAATTCTCTTATATACTACCTCAACATAAATTGTTTAGTTGATTTTTGTGCAAAAAAATAGCTCAAGCTATTTAAAGTACGTAAATATCGTCGCATTCATTTTAACTGTTATAATAAATAGTATTGCTGGAAGCACAACATTAATTGGCGGTCAAGATACCGCAGTAATATCCGACAAAAATCCTACCCTTATTACACCTGCAGGGTATGTTTTCTCTATCTGGGGCATTATTTACTTCCTACTGGGCGTCTTTGTAATTTATCAGGCATTGCCAAGAGAACGCAACAGCACATATCATAAAAAAATAGGCTGGCTATTTGTCCTAAGCAGCCTAATAAACATCGCTTGGATTTTTGTTTGGCAATATGAAAGCCTAATTTTATCGGTAGTTCTTATCTTTGCGCTTCTACTTTCGCTGATAGCGATTTATTTACGCTTAGATATCGGCAGGTCAAAAGTAAAGGTCGGCGAGAGACTTGCGGTTCATCTGCCGTTTAGTGTTTATTTGGGCTGGATAACCATTGCGTCCATAGCGGACGTTGCTGTCACTTTAACGGCTTACAATTGGGACGGATTTGGCATTAGCCCTGAAACGTGGGCAATACTAGTTGTTGCAGTGGCCTTAGTCATTACCTTGCTTATGCTGGGCATTCGCAAAGACATCGCCTATGCGTTGGTGATTATTTGGGCGCTGGTCGGCATCGGAGTAAACCACAGCAGCAACCCCAACGTTGTATTGTTAACTGAGGTAAGTAGCATCATTGTAGCAGTTGCTGTGTTGACGGTGGTTATTGTGACTTTGGTGAAAGAAAATAACTTGCAACAAGGCACCTAAATTATAGTTGGCGCTGATGAGACCTGAGTTCATTAATTTAATTTAGGTCAGCCCGTGCGCGCTCAAGTTTTTTGAAGCATTCTTTTTAGCACGAGTTACATTGGGAGTTTCCATCCTGAGCTTGCGGGCAATCTTATAATCCGATACCCCTTCAGCCTTTAAACGCAAAATTGCCTTCTCGCGCTCAGTCAAAGCCATAAGCTAGACTTCCTCTTCAGAGACACTGTGAAGAGCCACACCTTCGTTAAGTAAATCCTTCTTTGATGCTTTGTAGGCGTCTACCCCAAAGCTTGTCATAGCCCAGCACCACCCGTGCCGTTCAACAACCGTCGGAAAAGAACGATTAAGATGCAAAGCTGCTATTCTGGGCGGGGTTCGGGGATAACTCACGTTTTAGCTGCTCAAGCGCATCTGCCATCGAGAGGGGTTTGCATTTTAGGTTGCGCTGGGCTTTGGAAGTGTCAAGCGACGAATCCGATGGGCGCTTAGCGGGCCAGGAAAACTGGGATGAGGAGACCTTATCGATTAAGCTCTTGTCAAGGTCAAAGGCGTCGGCGATTTTCTTTGCGAACTCCAAGCGGCTAACCCGTGTTGCCCCGCACAGATGGTAGATTCCTGTTAAGCGGCGCTCGAGAACTTCAAGGGTCATCTCTGCCAGGTTAGTGTTGAGCGTCGGCGTGTTCCATTGGTCTGTGACTATTTTTACCCTTTCGCCCCTGCGCAGGGTTTCGATTAGCCAGAGGACAAAATTGACTTTTCCAGCTGCGGGCGTTGACCCGTAGATGACGCTGGGGCGTGCGATGAAGTATTCGGGGAGGCATTTGACGATTTCTTCTGCTTCAACTTTGGTTAACCCGTAGTAGTTTACGGGGTCGCGGGCGTCGTATTCGCTGTAGGAGCCTTTTTCGCCGCTGAAAACGTAGTCGGTGGAGACGCAGAATAGAAATGCCTCAGCGGTTTGGCAGGCGTCAGCGATGTTTTTTGTGCCGTCAACGTTGACTCGCCAAGCTAGTGCCTTATTTAACTCGCATTTATCCACATCCGTCAAGGCAGCGGCGTGAACGACAACGTCGGGTTTGATTGTTTTGAAGGCTTCCTCGACCTGAGCCTTGTTGGAAATGTCGAGTTTAACAAAGTTGCCGTACACAGAGAGGCTCTGGATGTCAGATGAGTAAACCTCAATGCCCCTGTCAAGTGCCAGTTTCGCCAGTTTCGACCCGTAGAGTCCGCTGGCGCCTGTGATTAGAAGCTTCAATGGAAACCGCCCAGCTTCCAAGGCGTCGGGTGCAATATCACTTCAGTGGCAAACGGCAGCCACCAATGCTCGTTTTTGAGGTACCACTGAACCGTCGACTCTAAGGCGTCTTCGAAACTTGCCTTCGGCTTCCAACCTAACTCGCGCTGGGTTTTACTGGAGTCTAAGCTGTAGCGGATGTCGTGTCCGGGCCTATCTTCGACGAAGGTTAAGAGGCTTTCAGGTTTGTCGAGTTGTGCGATGATTTTTTTAGCGATGTCTATGTTGGCTACTTCGTTGCCTGCTGAGATATTGTAGATTTCGCCCGGTTCCCCCTTCTCTAGTACGATGTTTACGGCTTCACAGTGATCTGTCACGTAAATCCAGTCTCGAATGTTGACGCCTTTGCCATAAATGGGAATCGGCAGGTCGCGGAGAGCACGGATAACAGTTTTAGGAATCAACTTTTCAGGAAGCTGATATGGGCCGAAGTTGTTGGTGCAACGTGTGATGGAGACGTTTAAGCCGAAGGTTTTGTGGTAAGCAAGAACAAACATGTCTGCAGCGGCTTTTGAGGCAGAGTAGGGGTTGGAGGGTTTCGGCGGCGTGTTTTCGGTGAATGACCCCTCAAGTGCTTCGCCGTAGACTTCGTCAGTTGAGACCTGAACAAACCGCGCCTTATGATTGTGCCGCCGTATGGCTTCTAAAATGGTGAATGTACCCAAAGTGTTGTTTTGCAAGAACACGTTGGGGTCTGCGATGCTGCGGTCAACATGCGTCTCCGCGGCGATGTTAACGATTGCATCTACTTGGTGGACTAAACGGTTTATCAACTGAGGATTACAGATATCGCCTTTGATGAAAGTGTAGCGTTTATCGTTCTCTATATCCTGCAGATTTGCAGGGTTAGCGCCTATCCCTACTTTGTCCACGTTTATCAATTCAATGTCAGAGTGCTCTGCAAGCATATGCCTGCAAAAGTTGCTTCCAATAAAGCCTAAACCACCTGTAACTAACACTTTCATAGTTCATCACTTATGCGGCGGGTAATTCCAATCCCAGCTTTTACCAACACGAACATCGTTTGTATTGCCGTTTATGCTTTTGGGGATGAGTGTTGGATCATTCCATTCTCGGCGGTCTTCATCGGGGTCAGCGGGGTTATAGAGATTAGTGGTGAAGTAAAGCAGCGTCGCTGGTTCATCACCTAACGCTTTAAACCCATGCCAATAGTGACCGGGTACACGAACCAACTGCAGATTAGAACCGCTGGAGACAACTTCGTCTAGTTCACCTGTTTTATCGTCGAAGACACAGATTTTCACCGAACCCTTTAGCAGCAAAAAATAGTCCACCTGACCCTTTAGGTGACGGTGCCATGCACGGATAAC
>JBNIDO010000127.1:0-5340 GCA_050108095.1 Bathyarchaeia archaeon
CGTGCTGCCTGCCATTGGCTGCGAATCTCCTGTGATTTGGCACTTCGTCTACCGCGTTTATGTGTCAATTTAGAAAGCCGCTCTCCCAGCTTTTGGGTGAAGGGGGCGAAAACCAGAAAGCTTGAGCTTGCGCTCGCCCAAATTATCGCCGCAGTAGATATAGGTTCAAACTTAAAAAACTATTGATATTAAGGGAGTGTTGTTTTGACTGAGATAATTCCCTGACAATGCTTATATTATTCGGAGTTTAATTTTTGAATTAAGGCGATGAGGCTCGCCTTTAAACGCCGTTGTTTTGTCAGGCAAGGCTGATAGCTTCTACCCAAGGACATGTGGTGTAACTGTGGTTGAAGCGAGACGGCTAAACAACTTCTTACAATACCCAAAGGTTGTCAATTACGTCCTTGCTAGACAAAATGAAGACGGCGGTTACTGTTTTGCTCAAGGAGCCCTTGAATCCAACGGTCAAGACACATACTATGGTTTAGCCATTCTAAAGGTGCTCGGCGCAAGTTTTCCTAATGTTGAAAGAACCCTCCAATTTCTTGATGAAAACCGAATAGACAGCATTTACTCTATGTACTATACTGCAAAGGCGCAACTGCTAATTGGTAGAGATATAAGTACGGCTCTAAGAAAAGATGTTAATGCACTGCTTGATTCCATGAAGTATTTCGGATCAAGCGTTTTCTTTTCAGACAGTTCAGAATTTGAATCTACCCTTATGGCATTGGAGCTTGCCGATTTGCTAAAAATCACCGTTAACCCATCAAAAGTTGAAGATTGGCTAAACAGCTTCAAAAACACAGATGGCGGCTTCGGGCCCACAGGCAAATCCAACATTGACTCAACATATCACGCCGTTGCATGCTTACGCCTACTAGAATCAAGACTGGAAAAACCAAACATCCTTCGTTTTGTCCGATCATGCGAAAAACCCTGCGGCGGTTTCACAGTAATACCAGTGAATCTCAATCCCTACATGGAACATACCTACTATGGCATAAAAACTCTTGATTTACTTAACGAAAAAAGTAGATACCCATCGCAAACAATAGATTGGGTGCTAAGTTGCCAAAAAATCACTGGCGGGTTTGCCCGTTCAGACCTTGGCATAGCAACTTTTGTCGACTCATACCGAGCCATCAAAATAGTTGAAACGCTAACCCCATAGGTAAAAAAATTACATGAACCCAGATCACTTTTCCATAGTCTGTTAGAACAATTCTAAAAAAGGCAGTGCCAATTAATTCTTCGCTTGAAATTATAAAAGAATACGTGTGAAGCTGGCGTTCGCATGAAACCTGTTGCACAAGTCTGGTCTAAAAACAGTCACTGCCAAAACTTTTATACTAAAACGTAAGAGAAACTAATAGGATGCCGAATGGAAAGAAATGAGGCAATCATTTGTTTAAAGGAAATTTTGCGCCTTGATAGTAGTTTCTCACCTGAAGCTGTCACTTTCCAAACACCTAAAAGACTCAGCAGGCTATACTCTGCACATTAAAGGGGCAATCCAACAATCAGATAAGGAGCTAGTAGAACAAATCGCCCAAAAACGCAATCTAGCAGTAAGACCGGAAAAGGATGGATTAACGATTTTCAAGCCGTTTCCCCCCCCAAGCAGCCGTTAGCAGCCTACTTTAAATGTTTCACCGCACCTATCGCAGGTATACTCCCCTAAACAAAAGAAATGGTTCGACAGTTTCTTTGTGGGTCTTGTGAGGGTTTTTCCGCAGTTAGGACAGTTGACCATTCAAGCGCACGTTTTTGGACAAAAGTTGATAGCAGAAATAGATAAAAAGATTTGTTGGCTACACTATGCAACCACAATAGCCTTTAGCTTCTTTATGTCTCCTTACTGAACATCAGCTTAACGATTAACCCTTTGCGGGGCAAAAGTGTCGTGAAAATGTGTGAGCGCAATGCCAATAGAATGGGAGAAATGACGATGCTTCACCGCTGATTAAATTGCCATATTCAATCGGAAAAACAGCCTGTTCACATCTATTCTGATTGCTTGAGAAAAAAGGGAAAGAGACTGCGAAGAAACTTGCCCTGGCGATTTTATCGCCTCGACGAACGAGGTTCAAATCCCTCCCCGCCCGCCACCTAGTCATCGAGATTTTGCCTTTCTACTCGTTCTTAAACGTGACCAGTAAGTCTGCCATAGTCCAGCTACTTTCAGGCAAAATGATCCTCTGCTATGGGTAACACTTATAGCGCATGCCTTACCAAAACAGTACCATAATGGGAGAGGGGATCAAAAATCCTACAATTAAGCATCAACAGTGAAAACGCCAGCTTTGCGAACGACCTTGGCATAAGCTTGTTTTGGGGGGAAAGCGTCCTTGTCTGACGCCTCATTCGACAACACGCACATAGTAGAAGCCGCGGAAGAGAGAGGCATCCGCTTCTGCCCCGTATGCGGCAATAGAATGAAAACATGCTGCGAAGTCCACCGTCAATACAACCTCTCAGGGCACAGACCCAACGGTGTCCACAAAGCACCTGAAGAGTGGATTTGCTTAAACTGCGGCATAAGAGAATACAAAGAGTTGGCTATGCGGATTATGTGTGGACTAGCAGGCACCGTCTAACTTAGGACACAAGTGCCCTCTCAAAATCCTGCATAATCTCCTTCTCGTAAGGCGGCCTAACCTGCAGCACATCCTCTATGTAGGCACGTAGGGGTTCAGCTACACTCCAAGCTTGGGCAATGCAGCCCCTCGGCGTATGCGGAGGGTCGCCGTCGCAGATTTCGTTTATTGTACCTAAACCGCCACGCCTAACCTCAGTCGTAAACAAGGGCATGATGAAGTTATTTTTGGTATGTTGCACGCTGGTGTCGCCGTAGCCTTTGGCTTTCAGGTAAGCTGTCGTCAACGGTCCTGTGAGCCAGGGCCAGATGGAGCCGTTGTGGTAGGCTCTGTCGCGGTTTGAGCGGTCACCTTCATAGTGGCCTTTGTAACGGGTGTCTCTGGGTGAAAGCGTCCGCAACCCAGCAGGCGTCAGAAGCTCCGAGGTAACAAAATCTACAACAAGGTTCGCCCTTTCTTTATCCACCATGGAGAAATCGAGCGCGCAGGCAACTAGTTGGTTGGGTCTGGTTGAGAGTTCAACTTGCCCAGCATCGTTGATGACATCATAGAGGCAGTTTCGTTCGCGGTTCCAGAATTTCTCGTTAAAACTCGCTTTTGCATGCTCAGCCATGCCAGAGTATTCTTCAGCTAACTTTTTCTCGGCAAATTTAGCGGCTAAGAGCTGCATCGTCCGCAGGGTATTGTACCACAACGCTTGTACCTCCACGGCTTTTCCAGCCCGAGGCGTAAAGGGGACACCGTCAACCACTGTATCCATCCATGTAAGTTGGGGTCCATGTGAGAGCAAGCCGTCTGGGTCAACGTGTATACGGTTGATTGTACCCTGCTTGTGGTTTTCCACTATGTCTTTTAGCATGGGCCACAGCACGTTCTGTACGAAGGCAAAACTTCCAGAGTACTTTAGGTACTGTAGTATGGAGTTGATGTACCAGAGTGTGCCGTCGACGGTGTTGTAGAGGGGTTCACCGGTTTTGTCATCAATCAAATTCGGCACCAATCCCCGCTTGCAATAATGCATATAATCTGTGATAACGCTTCTTGCATCATCGTATCTGCCTGTGGTAAGCATCAAACCAGGCAGCGAAACAAAGGTGTCGCGCCCCCATGAGCCAAACCATTGGTAGCCAGCGATGACAAAACGCCTGTCACTGGTGCCTTTGACTATGAAGTCGCTTGCCGCCTGCAGAAGCCAACTTAAACCGTCATTAGCCGTTACTTGTTTATGCGTACTGTAAAAGTTTTCAACCAGAGCCTCTCTTCGCTTCAACTCCAAACTAAAGGAATTCTCCACAGCCTCAGCGGTAGCGCCTAAACTGTCTGAGTCCTTCCACGCCTCCGCCGAACTGTCGCCCACAACGGCGGTAACTGCAAATTTGACAGTGCTGTTTTTAGGGACTTGGAACTCAAAATACCCTGACTGATAGCTTTGGTCCATGCTTGATTCTCCGCGGTTGGCTTCTTCACGGTAAAATATACCTTCAATCCAGACAGGTTTTGCTACGAATTTGCCGTCAAGCGCCCTTATGACTACAGTGGAGGCGGGGTTTTGGAAGGTTAACTCGTCGGCGTTTTCCTTTTGGGTTTCACTCATCTCTAAAGGCTTTTGCTGTCTGTTTATCACTTCATGGTAGTGCCTGTATGAAACTAAGGGGTACAAGCGTATGGTTGCGTCCGCGTCAGATTGATTCTTGACCGCATAGAGAGCTGCAACAGCGTTTTGTTCATTGGACAAAAAAACAGTTCTGGTTAACTCTACGGGACCAGCGCTGTAGGTATGGGTAGGGAAAGGTGAGATGGAGAATTCTTTTAGCAGCGTGTAGCCGTTGGGGTAGATGGTGTGCTGGAAATCGTTTGCGCCCAACTGGTAGGTTTGCCCGTTAACTTCGATGTCTTCGTCGATTTTTGATAGGATAACCGTTCTTTCCCCGGGAGGCCGCAGGGCTGCAACGAGCAGGGCGTGGTATTTTCGGTTGTTGATGTTTAGGGCTGTTGAAGAAGCATAGCTGCCTAACCCATTGGTTATTAACCACTCGTTTTTGTTGGCGCTGTCAAAACGTGAGAGTTCATCTTTGGTGAAAACGATGGAGGGTAACCTCATTCCATCAATCAACTCCTCAAACAAGATAAAAGTCAATGCTGCGTTGATAAAAGATTATGTTGTCACTAAATGTTTTAGCAATAAACACAGGAAAACGCGAGGCTTTCGTTATTGGGTTTTTTTGTGGCTGGTTCTAGGGGTTTGCTGAGGCCTTGGAATAATTAAAGGAAGAAAGATGGAAATGCAAACCCTATTCCACCGCGAATGATTAATTGTTCCAGAGCCCTTTCAACCCCCTTGAACATTTCAGAGCAGCAGTTTACAGTATTTATAATTTGCGATAACACACTAAAAAAACGCCTTTTATTTAGGTAAAAGGGGCTAAAACGTTTAATTTTAGCCAATCTCGGTTAGTTAAGCATCTTTTTCTGCTAAAAAAAGAGCAAATTTACACAATCCCCAGAATCCCTCGTGCAATAATCATGCAAACTGCTTGAAACTAATACGAAAAGCCGCCGCTAATGTAGCAAAATACACGTAAACAAAAACCAACGAACCTCAAAAACAAGAACAAGCAACGGTTAACCATGCACAGGCAGAGCATACCTTTAACGCCTCACTTCGAAACATGCTGTGTCTCATCTAAATATCGCTCAGACACTACATTGACTCGACATCTCAGGCGATTGGTGGCCGCAG
>JBNIDO010000128.1:0-5087 GCA_050108095.1 Bathyarchaeia archaeon
CCGTGATGAAGGGCAGCCAGTCTTTGAGGAACCGCCAAGTGGTTTTGTTGTAAGCTGCATAGATTAGAAACGCCAAAACCAGAAGTTCGGGGCCGGGAATAATGTGGTAGACTAAGCTGAAGACGGCTATGGCGGCTAAGTAGATGGCGGGGAATAGTAGCGCAAAAAACCGTGATGAGTGGTAATCGAATCCTGTTTTCTTTTTTTCTTTCTTTTCTATTTGTTCTGCCATGCCGAGGGATTACCAGCTTAGCCCCTTAGGTTA
The DNA here is from genome assembly GCA_050108095.1 of Bathyarchaeia archaeon. Lineage (GTDB taxonomy): Archaea > Thermoproteota > Bathyarchaeia > Bathyarchaeales > Bathycorpusculaceae > Bathycorpusculum. The sequence continues at coordinate 266 of JBNIDO010000128.1, forward strand.
ACGAGACTGCTTTAAAGCATTTTCCCAAATCGAAGGTACAACCTATTGTTAAATTTCCTGTCGGTCGCCGGCTCTATATAGTTGGTCGCTAAGAAATCCCCGAAAACCGTGCTATCTACAATCCATAATTGATGCTCCAAACCTGTTCGTCGGTTATGTTCCCTGTTTTAACGTCCTTCATCAGTTCAGTAGCCATCTTGGGGTCAAGATGTGACACTTCATAGAAGCTTTCCACCAAAAACAAGTGAAGCCCCAACGTCTCAAATCCAGTTACCTCAAACTCGCTTAGGTACCTGTAGTAACTTTTCGGTATGGCGATACCATAATAAATCCAGAATCCCCGCTCCTTCATTCTCTTGACAGTCTTCCCGACTGCATAAGTGATTTTTTTTGGGTCCGGCGGTTCAGTCTCCCATATTCCTTCGATGATGAATTTTTCTCTTTTTTTCTCTGCATAGAACTCGATAGAGTCTTTGTCGAAAGAATGAGAGACCTTTAAGCCTCTTCTTTGGAGTGTTCTCTGATGCTTGAGATTATGTCTGCCTGAGCTAAAACCATTTGATTCACCCAAACTACTCTCAACTAATCTGCCACGTTAACCAAAACTGCATGGATGTTTAGGAAGTATAGAAAAGAGAACTGGTTTTTTAGGATATTGCCTCGCATGTTTTCTTCCAGTTTTTGCCGCATTTCCCAGAGCAAAGCCATCAAACAAACCTCTTATGTTGGCTTACATCTACAGTCACATACCTTTATCTCACAACTTCACCCTCGCTAACGTGAGGAAAAAATTTTTGATCGAACAAACCAGCCAAAGCTATGCCAAAACACACGCACCCAAAACCAAGACAGCCCAAAAATACGTTTACAGGTTTGAAGAAGGAAACGGAAAAGACAAAGAACTCTTAGGCGGCAAAGGCGCTGGTCTCTGCGAGATGACCCAGATCGGGTTGCCTGTTCCGCCGGGGTTTGTTATTACCACGCAGGCTTGTCTGGAGTACTTTGAAAACGGCTTCCATTTTCCCGAGGGCTTAATCAACCAAGCCGAAGCTGCCATGGCGGAAATAGAGAAAGCCATGAAACTGGGGTTTGGAGACCCTGATAATCCTCTTCTTGTTTCAGTGCGTAGCGGCGCCGCAATCTCCATGCCCGGTATGATGGATACAGTGCTAAACTTAGGCATAAACGACCGAACCGTAGAGGGCCTCATCAAACGTAGCGGCGACGAACTTTTCGGTTGGGACAGCTACCGCCGTTTCCTCTCCTTATTCGGCAACATTGTGCTTAGCATTCCTGACGAAGAATTCCACGTTGCCATGGAGAAACTCAAAGAAGACCGCAAAGCCAAACTGGACCTTGAATTAACCACACAAGACATGCAGGAACTCGTCAGCATCTTCAAACACATAATCCGGGAACGCACGGGCAAACCAGCCCCACAAGACCCCTACCAACAGCTGTTTTTAGCTATAGAAGCCGTTTTCGCCTCCTGGAACGGCAAACGCGCCATAGACTACCGCCGTGAATTCAAAATTACCCCGAAAACCGCCAACGGCACCGCAGCCAACGTGCAAACCATGGTTTTCGGCAACTTAGGCTCCAACTCCGCCACCGGCGTTGCGTTTACACGTGACCCAGGCACAGGCGAGAACGCGCTGTTCGGTGATTATCTTGACAAGGCGCAGGGCGAAGACATCGTTGCTGGAATCCGTACGCCCAAGCCGATTTCTCAGATGCATGAAAGCATGCCTGAAATGTATGATGCACTAAACAAAGTCCGCTTGACCTTGGAGCGTCATTTCCATGAGCCGCAGGACATGGAGTTCACAATCCAAGAGGGCAAACTCTACATGCTCCAAACCCGTAACGCAAAAATGAATGCGGCGGCAAGCATGAAAACCAGCGTTGACATGGTTAACGAAGGCTTAATCACAAAAGAAGACGCGCTTTTGAGGCTAAACCCCGCCCAGCTTACACAGCTAATGTACTGCCAAATCGACCCAGAAAACACCGTCGTCCCCGTCGCCACCGGCCTGGGCGCTTCCCCCGGTGCAGCTTCTGGGGAAGTTGTGTTCGACGCCGACGAAGCGGAGCGGCAGGCAAAAGCAGGCAAAAAAGTCATCCTTGTCCGAGAACAAACCAAGCCCGAGGATATTCATGGTTTCTTCGCTGCAGAGGGAATCTTGACATCCATCGGAGGCAAAACCAGCCACGCCGCAGTTGTGGCTCGCGGAATGGGTAAACCCTGCGTTTCAGGTGCCAGTGACATAAAAATTAACCAGTACGAAAAAACCGCGCAAGTCGGAGCAAACCGCATTACACAGGGCTCCCTCATCACTATCGACGGTACTTCTGGCAAAGTGTGGCTCGGAGAAATCCCGATGGTGGAACCAGAAATCTCCGATAACATGACAACCATCCTAGATTGGGCTGACCAAGTCCGTCGGTTAGGCGTCCGCGCAAACGCCGACACACCCATCGACGCTCAACACGCTTTGAGGTTTGGCGCTGAAGGAGTGGGACTCTGCCGAACCGAACGCATGTTTAACGCCGCCGACCGCATCGGATTGTTTCAGGACATGATACTTGCCGACACCGTTGAGGAGCGGGTAAAAGCCTTGCAGAAACTGCTGCCGCTTCAACAAAAAGACTTCGTCGATATTTTGCAGGTTATGGAAGGGTTCCCCGTTACTATTCGCCTGCTTGACCCACCGCTGCACGAGTTTCTGCCCTCCGAAGAAGCAATCGAACGCGAAATCGAAACCCTCGAAAAATGCCAAGAAGCCCTATGTAGCGTAAGCCAACTTCCCGAAATACTCCGCAGCCTCGAACCCTCACTTGCGCCTGTCTTAACCCAAAACGAGCATGTGCTCTCCAACCTCGCCGAACTCCAAGCAACTGAACTGAAAAAGAAGATGGAGACTCTCCAAAAAATCCGCACCCTGCGTGAGGTCAACCCCATGCTGGGGCACCGTGGTGTCCGATTGGGCATAACTTACCCTGAAATCTACGAGATGCAGGTAGAAGCAATTTTGATGGCTGCTGGCCAATTAATCAAGCAAACAATCCCTGTAAAAATTGAGATAATGATTCCACAGGTCTGTACAAGCCAAGAACTCACCCGCGTCTACGGTATGATACGGCGGGTGGAACGCAGAGTCAAAGACAAACTCCACATAAACATTCCCTACTCCGTGGGCACGATGATTGAGGTGGTGCGTGCCTGCATGAGGGCGGGTAAACTTGCTGAAATCGCCTCTTTCTTTAGCTTCGGAACCAATGATTTAACCCAAGCCACCTTTAGTTTCTCACGGGAAGACGCCGAAAACAAGTTCCTCCCCTTCTACAACGAACACAAAATCCTCCAAGACAACCCCTTCGAAATCCTCGACGTAAAAGGCGTCGGCAGGTTGATGGCGATTGCTGTGGAGTGGGGACGCAAAACCCGGTCTGACCTCAAAGTGGGCATCTGCGGTGAACATGGCGGTGAACCTTCGTCGATTGAGTTCTGTCACCGAATCAACCTCGACTATATCAGTTGTTCCCCGTATCGTGTGCCTGTGGCGCGGTTAGCGGCGGCTCAAGCCAGCATTAAAGAGAAAAGAGGCATCATTAAGCCTTACCAGTAAGGCTCTTTTTTTTATTCTTTTTGTCTCTGAAATACCGCATTTTTGATGAGACCCTTTGTTTGTGTAGTGGTTAAACAGGCAATGTAAGACTTAATTTAGCGTTAGAGAGACAAAATACTGGTAAGTGCGGTGTTTTGTTGGCGATTCTAGACTTGTTTTATTCTCTAAGCGATGACTTTTCAAAATTTTTCAGCGGGCAAAGCGAAATCAACGTTGATGTCTTCTTACACCCTAACAAGTACGCCGTTTGTTTACCGATAGAGAAGTTAGTTGCTGACTCCAAGGTTTCTAGAAAAGGCATAGATGCCTACAAGCAAAAAATCATTGAAAAAGAAAAAATCAACCCCATAATTGTTGTTAAACATCCGCGCAAAGATTTGTATGCAGTTTTAGACGGACACCACCGCTACTATGCCTACCTTGAGTTGGGCAGAAAAGAAATCACATGTGCATTAGCAGGCGACTACTCAAGTGTAATCTTTTACCTTACACAACACGGTTATTTTCAGCCAAGCCCTGAATTCACAGAGGGTGTAAGGCAACCTGCAATCAGACTGCATAAAAACCTCAAACAGTTCTTAGCAACCTTCTACACAAATTCAAAGCGTTAATCATCGATTGACTCAATCATTTCTTTGCCACAGCACCACGGTGCCTTCTCCACGTTCCTTTTCGCGTCGCCTGTGCATGAAACTTCAAATTCAGCGCGCATTTTGCGACCACATATGGTACATTCAAACGTTGGCATAATGATTCAACAGAATAGACCATCAATAAAGCTTTACCCACCTGTCGCAGGTTTGGATGAAAAAAGTAGGGTACCCAACAAGTTAGCGGCAGGCGGTAAACAAATTTTTATTTGATCAAACAATAAAATGATGTAAGGTCGAGAGAGGGAAGATTAGCTTAAAAGCAAGCGAAATTTCAGGAAGAGAGAGGGGAAACACAACTCGCCTACTTTTAAGCTAACCTTTTCTGTTTGTTATAGATATATATCCGTATGGGACCATAAATAATGATGTGACTGTAGCAACACTACAACACTAATTTGGCTAAAAAGTAGTGTTAAGCGGATTCAGCCGCGCGCTAAGGTTGAGCAAGCACAAAAATTGTAGCTCCATGCCTTCTCCGCTTTAGCAGCCGGACCCGCCCAACTTGTCGGGCACCATTCACTCCTTTTCCACACAACAACT
>JBNIDO010000129.1:0-4987 GCA_050108095.1 Bathyarchaeia archaeon
CTCAAGATGTGCAAATTGCGAAAACTGCGATGGAGTTAACGAACACTTGGCGTCTTTCGGATAGGTCAATTTATGAAATAAGTGGTGGTGAACGTCAAAGAGTAATTATTGCACGTGCCCTTACACAGCAACCCAAGATTCTAATCCTAGATGAACCCACGACTTATTTAGATATAGTCAACCAGATAGAAATTATGGATCTTCTAAAGAGGCTCTGTATTTCTGGCAAATTGACGGTTCTAGCAGCTGTACATGATCTAAACATGGCAGCGCGGTACTGCAACAAATTAGTCTTACTTAAGGACGGCAAAGTCTATTCAGCTGGGAACATTGAGGATGTTCTAACAAGGGAAAACATACTCACTGTCTATGAGGTTCAATCGGTTGTTAAGAGAAATGTTTTCACCGATTCGTTGTATGTGATTCCTCTTACCCCACAGAAACACCATTTTGCGAAGGAGATCAAAGTTCACATTATTTGTGGCGCTGGAACGGGAACACTGCTAATCAAATTACTTGTCGATGAGGGTTACTCCGTCACAGCGGGGGTCCTCTCTCCGCTTGACTTAGATTTCGAGACTTGCCAATTATTCAAGATTAATGCAGTTACTGACGCGCCATACTCAAGTATAACTAACAAAGCGAGCTTATTACACTTAGAAATGATTAGCAAGGCAGATGCGGTTGTTTTGACATCTGTACCCTTTGGTTTAGGCAATTTGAGAAATTTAGAGAATGCTTTAGAAGCACTAAAACGCGGCATAACCACTTATGTGGTTGACGAGGTTCCTGTTGAAAGCCGGGATTTTACAGGTGGAAAAGCTGCTGCTCTAATGGCAGAGTTGAAACAGAATGGTGCACTATTTGTTAAACGCCCCTATGATCTTCTACCGTTACTCAACGTCTCAATCGAAAAAACCTTGACTAGGGCACCATCGGCTTTAACAGAGACTTACTCCGGTGCCCCTAAGCCATAACTAAAACCGTGCAGATCAATCAACGCCGCTAGAGATGGTCACCTATTTGGTACTTGATTGCGGCGGCTGTTCTAAGAAAATTGCTTAAATTAGCAGGATGGCGATTAGTATTCTATTCGTTGCTACCCAACCTTAGCTGTTGTTTGTAGTGTTTTTTTGGTATAGATGATTGCGACTGCGGTTATGATGACAGCTGCTGTTGCGATGGTTATTATGTTTAAAGGGGTTGGCTGTGTTGTCGCGTTGGTTTGATCTGTTGCTGTGTTGTCTGCTGAGATATATTGTTCGTTTGTTGCTAGGGCATCGCCCGTGCTGCTGGTGCCTCCTATGGCGTAGATTGTGTCGTTTGCTGCTGCAACAGCTAGGTCTTCCCTATTTCTGGGCATTGAAGCTCCAAGAGTCCAAGTGTCGTTGACTGGATTGTATATTTGAGTAAAGTTATCCTTGAAGAGGCAGATTAGTGCCGTCGTGTTGTGAATGATTGTTGCTGCTGCGCCATGGTCAACTGAGTATGAGGGTGGAGATCCGAGGGTCCATTGCCTGGTTTGGGTATCAAATATTTGGGTTTGGTTGCCTATAATGTATATTTTGTTGCCTACTACTGCTGAAGTGAACCCAGTTTGGAGGTTTGGCATCGGCGGTGCGGTGGACCATGTGTCGCTTGCTGGATCGTATACTTCTGTTGCGTTTGAATATGGAGCGTTTAGGTAGATTTTTTGCCCTACAACGTTTGCTTGTAAAGCAAAATTTTCTGTGGGCATGGCTTGTTTGGTTTCCCAAGAATTGGTTGCGGGGTCATAGACCTCGTTTACTGCTGTCAATTTATTGATCTGTAAATTGTCTATTCCGAGGAGATCTTGGGCGAGGGTTAATCCACCCAAGACGTATATTTTGTTTTGGTAAACGGTTATTCCGAACAGGGCTCTAGGTGTGGGTATAGCTGCCATGGCTGTCCATTTGTCGGTTGCGGGGTCGTACATGTAGTTGGTGTCTTGTACTTCCCATCGTTGGTTGTAGCCGCCTATGGCATATATTTTTCCATCGACTACTGCAGCTCCAAGCCTAAATATTGCTGTGGGCAGGGGCGTTTTAGTGGTCCATGTGTATGTGTATTTGGTTGTGGAGTCGGATGCCTGTGCGGAGTTTAAGGGGGAGATGACTAGAGTGGCTATTGCTATTACAAGCAGAACAGTTATTGATGCTCTATTCATCTCTGTTTACTCCTCATCGTAAATAGCTCGTTGATTAAATAAACTTACGGTTAACTTTTGTTAAATAAAAGTTTAATAACAGCCTTCCACAACACATCTTTCTCTTGGATTTGCCAGCAAATAGGAAATAAAGGAAAGGTAAATTCGACAAACACACAATGCAGGAGCACTTTGACTTGACCACCCGTGACCACCCTTGGGTTCGTTCCCAAGATATGAAGATGATTTATAAAACCTCCAGTGACGAGGAGATTTACCGCAACGAAAATTCGATCGTTATCAAACTTCCGGAAAACAGGAACATGATAAGCACCTCATACGTCAATGGGGGTTACCAAGAGAACCTTCAGGCAGTTTTTAATCACCAACCCGACCCGACCATGGGTCACCAATCACATGAGCTTGAAGGGGGTAGCGTCGAAGCCTATATACGCATTCATGCCGAACGTCTGGGTCTTGATCCTGACAGAGTTGCAGCTATGATTACTGCGGCGAAGATGAAGAATGCTTCTCTTGTTACCCGCAGTTACCGGGACCTTGAAATCACCGCTGTCATAACAGCTGGAATCGAGGTGAACGGGGGACGTGCGGGGGATCCTGCGACTTGGCATGAAGAAAACGGAAATATGGTCTATGTTGGGGGCACCATAAACACAACCCTCATCGTCAATGCCAACCTTCCCGCTCATGCCCTGAGTAGCGCGATTATGACTGCAACGGAAGCAAAAACGGTCGCCATCCAACAACTGATGGCGCCGAGCAAATATTCCCACGGTATCGCCACCGGTTCGGGCACCGACCAGATATGCATTATATCGAATATGAACAGCCCCAATGTCATAACTTGGGCGGGAAAACATTCTAAGCTGGGTGAACTTATTGGCAGATGTGTTATTGAGGCTACCACCGAAGGGTTGGCCCGGCAGACTGACCTCACTCCCGACTCCCAGCGCGATATGCTCGTACGTCTTGAACGATTCGGAATTGCTGAGAAAAAATTCTGGGATACTGCATCATCCCTTGAAGGGGAGAACTGGAAACCGCTTTTCATCAGAGAACTCCGGGATTTCTCCCGAAATCCAGTCGTTGTTACCATGACGGCGTCCCTTCTGCATATCGTCGATGAGATCGAATGGGGTCTTATCACGGAACTCGCGGGACGAAACACTGCACTGTCTACCATGAAAATCTTGCCTGAACTGGTGGGTGTCCAAAATCGCCCAGATTTCTCAAAACTCTTGGATGAACGCGAAGGCATAATCGAAAACTGGATACGGCTGAGTTCTTGGTGCGTGAAATGTGGGTTCCAAGAATCCAATAATGACTCTCCACTAAAATCTTGAGTTCGATTAAGGTCTCGCTGATCTGGCAAGCGCCTAACTTCAGCTTAGCCAAAAGTTCGGTTGATTGAGGAAGATAGGAAACAGCTTCTGTTATGTTAGCTAAAAGCTTACAAATTTAGCCGTAATAGTCGGAAACATTTCTTGATCTACTTTTTAATGCAAACATACTTTTACTTTTGTAAAACCCCTATAGGAAACGGGAATGTGGAAAAGTAAAAATTTTGAAATACGGCTTGTAGTAACCTTTCTTATCCAAGGATGTAGAAGCATTCTATCATGATTTATCAATGCCTTGGATACTGCATTCTTTGTTGAGATGGCAATTAACTCATGCAGCAGCTTTGTATGTTCCCTAGAGTATTGGGGGTCATGGGTTAGAGCGCCTGAGATAACCACTACGTCATCGGTTCCGGTGCCTGTTGCTTGGTTTTGCGGCGTCAAAGTGCTCCGTACATCAAAATGCCTTAATGCAGCCGTTTTTGCTTCCGTTGCTGTAATGATTGCTGCAGCCATGTCACCATTGGAAAGTTTAGCATTCGTTAAAAGAATAATGTTGATGGTTCCAGAGGAAACTTCATAGATCTCATTTTTCTCTATCCAGGGACCCTTGTCTACACCCATTCTTATGGCATTATGCTTTACTCCAGCAGTGGCAATACAGCATACTTTTAGGTTTTTGTAAGATTTTTCGCATGCCGCCATGTGTTTCATGTTTACGGCGGTTGTTAAAAACACAGAGTCATCAGTGGGAGTCTGTGTGCTTGCAAGTAATTTTTTTACGATTTCAAATTGGAAGTTGATGGGCACTTGTTCGCCGAATTGTAGCCTTATAATCTCTGATAAGTTCCCATCAACGTACATGTTGCCTACGCGGTTTGCTTCTACATATCCTTCCCAAGTGGCTAGAATTCGGCGTTTTTCTGCAAAGGTAATGACTAGAGTATTGAGTTTAAAGCCCTCGTAACTGTAGTGAATTACCTTTGCGTCTGCCCCTTCTATGTTGAGCGGTACTTTCTTTTCTTGCATCAATTTTCATTAAGGTCTAATTGTTTTGTCCTTAAAAACTTAACAGTGGCGTGACATATAGAAGCGAAACGGTGATTACTGCGGCAGACGAGTGGGGGCAAAAGCGGTAATTTTTGGTTTTATTAAACCTCAGATTAACTTTAGTTAAGGTCAGAGTTAAATACAGCTAAACTCTTTTTTGATAGGAAGGGGAAGGAAGGTTACGAGAGCGCTTCGTGTATGCGTGTTTGCTATGTTATTTTTGATAGTATCTTCTCTAGTTTTTATAACCTTAAGCGCCTCAGCCGCATCAACGGCTAGCATTTACCTCAACCCCGCCACCGTCCCCACTGATGCATTAACAGTCGGAGACACTTTTGAAGTTACCATTCAAATTGCCGATGTAAACGCCCTGTGGCAGTGGGCTGTGAAGTTGTCTTGGAATCCAGAT
>JBNIDO010000130.1:0-4727 GCA_050108095.1 Bathyarchaeia archaeon
TGGGTAATTCTATGGAAAAAAAGGACGATAACCTCATTGAATTCTTGAAGCACCAAGTAGTTGTAGAAAAAGAAATCGTGGAATCCCTTGAGAAAGCGTTGATGGACATGAAAAACCCCGCTGTTAAAGGCGTATTGAAGGGTGTCTCGTTGGATTCGGTTAAGCATGCTGAACTCTACACTTCAGCGATTACCTTGCTGACCAGTGCATCTACCGCGTTGAAGCAGGAAGACCTCGATACCCACAGAGCACTCATACAGAAGCACATTGACATCGAAGCCAAACTCATCAAAGTTCTCAAAGAAAAAATCCCAGAAATACAGAATGAAAAAGTCGTTTTCCTCCTAAAAGCCATCCTCGAAGATGAGATACGCCACCATGCCATGCTAAAGATGACACTGGAAATAATTGTGCATGGAGAAACCATCACTGAAGATGACTGGTGGAAAATGCTCTGGGAGAACGTGCCTTTTCACGGGTCGCCAGGCGGCGGCTAAAACAAAGCTTATGCGTTGTCGCCGCAGAAGACTTGTTGGGAGGAACTCCAAGTTTCCTCCACTACCTGCTGCAATCCCTCGAGCACTGAGGCTAACATTTCGCCTTTACAGGTTAACCCGTAGGCTTTGGGGGTTTTTCTTACGAAAACGAGTTTCTTTCCCTTCAATCCACGTAGGTACTTGTAGATGCGTCTCATTGAGAGACCTGTTTCCTTTGCAAGTTTTCCAGCGGAGATGCCTTCGTCGGGTATAGTGTCGTAGACTGTTCGTTCTGTGGCGGTGAAGGTTTCTTTGTTTGGGTCGCGTTTGGATTTGAAGAAGAAAATGTAGTCGCGTTCTTCTGGAGTTTCGATTAAGCCGACTTCTCGGAGGCGTTTTAGTATTCTCGAGGCTATTTTGGAAGACACTACGGCTTCTATGTCTTCGAAGGTTTTCGGTCCAGCAGATAGCGCCCTAAGGAGGGTTTCTTCGTAGCATTCTGAATGTGCAGGCAGTACGTCGGCAAATTCTGGGAAGTAATCGAGGATTTCGGTTAAGCGTCCACCGAAGTGTGTGGCGTAGTATTCTTCTCTTGATTCATTGGCTAGCCCCACTGCCATGAGGGGTTGAAGGTACTCTTCGCTTATGGTGTCTTGGCTGTGTGAGTGTCCCTGTCTTTTGAGTTCCTGTTGGAGTTGGCTGACAGAGTATCTGCCGTTAACTATGGCTTTTAGGATGTGTAGTCTGGTTTCGTTTTTTAGGACGTTGAATAATTCTTTCATGTAGTCGGGGTTGTCCATGGCTTCTCGTAGTTTTCGGAGTTCGTTTTTTAGTTTGTAGACTTGGCAGCGGTTTATGCATTCGAGTGGTGAGGTGGGGGCGCAGTTGCGGCATTCGGAGTCGAGCGTTTTTAGCATGGTTGTTAGGTCGCGTTTTTCGCCGTTGTGGGTTGGTTGGAGGACGTTGCCCATTTGTTTGTTCTCCTTTGTTGCGTGTGTCAGGACGGGGAAGGAGTGAGATGGTGGGTTTAGGAACTGCTTTTGCGATTGATAGCCCGTCTTGACACGCGTCATAGTTAATGACAGGCGTCATACTTAAATAAGTTACCCCACAGAAGTACACATATTCAGGGCAAAAAAGAGGCAAAACTCATAATGATACTACCATGCGAAATAGGAGTCAAAACAGTCCTCCCAGCAGTCAAAGCCATCATGGCACGCTCCATAGTCCAAAAACACGGCTACAGCGAAAAACAAACCGCCAACCTATTGGGCATCTCACAATCTGCAGTCAGCCGCTACGTAGGCAGAGAAAGAGGCCACAACCTCCTAATTATCGAAAACACCAGCGAAGTCCTCGCCCTAATCGACGAAATGGTAACTTCACTGATAAAACAACCAGCCGACAAAGCCAAAGTGCTAGAGCTCTTCTGCAAAACATGCGCTGTCATCCGCGAAAAAGGCTTAATGTGCCCAAAATGCCAAAAGGAAATGACCGCTGAATGGGCAGAAAAATGCTTCTTCTGCCGATAAAATATCGCAGAGTTCACCTCAGTGCCTCTATCGTGTTAAGTTTAGAGATACGATACGCTGGGTAAACTGAGCTTAAAACCGCTGAAACCACAATCACAAAAGCAGCCACTGAAAGCGTTAACGGAGAAACCACCAAGGAAGGCATAGGAACATTAGCCCACAAAGGAATCGCATGAATAGCAAACAATGAAAGCCCCAATCCTGAAACAGCTCCAATAACTATGCCAATCAGGGCTAACAATAAAGCTTCACCAGCAATTATTACTCTGTTCTGTCGCTTATCCATACCCAACGCAGTTAAGACGCCGATTTCACGTTTTCGCTCCATGACTGTGTAGGCAGTTGACGCAGTTATTCCTAAAGCGCCGACTATAACAAAGAAAGCAGTCACGGATAAGGCGAGCAGTTCAGTTTGGTCAAGACTAGCCTTTGTCTGCGCCAATGTGTCCTGTGCCGTGTAGATGGTGGGGTTGTAGCCTGCGTCTTGGCAGGTCTTGGATAGAGCGTTTACCACTTGGGTTAGGTTAGCAGATGGATCAAGAGATATGTAGAATTCATCTATGTTATTTGCCAGTAGGGGATGCCTAAAGGTCTGCATGTCAGTAAAGCTGACGAGGGCAGTGTAGTAGCCTTGCGCGTAGCTGGATATTGTTTCCCATCTGCCCGCGACAAAATCGGTTGTGGCAACGACTTGCAGCTTCTGCTCATAGATACCTGTTTGGTTGGTTATACTCCAAACCACAAAGTCACCCACTTTGGCGGTTAGATTTTTGGCAAGAGACTCTTGTAGTACGATGTTACCCCTGTCTTGGCTAACTGAAGCATAAACTTGTTCAGAGGACATACCGTTTAAGGTGCTGGTTAAATGGATGCCATAGATAGTGTCAAAGTAGTCTTTGGATGCAACCCCTGTCACCATCACTTGGTTTTGCCTGTTGCCGTTGAAAGTGAAATTGCTCTGTTCATAACTAACATATCCGACGCCTGCAATACTCTTCACACCCTCCACAGCCTTTAGCGGGTCCGTAAAGTTGGCGGGTGCATTAACCCAAAACTGCATGTCTGACCCAACAGACTGCTTATTAACAGCCAAATTATAGGACGCGGCAGTGCTTACAAGTGTGCTAAAAGATACCAGAAGTGCAATTGAGATTGCAAATGCCCCATAGGCGAAGATGGAGCGCCTAAAGTTTAACAGAACATTTCGATGTACAAGTATGGCAGCACGACCCGTAATGGGTCTGAGCAGTTGAGAAAACACGGCGGAGAGCGGCGGTAGAACCAGCGTGGCGCAGAGTATGGCTCCGATGGCTGTTGCAGCGAAACCTATGAGGGCCGTTGGGGTTAGGGACACTGAGGTTGTGCCTGAAAAGCCATTTTGCACTAAAAACAAACCCGGCACAAGTAAAATAAATCCCGCTATTGGCGCTATGACCTGCAATCTCCTTGTGGAGTGAACGCTGCGCATTTGGGGATGGAGCGCCTCCACTGGTTTTAGGCGGCATGCAAGCAGAGCAGGCACCACACCGACAATCAACGTCAACGCTGTACCGATTGCTAATCCGCCTGCTAAGCTTGATAGGGGAAAACTAAATTCGATTGTAGAGGCAGTTCCCAAGTTGGCGACATAGACTGCGGGCAGAACGGAGGTTATAAGCCGAGCGGCAACCATCGATAAGGGTATACTCGCCAAAACCCCTATGAACGTGACTGGCAGCAATTCAGCCATAAAAACACCGAAAACCTGTGTTTTAGATGTTCCGATGCTTCGCAGGATACCGACTTCACGTTTTCGTTCACTTACATTGGCCAGCATGGTGTTGAGCAACAACATAGCGGCAATCAGCAGCGCCATGCCGCCGACGATGGAGCTGATTGTTTGGTAGGTGGAGAAATTCTGCTCCAAGCTTTTGTATAGGTTGGCTTTGAGGTTGCCTACGGCGTAATTGGAGCCTAAAGCGTCTTGCAGGTTTGCTTGAACTGTTGGGGCTTGTTTGAGGTCTTGAAGGTGTATATAGACGTATGTTGCGTCTGTGGAGTTGAGGTAAAACAGGTTTTGGGCGACGTTTAGGTTTACGGTGATGTCAGAGCTGATTTTGCTAAAGCCTGTTGGGTCATCAGTGTTATACCAGTAGGTTCTGCCGTTATCCTGTATGATACATTCAACTGTCAAGTTGAGGGTTAGTGATGGTTCTTTGGGCAGGGCTTGGCTTTGGTTATAGTAGCCCACAACCAAGGTGTCGCCCACCGTTAGGTTTAACCGCCTAGCAAAATTTTCTCCGAGCACACATGAGCTGTCACCGTTTGATAGGGCTTGTGAGATGGAGGTGTAGTTGCCTGCGGTAATCTTGTATGAACCAAAAGGCTCATCCGCTGTGGGGTTGATGCCGATTAAGTATCCGCCGCTTGAACCACTAAAGTTACCGTTGGCAGAGGCAAAAGGCATCCAATGCTGTACCCGGCAAGAATAAGCCGCGATGGAGCCGTTGCTGAGCACTGGTTCTAAGTCTTCAGTGGAGAAATCAAGACCGGTTGTGTTGGAGTTAATGATTAAATCCGTGAAACCTAAGCTAGTGCCCACCAAGTCAGTGTAGCTTTTCTGCAGGCCAGCCACGCCCGCGTTTAAACCGATGAGCAAACTCAACGATAGCATTATGCTTAATATGAGGACAACTGTTCGGATTTTCTTACGTTTAAGCTGAAGCAGAGAAAGTTTAGC
>JBNIDO010000131.1:0-4612 GCA_050108095.1 Bathyarchaeia archaeon
CCACAGACAATTCAACCTAAAAGCTGTGAAAAACATGTCAGAAGACACCGACAACGCAGTATTACCAGAAGAAACCCAAGAAACCCCTCGGATTCCTGAAGAAGAGGAAAAAAGCGAACAAATGCTGCAAATGGAAGAAAACAAGAAAAAATACGAGTTCATAGAAGACCTCCCCGGCGTAGGCCCCGCAACCGCCGCCAAACTCCGCGACCTCGGCTATCACACCGTCGAATCCCTAGCGATGGCAACCAGCCGCGAACTCGACCCTGTCGGTGTAAGCGAAAAAAAAGCCTTCCAAATCATCGAAGCCGCCCGCTCATCCATCGGCATCGCCTTCATCCGAGCCGACGAACTTTTCAAAATGCGCAAAACCGTCGCCCGCATAACCACAGGCAGCAAAGCACTCGACAAAATCCTCGACGGTGGCTTAGAAACCCAAACCATAACCGAATTCTACGGCGAATACGGCAGCGGCAAAAGCCAAATCTGCCACCAACTCTGCGTCAACGTACAGTTGCCGCCTGAACGCGGCGGATTAAACGGCGGCGTCCTCTACGTGGACACTGAAAACACCTTCCGCTTGGAACGCATTGTACAGATGGCCAAGTTCTTGGGGTTAGACCCAGAGCAAGCCGTAAAAAACATCATTTACGCGGAAGCCTACACAAGCGACCACCAGATGTTTCTGCTCGAGAACGCCGACGAAATCATCAAAGCCAACAACATCAAACTCATCATCGTTGACTCCCTCACTGCACATTTTAGAAGCGAATACATCGGCAGAGAAATGCTTGCCAGCCGCCAGCAAAAACTAAACAAGCACATGCACAAACTAACCTCTCTAGCCCGAGCATTCAACGCTGTGGCAGTGGTCACCAACCAAGTTATGGCAAAGCCTGACCAGTTCTTCGGTGACGCAATCCACCCCATCGGCGGCAACATAGTGGGACACACAAGCCACACCCGCCTGTACCTGCGCCGTGCCTCACATGGCCCAATCCGCATCGCAAGGCTGGTTTCAAGTCCATATTTGCCTGAGGGAGAGGAAATCCTTAAAGTCACCGAAAACGGAATAGAAGATGTCTCCGAAGAGGAGAAAGCAACCAAACCCCGTGGACGCTAAACATGCCGATTGCACAAGCCTTAGTTACCAGGTACTTTCAGCTCATAGTGAACAGACAGTTTGCTGAAGCTGAACGCGAGTTAGAACGTGTAAAACAGAAAATGCAGAAAACCGAGTGGAACCGAGGGTACTTCCGTGCACTCTACGGCATGTATCTCTCACGTAAAAACGCCTCCGACGACTACGCCTTCTTTTCTAAACTGGATTTAACCGATAAAGTCGCACTCAACAACTACCGCAAAGAATTCCTCGAGCACATGGGCAACGGGTTGCATGGAGACTTTGACCGAGGCTACTTTTCAGCTTGGGCAGACTGCATGCGCATCCTTAGCCGCATGGAGCAACCGGCAAGTCAACAGCCAAAATCTGCCACTGAAGAAGAAAAGATTGAGACGCTACGAAGCGACAAAAGCCAAGCCACCATAGCTAATTTTTTAAAAGCGGGCAAAAATAAAGAATAAAGATTCTACACCGCGCCGGTGAAGACCAGAATCACGGTGTAGAAGAGTACGAAGAAGGCTATCCAAGTGAAGAAGTACATGCCTATGCCTGTGCTTAGTATCTTGGATTGTTTTTCGATTTTGGTTTTGTAGACTGCTCGGAAGATGTAGTAGGTTACGAAGTAAACCAGCAACGCTACGGTTATGCTGTTTATGAGCGTCGTGTAGTCCATCATGGGTTGGAACGTAGCGAATATAGCGGTTATTACCGCTGCAACAATGCCCATGGCTACTCTTGACCAGTAAAGTTGAGTGATTGGAGTCATGTGAACCTAATCCTTGGGGTTTAATATTTTGTTCTTACTTATGCCCAATCTTTTTCGCCTTTTGCGCAAAGCTTAAATTTTAAGTCAGCTTCAAGGCTTTTGAGGACGATTGAGTGTGTATGAAATTAACGACCCTATTATTAAAGAATTTCTGGATTCTATCGAAAGACCAGCCACAAAAAACTGCTACAAAACTTTTTTAAAACGTTATCTTGATTGGACTGGTAAAACTGGGCAACAACTAATTAATGAGAAAAAAGCGCACCCCGATGATGGGTTTGTTGAAAAATCACTTTTAAGGTTTAGAAAGGCTATTTTGGATAACGGTAAGTCAACTAATTATGCAAGCTCCGCCCTTGGGGCGGTAGGGGGATTCTACCACTACAACCGTTGCAAACTTAACTTAACGCAAAGTGAGTCAAAGCGGCTTCGGCAACGTGAGCGAAAGACACAGGATTACCACTTTGAAAAGGATGACTTTGAGCGAATGGCTAAGGTAGCCAACTTAAAAGAGAAGTATGTGTTATTTGTAGGCAAAGCTGTTGGGTTACGCGGATCCGATTTTTTGAAGTTTACTTACGGTCATTTTAGAGCGGCTAAACTAAATAATGACGTGCCGATCATGTTGGGTGAGTTTATTACCCATAAAGAAGCAGAAAAAGCCTTCCCATTTCTTGATACCGATGCACTACAGGTAGTTAAGGACTGGCTGGAAATCAACAAAACCGAATCAAGTGATGAACTAATACTAAATGACACAGAAGACAACTTATCACTAATTTTACAAAATTTATGCCGCAAAGCTGGGTTTGAAATTAAGGGGTCAACTATACACGGTAAAAGGGTGAGATTCCACTGCCTCCGCAAATTCCTAACTGAACGCTTAAGCGTACATTCAAGTGAAAGCCAATGGAAGCAAATAGTAGGTAAAGCCATCGGCGAAGGTGCATACATATCTCAAGAGCAGTTAAGGGTAGTTTATGCTAAAGCCATGAAAGACATAACAATCAATGGTAGCTGGAACGGCGCTAAAAACAAAAAAATAGTCGAACTTGAACAAGCCATTGTTGAATCACAGAACAGACTAACAGCGGTTGAAATAACTAATGAAGTTCTACGAAAAGAGCTTGATAACCTTACGAAACAACTTAGCGAAGCTAAGGAGTGGTACAACCAAGCCAAACCCCTAATTGAAAACGTAGACGAAATAGTGGAGTTCCTTAACAAACGCAATGAAGAAAAATACATTGAAGATGAAGTCAAACGTCAAGAGCAAGAGGCAGAGGAATTAGCACCATTAATTGACGAAATAAACAAAAAAACGTTTGATTGGAAATTGATCAGGGAAAAGAATTCGCCGACAAACAAATAATCCTCCATACTCCAAGAAAATAACGCTCAACTTTAAAGCTAAGCGAAGTAAAAAAAAAAATAAGCAACAGCCCAAAAAAAAGCGGAAGAGACTGGCTACAGTCAAAATACAAGGGTTTTTTGCTTCTTAAAAGATAAAGCGTGTCCTAAAAACTCGGGTTAATCCAAACCGATTTTTGTTTAAAAATTTTGTTTGTTTAGTGGGCGGCGACAACTACTACTAGGAGATTTTTTGGTATGGGCTAAACGGGGGTCATGCAAAAATACCTCTTTATCAACTTGTACAAAATACGTTTAATGTGCATATTCTATTTTTTCGTATTTTCCCTCGCAGGGTTTGCTAAAGATTATCAATTAAACGAGTTTATGATCTCTTCCACAATTGTTAACACTCCATTAAAGCCTACTAAAGGACGCATTGTTAACTGGATTTTTTCGTAGTAAGGGAAAGATATGGGTATGAACGAGACGGGTTCTTTTAGCATGGGGCATAAGTGTTCTTCTATGCCGCTGCCTAAGACTAAACTTGGGTTGTACTGGTTTAGGGCGTCAACGATTTCGTATTGATCAGGACTAAATAGAACCTGACAGTCAAGCGAATTATCGCTTAAGAAGCTTTTTAGGGTTCGAATACTTTGAGCACAGATTTCTCTAAGACCAATAGCTGAGGGGTACATCCCTAAGTATTGATAGAGAAAAATCACTAGGGAGACCACTTGAGAAGAATCACCGAAAATCGCAAATGATGAACCACGGATATTATTAGCGGTAGATGTTGCCCTAGAAAGGGCGGGATAGCATTTCATTCGAACCCGCTTGGATTCTAAGGCAACGCTTTGGCTTGATAACTTGAGTTTGTCTGCAACTGCTTTGAACCAGCGTTCAGAGTTTGTTAGGCCATAAGGAGCTCCTATAGGGGGTCCAATGCTTGGAATACCGTATTCTTTTTCAAGAAATGCTGCAACAGTGTCACCGTACTCTTCATTAACAACCAGATTTAGCTGGGCTTGACCGGCACGTTCTATATTTTTTAGAGATTCGCCTGCACAAATAACCGAGATAACCCTGATACCTAGGAGCGCAAGCACCCTCTTTAATTCCGCGACATCATTTTCCCAATTGTAATTAAGAATTGATAAACCCAGTATGTTTACGCTTTTGGGTTTTTTTTGAAGCCCTTTTTTTGTGATTGCCCTAAGTATTCTAATTACTGCACTCTTGTAACCAAATGCGTAAGAACCAGTAAATCCTGAACTCTCAATTTCCACCGTTTTAGTTCTGATTTTTGCCTTTCTTATGATTCTGTCTATGTCATCGCCAATTATGGATGTTGCTGAATGATTAATTACTCC
>JBNIDO010000132.1:0-4372 GCA_050108095.1 Bathyarchaeia archaeon
TCTGGTCCGCGTTCAGATGAGACTTTTTCGCCTCCTTTGCGTCCGATTTCCTCGTAGAATTCGCGACCGTGGGTTGCAGCAGTTTTTTGTCCTCCTTTTCGTCCTGCTTCAGCGACGGTCATTTTGCCCTTTCTTTCTTCAGTTCGTGTACTCAAAAAATTCACCTCCTTACTATACTACGGAAAAGTAATCAAGAATAGAGCCGAATAACCGCTCATAAACATATGTTGTTGTCGGATGGCAGTAACATGCCAACTCAGCCAAAGAAAAACCCGTGCCACATGGAATAAATATACATAAAACCGCTAGCAAAATGGGTACAGTTTAGTACTCCAGGGTTGTTTGCTAATTCCATTGAAGGTGGGCTAAGTCTTTCTGGGATTTTGTTTTTCTATTTTGAGAAGAAGAGAATTTTGCCCTTGCTCATCTTCTTCCTGTGAACTTGGCAGACGGCTGAGTTTTGTCTTCTGCAACATAAACGGATTGCTGGTTGATTGAGGCTGATTCCTCAAGCAGAGCAGGTTTCAACGTGAAAAACCGTTTGTTGCTCTGCCACAGCCCCCATCCCCCTATAAAAAAGCGCAAGATAACCTTTTCCCTTTATGTGGGTATGGGGTTTTGGGGATGCCGCAAGACTACAATTGGCGGCGTCTGTTTAGGTGTGGCATAAGCGAGTTCAACCACACGCCCAACATGGCTCTATGTAGAGGCTGAGGCGATGTGGATGTGGGTAAATGTTGGACAATCGTAAAAATTGGCATGTTGAAATGCGAACAAAAAGCTTAACTCTTAATATGCTAGGTCACCTACAATTAACCAGAGGCACACGTTATGCCGCGCAACATGACAAGTTGGAAACTCCTCGAAGACATGATGCTTGAACTCAAAAAAGCAGGTGCAGCCATCCCCCCCAAAGTGGTTGAAGACCTGCGTACCGCCAAATCCATGCTTGAACTGTCCTGTACAGAGGGCAGCCACGGAGACGCTATTCAGAAAGCTGAAGAATACCTATCCAACGTCGAAGCCTACGTGATGACTGAGGGACAGAAGGTGTTTGGCGAAGAGAAGGTGGATGGGTGGCTTAGGCAGCTTGAGGAAGCCAACGTTGAAGTCTGCGCTGAACTCCACCGAGCAGAGGACAAGTTTGTGACAGGTGTGCCCCGCGACCAAAAATGGGTCAGAGTGGAGCCGCATGGCGACTTGACTGTGGATAGGATAGAGCAGATGGCTAAGGAGTATGATTTGCAGATTAAGCAACAGAAGGATGGCAAGCTTGTGGTTCATGGTCAAATAAGCGAGATAAAAGATTTAATCAAAAGAATGACCGTTATCTCTAAAGAGAAAGCTACTTGAGGTTCAGAAAACCTTTTTTCTTTGTTGTTTGCGTTTTTCATTAGTCATGAATTTAGGCGATAACTTAACAGGCGACGGGTTGGCTTGTTTGGGGGCGGTGTCTTTTTAACCCAAATTCGCCTGACAACCATAGGTCGGTATGGGTAAGCGCGGTTCTTCCGTTTAACATAGCTTTGGGGCCTGCAGCTACCTTGGTGCAACTGTTGATTTTAAACCTCAACGGCACCGTGGTGGAAGTGGGTTTAGCAATGACTCTCTTTAACGCCGTCAGCATCCCTGCAGCGCTCTTCTGGGGCTATGTAACTGACCGTTTTCAACAGCGTCGCCCTCTAATTTTGGCTAGTTTTTTGGTTACGCCTCTGCTTTTGGTGTTACTCTTGTTTGCCAATAGCGGCTACTGGGTTACTTTTCTGTATGCACTATTTTCCTTTGCTACCACGGCTTCGACGACTCCGCTTAACCTGCTGGTTATGGAGACTGAGCAAAAACCGAAGTGGGCATCAGCGTTTGCCCAGTTCTCTTTATTCACCAGCATCGGGCAAACCATCGGTTTGGTCTTAAGCACGATTTGGTCATTGTATATTCCAATAGAGTTTTTGGTGATTCCTTTAGCTGTTTCTTCACTGGTTTCCGCAGGGTTAGCTGTTGCTCTAATCAAGGAACCTGCGGTTCCCTTTGAGCGCCAAGTAATGGTCATGAATAAACAAAGCTTCTTCAACAGACTTCGCTACCTGCCCTACTTGTTCCTGAAAATACCCTCCCAGCGTGACTTTAACCGCATATTTCGAAATATGCGTCACGAATTGCTCAGATACACAGGCATGCTTTACCTAGCGGTTTTTGTCTTTTTCCTATCCGCAGGTCTCTTTAACACTTCCTTAGTTCCAGCTTTAGCTGCCAACGGCTTATCCAACCTGCTGATTTTCTCTGTTTTAATGCTCGGCATGGTTGTGCAGCTATTTTCTTTCAAGTTTGCAGGGCCCTACACGGAACGGAAGTCGCCTGTCAAAAGTGCTATCGGGGGACTGCTGCTTAGAGCCATAGGGTATGGTCTGCTGGGTGTCGCAGCTTATTTTCTGACTGGGTTTTGGTTTTTGCTCCCTGCTCTGCTTTTTTATGCGTTGTCAGCGGGGATTGCTTACTCCATCTACTATACTGCCTCGAACACTATGATTTTTAACTCACTTAGTCCACGCCGTAACGGTTCCCACTTGGGAGTTTACAGTGCATTGGCGGGTTTCGGTACTATGGCGGGTTCTTTCGCTTCAGGGTTCTTGTCCTTTTACTGGGGGTTCTATGCAACTTTTATCATTGCCGGGGCATGTCTGATTGTTTCAGCATGGCTCCTAACATCAACTAGAGGGCACTAGCAAACTCCCATGGCTCTATGCTGGGAAGTGGCTTCGATAGGTTTTTAGGTTTAGATCAGTCTGCTAAGGTGTGAGCCCAATGCTTAGAAAGCAGTTAACCTTTGAGGAAACCAAACACGTTATTGAAGCCAACTTCAAGCCAGCCTTTCTGGGCGAGGATGAAACGGTGCTCCTTGAAGCCTACAACCGCGTATTAAGTGCTGACGTAGAGTCACCCGTCGATATTCCCTGCTTTGACACTTCGAGGGTCAACGGTTACGCCGTGCGGGCAGAGGACACGGTGGTTGCAAGCGAAGATGAACCCGCCCAGCTCCGAGTCGCAGGCTACGTCGGCGTCGGCGAACAACCCAAAGCTGTGCTGGCAAAAGGCGAAGCCGTCGAAGTCGCCCCTGGCTCAGTTCTCCCCCAAGGCGCTAACTCAGTGCTCGCTTTCGAGGATGCCGCCCGAGAAGACGACACACTGCTGGTTTACAGTTCAGCCGTCGAATGCGAAAACCTCAACAGAAAAGGCTCTGACATCCAAAAAGGCGAACTTGTCCTCAAAAAAGGTCAGGTTTTGGGGTCCTCAGAAATCGGTGTCCTTGACGCTTTAGGCTTCAAGCAGGTCGGAGTCATAAAAATCCCCATGGTCGCAGTGCTCTCAATCGGCAGTGACGTAACCGAACTCGGCAAAGACTTGGCGCCGGGAAAAACCTTCGACTTAAATTCATACAGTCTCTCCACAGCCTTCATGGAATGCGGCGCTAAACCTGTCTACTTTGGCGCCGTCCCAGACGACGAAGCCCAGATTGCCCAACGTTTGAAGGTTGCAGTGGCTTCCGCTGACATGGTGGTTGCCTGCGGAGGCAACGCCGTGGAGATTGCTGATTCCTTGGGGCAACCCGGCGTAGTGGTTAACGGTGTCGCTGTGAAACCCGGCAAACAAACCGCCATAGCATTCGTCGACCAAAAAACCCTCTTTTTGTTACCTAACAATCCTTCCGTGGCTCTATTGATGTATCAGTTGCTGGCGAGGTCACTGGTACAGCGGTTGGGCGGCAGACCCATATCTCCATTGAGGGCGGTGACGGCGTATGCTGGCTCCAAAATGTTTGGTGCCAAGGGCAGCCGAACCTTTGCTTTGGTGAAGTTGATGTTTGATGATAACTGCCGCTTAATCGCTGAACCCGTCGAGTCTGTTGGGGCTGTTTCAGTTTTGGCGGAGGCTGATGGGTTTGTGGAGATAGCCCAAAACGAACAGTTCGTCGATGTAGACCAAGAGGTTACGGTTCAGCTGCTCCGTGGGTCCGCTGGCAGGGCTTAGAGTTTTTTCTTAAACAGCACCAGCACCGTAGCAGCCCAAGTGAGCACGGCAAACAATATCATGCTCAACGCAACCAGCACGTTGCTAAAGCCTATAGACGCAAGCGTGTAGAGGGCAAACGCTGAGTTTGCAACCAGCAAAATGAAAACAAGCCAGGGCGTCCAATCCCTTCTTGTGAAGAGGCAATAGGCGGTTATTAAGCCCAGTATTCCCAGAAACCCAAGGTGAGGAGGAAAACCACTCAGCGGCAGGAATGCGAGCAGCAGTATGCCTGAGAACCCGTAGAATGCTATGGTTGCCAGTCGGGGGCGGCTGGTGTTTTTGAGTTTAGCGGAAAGGGACACTG
>JBNIDO010000133.1:0-4257 GCA_050108095.1 Bathyarchaeia archaeon
GAATGTTTTTTGGGCAGTCAGCTTCGAAAAATTGTATATACATGGCTGAATCATTAGAACGAGGATAATTATGGAAGATTACTGCAAGGTTTTGCTTGAGGATTTTTTGAAGTCCTCTTTTAACACGGTTAAAGTGCTCGTAGAAGGCGCCAAAGCCGCGAAGGAACAGAAAACCAACCGCAAAGTCACTCTTTGCCGATGTGTTAACGGCAAAAAAGTGGTAGTGGACTTTTTTGATGAACGGTTCTATCTCAGAGGTTCAGTCGAATACACTAATCCACAGGTGACCGTTGAGGAGTTGCAGGGTATCATCTCCACCCGTCTGCTTGAAGCCTGCGCAAACCATTACCTCGAAGGAGGCATCCATGAACCCAACGCCGACGATATAGCGGCGATTACCGAGGCGCTAAAAAAGCCTCCACAGGGCTTCATTCTGCCCTATCTACTAAACACCGACGACGTAGAGCCAGACCGTTACTCAACCAACCCCCTCAAGCAATCCATCATAGACAGCGGGCAAAGCGCGTTTCCAGCCCTAAACGTAAAAACTGACCAACTAAAAATTGACGAAGCCTATATCAAAAAATACGAGGGCAGCTTAATCACCAAAAAAGAAACCGAACTAATCACCGCTAACCTCCTGGAGAGCACTGGCTCCTACATTGACTTCGTGGATTCTGTAAAGTATAGCCAAATCGAAGATATGTCAGAGGTGTTCGGTATGGATTTGTCGCTTTATACGCTTCGGCTGCCTCTTACCATGTTGCAGTCTGAGGGCAAAGACGGCATACTCCACTACATCATCAGCCAAAGCCACCAAGACTACGCGTCAATCGAAGCCGCATATACCTGCATGGGCAGAAGCATGAGCAAACGCACCACGCTTCTAACGGTGCCCCACTCCAAAAAGGGCTTTGGCTCTAAGCGGGCGGCAAGAGGCAAACTTCACTTTGAAGAGGACCGGTTCCTCAACGCCAAAGTCAAATACAAAACCACCGCCCTCTACCCAAACGACGTAGACGAAAAAGATGTTGCTATAGCCGTATGCGACGACGACTTCACCGTTTCAGCCGACAAACTTGCCGATTACAGCTACGCTGAGACGCCTTCTTCGCCGCAGTTTTTCCTGTACTCTATGGGTTCCCCTGAAGACGCTGCGATTTGGCATGGCATTGGCGCTTTTAGTTCTTCGCAACTGCTACAGAGTTACACTTCTGCTCGTATCGCATGTAGGGAGGGAAGGTTGATTAAAGGTTTAAGCAGTAAATACGATGTACGCCTTGGTGTTCCCCTACAGTTCAACCTTGCAGTTGAGGGCATGTGGAACCACCCTATCCACCACAACATAGACGCCAGCATAGGCAGCGTCGAAGACAAGGCGGATTTAGTCCGTCGTGGCATGAAACTCGAGTACCTTTCAACCTTCAAGTAGGAGCAGCGTAGCAATTTGACCGCAGTAGAGAATGCAATGTTTCGGATTCTGCGTTTGTTTAGAAAACTCCCCGTCAACTTACTGGGGGTAGGAAACAAGAAAGTGATCTTTTCTGAGTTTTTTAAGGATTTCGAGAAGGTTGAAGCGGTCAGGGGCATCTTTGGAGAAAAAACAAAGGAAGTTCTAAGCAACCTAACAGTTGAACTTACCTGGGTGATGGGGTACATGTATGTGGATGACTCGGATGGGCATCTTGTGATAAGCAAAGAATATCTCAACAGCGGCGATAAAACCGACATCTACCTAGATTTGATCCATGAACTCTGCCACGTTAAACAGTTTATGGAGGGCAAAAAACTCTTTGACCCCCGATACGAGTACGTTGACCGCCCAACTGAAATCGAAGCCTACCGCTACTGCATCAAGGAAGCCCGCAGGCTTGGGCTCAGTGAAGAACGAATCTGCTGCTACCTAAGAACTGAATGGATAAACGACGAGGATTTTAAGCGACTGGCAAAATATGTTGATGTCTCATGTTGCTAAAGCTTCATGGTAAACCCTAAGCATCCCTTGGGCACAGATGTCCCATGTAAACATTTCTTGGATGAATCTTCGACCCTCAGAACCCATTTTTACTCGCAATGCCCTGTCGTCTAGGAGCTTTAGGAGCGCCTCTGCCAGTTCTCCAGCATCGCCCCGTTGCACAAGCAAACCAGTTTCTCCACTGCGAACGGCTTCGTCGACGCCTCCGATGTCAAAAGCAACCACCGGTTTAGCAGACGCTTGTGCCTCCAAGAGCACAATGCCCTGTCCCTCCTGAATCGAAGGCAAAACAAACACGTCCGCACAGTTGTAGACCGCTGGGAGTGCGTCTTCGCCGACCTGGTTTAAGAACATAAAGTTGCCTGAGAGCTTCGCTTCAGCTAAAGAGTTTTGAAGCGGCACTCTTAGCGGACCGTCGCCGACGAGCACAAACTTGGCGTCAGCATGTGATTTCACGATTTTCTTGGCTGCCTCCACCAGAAACGGCAAACCTTTGCGCGGAATCAAACTGCCCACGAAAAGCACACATGGCTCATCGCCTAAACCAAACTGTCGCTTAGCAGTCGCCACGTCGTTTTGTGGTTTGAATTTCTCCGTGTCTACCCCGTTGGGCACAATCCGCACCTTAGCAGTGTCAACGTCATAGTGCTTCTGCATTTTCTGAAGGGAATAGTTGCTGATTGTCACAATCAAAGTGGCGTCTTTAGACATTTGCCGCTCTAACTTGGCTTGACGACCCATTAAAGCGTTAGCAACCCTATCCCGCAGCGAATTTGCCCCACCATTTTTGGCTTGTTCATGTTCATCAGCCAATACGCCATGGATGGTGTGGATAAAGGGTTTTTTGATGTTTAGTTGTCGAAGTTTTTTTGGGAGCCCATAACCGCTGACTGCATGCGCTTCGAAAACTTCTGCGTTTAAGTTGACGGCGTTTTTTGTTAGGCTGCGGTTGAAGCTCCAGTTGTCAAGTGGAAAAAACCTGTCGGTGGAGTTGAGGGGAACCAGAGTTGTACCAGCGATTATGGCGGGGGTTTTGAAGCCTCTTTTGGTTCCACTATAGACAGTGATGTCTGCTTTTGTTTGCAGTCGCTTAGCGGTCTCCGTGATGCGTCGTTCTACACCGCCGTAATAGAGGTGGGGGGGTTGCGTGTTTATGACTGCTAAGCGAAACTTTGCCATCAGCTAGACCTGTGGAGTAGTTAGCTAGCTGGTGGGCATAAAAGTTTTGTTTATTCACCACTTGGATTTCGGATTCCAATAAGATTTACAGTAGATCAAAATGTTTGTTTTGCTTGTGTTTTGTTGCACAACCAGTCTGCAACGCAGTCCAGACGCAGACATAAAAAAGCAGTCTGTGGCGCAGTCGGCTGGTTGTTGTTGTGTATAGGCGGCTCCCTGCAACAACAACTAAAGAAAAACTGATCCACTGATTAACAAAATTTCAGCTAACAGAAACCAAATAGTTAACATGAGAGTTCACGATGTCAATAAGTTGCTGCCGCATGTCTCCCCCAGAATCGCTTACTCGGTCGAACTCCCATGCGAGTTCCTCATCCCCAAAAACATCTCTCGCCCACTTCTGAAAATCACGACGCTTTAGGTGAAAATCGATTGAATCCTCATGTATTGTTTTTAACTTCTCCATGAAGTCACATAAGCTAACCGCGGATATTCCCGTGTAGTGACCTCCGTCGGTGCAGAAGTGGAAACCGCTTTCAAACGGCACATCTTTGAGCCGTTTTTGGTTTCTAGATTCTTTAACAGAAATGTTTGCCATAAAAGATGTTCCCTTGATAGAATGGAGGCGCTTTATTTTATTGGTTTGTGATGGAAAGATTGCAGTCACATTAGTAAAACTACTTCGTTGTAATCGAGTGGTTATTCGTCGCTGTAGCCGTGTTCCAGTCTGCCATGGGTTTTCTTGTAGGCAAGTTCATGCTGTTCTCTGTTGGTTCCAAAGGCGGCGATATGTTTTTGGAGGTCTGCCTGCGAAAAAAAGATGCAGCTGCAGTGGGGACATTTGTAGTAGTGGTTGTCGTTTGTTTGCGTCATGGTTGTCGCCTAATGTATGTTTATGTATATTTTTTTGCCGTCTAATTCCGATTCGTGCCAGCTGGTTTCAACCTCGCTTCGGTTCGCATGCAAGTAGACTTTTCGAGCACGCACCAGCCCAACCATCTCTTTAAGGTATGGTTCAAGTAATCCGCTGCTTTCAGGGTCCAACTCCGCAATATGGACTGATTCAAGGGTTTCAGTGGGTACAAAACCCAACTCCTTACGCA
>JBNIDO010000134.1:0-4178 GCA_050108095.1 Bathyarchaeia archaeon
CCAGCCCGTCGGCCTATTCTCAGACCCGACAGGGGCAAACAGGCTTTTTGTTATAGAGCAGCCTGGCGTAATCAAGCTTTTCAACAATACCCAAAACGTATCTGCAACGACAGTGTTCCTTGACATCACCAACCGCGTTTTATACGGCGGCGAACAGGGTCTTTTAGGCTTAGCCTTCGACCCAAACTACAATCAGAGCCACAACTTCTATGTCGACTACGTTGCAGATAACCCCCGCCGCACAGTAATAGCCCGTTACACCACAGACCAAAACAATCCCAACCACGCAGACCCCAACAGCCAGCAAGTCATACTGGAAATAAGCCAACCCTACAGCAACCACAAAGGCGGACAACTCGCATTTGGACCAGACGGCTACCTCTATATCGGCGTGGGCGACGGCGGCTCAGAAGGCGACCCTAACGGCAACGGCCAAAACCTCCAAACATTGCTTGGAAAAATTCTCCGAGTAGACGTAAACTCGCAGTCGAACGGACGAAACTACAGCATCCCCGCAGACAACCCGTTTATCGGCAACACTGATGGCTACCTCGAAGAAATCTACGCTTATGGCTTGCGCAATCCTTGGCGGTTCAGCTTTGACTCTGCAACGGGCCAACTTTGGGTTGGCGATGTGGGACAAAATAGGATAGAAGAAATCGATTTGGTTGAGAAGGGCAAAAACTACGGGTGGAACATCATGGAGGGCACACTCTGCTATAATCCAGAAAGCGACTGCAACCAGACAGGGCTCATCCTCCCCATCTGGAACTATACGCATGACTTTGGCAACGCAGTCATCGGCGGTTACATTTACCACGGTTCCGCTCTGCCCAGTTTGGCTGGTGCCTACATCTACGGTGATTATGGTTCAGGCAGAATATGGGCACTCCGCTACAACGGCACTGCCGCCTCAAACACTTTGCTGGTTGATTCGGACCAAAGCATTTCCTCCTTTGGAGTAAACCAAAACCAAGAGCTCTATTTCGCGGCTGCCGACGGAAAAATCTACACCTTATCTGCATTGCCTATACCCGAGTTTCCATTGCAGATTCAGTTTTACCTTGCAGCTATGATGGTTTTGTTTGCGGTTTTTATGGTTCTTGCGCGGTTGGCTGGAGAACATTTCAGAAAAAACAAACTATAGGTGGTAATAATTTTTCATTAAATTCAAGGGTAACTTGCAAGCTGATTTAATGTAGAAAATCGGGTTGTAAGCTGTGTTTTCGCACGGAAGGCTTAAGAATGGTGGTTGCGTTGCGGGGGTATGCTACAGGATTTAAGGGGCTTTGCCCAGTTTATCTCGGTTGAAAGAGGCTTAATGCTATTCATGATTTCGGTCGGCGCCACCTTTTTGGCGGCTAAAGCCTTCGCTTGGCCCACCGCACTCTTTTTGGGCTTAATAGTGTTCTGTATCTGGAGTGCTGTTGACGCCGTTAACAACCTCTGTGACGTAGACCTAGATGTCTTATCTGACCCTCATCGGGCGCAGTTCACCCGAAAAATGGGCAAGTACGGCTTGGCTGTTGCCGCTGCCTTTACCGTTTTGTCGCTGGCTTTGGGCGCCGTTACGTTGATGCCGTTTGTGGTTTTGTTTATAGGCTTAGGCATTCTGTTTGGCGTTTTGTATTCTGTTCCACCTTTTAGGCTGCGCAAAACCGCTTACAAACCCCTCGTCAACTTTACCGTAGGTGCCGTGCCCATGATGATAGTCGCGGCGTTCTTCAACGCCTTCACCCCAAGCATCATAGTTTTGATTCTACTCATCGGCGTCACCACCGCAATCAACAGTCTATGGGAAGACCTAGCAGACTACGCCTCGGATTTCCACAGCGGCTCACGCACCGTACCGATTATCCTTGGCTTCAGACGCGGTTTGCTATTCACTATTGTTATGGGTTATTTGATGATTCCAATGATGGTTCTGGTGGGGGTGCTATTTGAGTTGCCGCTTATCTATTATGCAGCTTTGGCGGCGCTGTCGGTTTTCATCACTCTGCGCCTAATCCAAAAAAGGCGCACTATCTTCAAAGAAGACAGCGCAGATAACAAGAAACTCTTCAAAGTCGGCGAAATCCTGGCGAAAGACTTCGTTATAATAGCTATAGTGTTTACGTTGAGCCTGATGCTTAGTAGCCTGCTGAGGATTAACCCACTCTTCTAAACATCGTCGGCAAAGCTAACGTGTGAACCCAAAATTTTCTATCACTCCATAATAGCGATCAACAATTTCTCGTTTTGCACACCGCTTATTGCAAGCTGCACAACCAGTCTGCAACCCAACCCCGACGTAGACACCAAAACACAAACCCCCACACAAGCCGCTGGTTGTTGTTGTGTAAAGGGCGTTTCCGGCAACAACTACAAAAAAATTTGATCCACTACAATAGGGGAAGGTCACCCGAGAGCAACAGCGTTCGTTTACTCCACATAGATAGCTGGCTGATACGGCATAGCCATTGCTGAGCGGTGTTTGGGATCAAAGCGTTTCTCGTCTGATTCATCGTAAACTGAGATTTGGGCGTTAAAGCGGTCTTTTAGGAACGCTGCTGCAGAATCAAGGATGGCTTTTTCATCTACTGCACCGATTTTTGCCATGTTCGCTTTGCGTTCACCCGAAACCTTGGTTAATGCTTTGATTACTCGGGGCACCATGGCTGCGATGTCTTTCATATGAGGCTTCAACGCGGCGTCGGAGGCAAACTCTTTCATAACCTCGTTGATTTTGGCTTCTCCAGAAACGGTTTTAGAAATTACTTTGAGGTACACCTGCCACTTCCAATCCGCCGCCGTGTAGTAGACAATGCGGGTTGGGGCAATCTTCATGGCTTTGAGGATGTTGTTGGTATCTGCCATTACGTCAGCAACGAAGTTTTCCTGCTCCTCAGCCGCAACATCCACTTTAGTAGGGTCATAAACCGGCCACTTAGCTACGCTGATAAAACCTTCCTCGCCGGTTCGGCTCCACAACTCCTCACACATAAACGGTGCAAAAGGAGCAAGCATCTTAAGCCAGTCCTTAACAGCTTCACCCAAAGCTTTAGCCTCTGTGCCTCCTTTGCGTTGAATATACCAGCGCAGATCATTCCAAGTTTCAAACAAAGCGGTCTGCAAAGCCGTACGCGTCTTAAGCTCATCAAGAGCCAAAGTAACTTCTTTTACACGCTGCTGCATCCTACCCGCAAGCCAGCGCTCAAGCGGCGTATCCTCATCCTTTTTGGCGGATGCAATGATGCCCCCAGCGAAACCCATCAGCGACTCAAATTTAATTTTAAGGTCACTGACGTTATCAGCCCGCCAGTCAGGATCATCCATACCCTCAGCACCCAACAACAACGCACAACGAGTGGCGTCTGCACCGTATTTGTCAACAGCGCCCTTCATAGTGATGAAGTTGCCTTTGCTTTTGTGCATACCTTGTCCTTCAACCATGAGCATGCCGTTGACGCCTATGGCTTTAGGCCAACGCTCTGGCGGGAACAAGGCAGCATGGTGGAAAACACAGAAACTCAGGTGGTTAGGCACTAACTCCTTTGCAGAGTTGCGTAGATCAAAGGGGTACCAGTAGAGGAATTCGCTGCGCATGGCATCGAGCAACTCACTGCTTAATCCAGTGGCTGCGCCAATTTCGTCTGATTTGCCTTTGCCGTAGAATATGTAGTCAAAAACTTCAGGAATCAACGATTCGGGTTTTATGTTGTACTGTTTGATGTGTTTGTTTATGGTGTAGAACGCCATGTAAACGGTGCTGTCGCTTAGCGTCTCGATTATCCAGCCTTTACCCCACGGCAACGGGGTGCCAAACCCCGTGGTGCGGGCACAAGCCCACTCCCTTAGCCAGTCGATCACTGTGTTGAACCATGGCTTAGCTGAGTCGGGGTAAACGGAGAGGCGCTCTATGACTTGATGAGCGAGTTCCTTCCATTTAGGGTCCGAGTAGTCGAGGAACCATTGGTCTGAGAGAATTTTGACTATGCATTGGGTCATGCAGCGGCAAACCACGGGTTCAGAGAGGTCATACATGCTGTCGGCGACACCCTGCATTTTGAAGTCGGCGATGAGAATGTCTTTGGCTTCTCGAATGGTTTTGCCTGCGTAGGGGCCGCAGTTGGCTTTGAGGACACCACTGTGGAACTCTTTTTTGTAGAGTTCTTTGGTGGCTTCGTCGGCTTTGGGGT
>JBNIDO010000135.1:0-4164 GCA_050108095.1 Bathyarchaeia archaeon
ACGCAGCCTTCACCAAAAACCCACTGCACGGCATCGCCATGAAACCCATCGCCACAGTCGCGCGCATAATCGGCGTTGACCAACTCCACGTTGGCACTGTCGTGGGTAAAATGTCTGAGACCAAGCCTGAGGTGCTGGAGAACATTGAGGCGTGCAAGAGTAAACTCGGCGGAGTCAAACCCGTGTTGCCTGTTGCCAGCGGCGGATTGCACCCGCGGCTTGTGCCAAAACTACTGGAGACGTTTGGCAACGATGTGGTTTTGCAGGCGGGCGGCGGCATCCATGGACACCCAGAGGGCACTGTTGCAGGCGCGAGGGCGATGCGGCAGGCTGTGGACGCTACGTTGGAGTTGCGGACTCTGGCGGATTACGCTAAGAGCCACCGTGAGTTGGCGCTTGCCTTGAAACAGTGGAAAGCCTAAACTAGCGGCCTCTCAGAGGCCTTTCCTTGTTTACTGTATTGCCGCTTTTGTTTTTCTAGTGTTAGAAGAAGAGAATGGCGCCCTTGCCCATCTTCTTCTTAGGAGTTTTGGGATAGGTTGTGTTTTTGGTTAGGGCGTTGAAGGACATTGCAGGTGGGTTGAGGCACATTCCACAAGCAGTACCGCTTGCCAAAACAGTAGCGACTCCTACTAGGCCGTTATGTCTAGCTGTTTCTCGCCAGCCTTAGCCTTAATGATTGTGGCACCAGTTCACCCATGAATTCGCTGGCGTTAAAATTTCAATCTCAGCTGGCTCACCCTTCTCATCAAAATTAAGTATGACTGCGCCGTGACCCTATGCGCATCTGCTTTTTACTCAAAAGAATGCTGAGTGTGTCGCCGACGCCATCATAAGTTACTTTAAGCATGCTTAAGGCCACAACCCCAACGTCTTAATCGCGTTTGCCACTCTTCCCACGCCCAGCATCAGGGCGCCTGTGCGCATGTCGCTTTCTTCCCGTGCCACAACCGCCTCCACATCGTTGAAGGCTTTAGTCATCTTATCCTCAAGCTTCTGGTTTACCAGCCCCAGCGGCCACTGCTCCCGGGTTAGGTTCTGGACCCATTCGAAGTAGCTCACTGTTACGCCGCCGCTGTTGGCTAAGATGTCAGGTATTAGGCAGATTTCTTTTTCACCCAGAATGCGGTCGGCTTCGGGGGTTGTGGGTCCGTTTGCTGCTTCTGCCACCATTTTGGCTCTGATTTTGTTAGCGTTTCGGCGTGTAATCTGGTTTTCCAGCGCCGCGGGAATGAGTACGTCGCAGGGGAGTTCGAGCAGTTCTTGGTTGGTTATGTTCTTGCAGTCTCTGAAGCCCTGTACGGACTGGGTTTTTATTTTATGTGCCAAAACCGCCGGTGGGTTTAATCCGTCGGGGCAGTAGATGCCGCCTGTGCTGTCGCTGACCGCAACGACTTTGCAGCCGAGTTCCTCTGCCGCCACCGCCGCGTTGTAGCCCACGTTGCCAAAGCCCTGAATCACAACCGAAGCACCCCTAAGTTTAAAGCCGTTGTTCATGGATGCCTGCTTCACGCAGTGGATAACTCCTCTGCCCGTGGCTTCGGTGCGTCCCCATGACCCGCCGATTTCCACGGGTTTGCCTGTTACGGATTCGGGGACTCGGCGACCTTTGAGTTGACTGTAGGTGTCCATTATCCACGCCATGGTCTGGGCATCAGTGTACATGTCAGGCGCGGGAATGTCGAGGTGGGGCCCGAGGTACTCGACCATGAGGCTGACGTAGCGGCGTGTTAGGCGTTCGAGTTCAAGTTGGCTGAGTTTTTTGCTGTCGACGCATATACCGCCTTTGGCTCCTCCGAAGGGAATGTCGGCTATGGCGCATTTCCATGTCATAAGCATCGCCAGCGCGGTTACGTCGTCGACGGTGACGTGGGGGAAGTAGCGGATTCCGCCTTTGAAGGGTCCTCGCGCGTCCCAGTGCTGTACTCTGATGCCTTTGAATACTCCCACCGACCCGTCTTCGAGGTGGATGTCCATGCTCACAATTATGGATCGTTTGGGGTGGCTAAGCATCTTTTTCATGCCCTCGTCTAAGTGGAGTTTTTTGCTTGCTAAATGAAGCTGGGCTAAGGCGACGCTAAGCGGCGTGTTTTCTTCTGACATATTGAGCCTCTGTGTGAAATTCATAATTGGTGTTGGTTAATTAAGAGTTGTCTTGCTTATCAGCTGTGGTTTTGGGTATGGGTTCTTTAACTGTAAAGGTTTTTATCCCGCATTACACTGCCGTTTAATGAGGAAATATTTTTGAGCAGCTTAGAATCCAGCAAGAACCTAGCGGGCATAGGCGCCATCTTGCTCTTGTTCAGCTTTGTCCCATTCGGAGGCTGGGTCATCGGCATCATCGGCATAATACTGCTTCTCATGGGCATCAAAGGCATCTCGGGCTACTACCAAGACCCCGCCATCTACCAAAACGCCCTCTCAGGCGCGGTCCTCTACGTTATCGCCCTCATCGCAAGCGCGGTTTCGCTGGGCGGATTATCCCTAAGCGGCGTGTTTAGTGCAGCCACTTTAGGCGGCTTGTTTGGGATAGGTGTTGGCATCTTCCTCTTTATAGTCGCATTAGTGGTTGCCTTCATCTTCTTGGTCTTAGCTGCCACGCGCATACGGCGATGCCTAACCAGAATAGGGCAACATTCAGGCGTACATCTCTTTGAAACAGCAGGCCTCCTCTTCTTCATCGGTGCAATCCTAACCATAGTGTTTGTGGGGCTCGCCCTAATAGTGGTCGCTTGGATACTGGCTCTGATAGCTTTCTTCTCCATCCGCGTTCCCTACGCCCAACCACCCTACACGCCTCCGCCACCAGCCACACAGCCACCCTCGCAAGCCACCCGTTACTGCCCCTACTGCGGCGCACCCGTCGACAAAACAGCCACGTTTTGTCCCAACTGTGGCAGACAGCTACCCCCCGCCTAGCCTTCTTTTTCTTTGTGGTACCCAGCATGCAACCACACACCTTTAAGAAGAGAGCAGGCGCGCTCTAGATTTGAAGTGAGCTTATGTTTAGAAATTCCTTTTTCGGTAACAACTTCGCCGTCCGCTCGGCTCCAAATAGAATCCCTGAAGCCCCACCTGTGCCCGAGGAGCCGCTTGAGAACATGCCGCGCAGCAACTTGGTGTGTGAAATCTGTGGCAGAGTCTTTAGAACTCACAGTGAACTTGACCGGCACATGGAGAACATGCATGGGCAGCCTGAGAAAACCCATATCAGGTCACACACAGAATAAGCTTGAGTCTCAAACGTAAAGTCCTTTGCTGTAATGTTGGCTAGTTCACGGAGAGGTGCTTAAATCGGTAGGACACTAAGCTGGCATCCTCAAGCGGAAAGATTTTGGATACACGTACCGCAAAGCGTATATTTCCCACCGTGGGATTAATTCCTGTGGGAAAAGATGGAGCAAGAGGTCATAGTTGACGAAAAAGGCAGAATTTTAATACCAAAAGAAGCCCGCGAAAAGGTAGGGTTACAAACAGGCGGCAAAGCAAGGCTAAGAATAGAAAAAGAAAGAATAATCATAACGCCTCCTGTTTCACCAGAAGAATTCATTAAAGAATTAGAGGGCTGTATCAAAGAAGGCACGCCTGTTATTGACCCGTTGGATATCAAGAAAATGTGGGAACCAAAAACAAAGCAGGCGAAAAATTGATTTTTATCGACTCCAACATTTGGTGTTATTATTTTGATAAGCGCCTGCCCGAACATCAATTGGTACGTGAACCAATTCGACAAATACTTATGTCCTCTCAGGAGATTATCTGCAACACTATTGTGGTAATGGAAATTGCTCATTACCTTGTTAGACACTTTAGTGAAGATGCCGCGAGGAGTAAAATTGAGCACTTCATCAAGTTGGGAAACATGAGAGTCTTAGATTTTGATTCTAAGACTATGGCTGAAAGTCTAGATAGCCTTTTGAATTACAATTACAGTCATGGATTAGGCGGGAGAGATTCAACTATACTGGCATCTATGAACTTACATGGCATCAAGACGCTCATGACCCATGATGACGTATTTAAGCGGTTATCCAACAAAACACAGTATAATATAATTGATCCTGTAGCAAAAAACTAATAGAATTTATAGTGCTCCGGCCGGGATTCGAACCCGGGTCGCCGACTCGAAAGGCCGGCATACTTGGCCGGACTATACTACCGGAG
>JBNIDO010000136.1:0-4047 GCA_050108095.1 Bathyarchaeia archaeon
GCGCAGGCCACTTCGTCAACGCTGGCAGAAGAAACATCGACATGACCTACATCATACACAACAACGGCGTCTACGGCTTAACCAAAGGACAAGCTTCCCCCACCCTACGCCTTGGCATGCAGACCAAGAGTTT
This sequence comes from Bathyarchaeia archaeon, assembly GCA_050108095.1. Lineage (GTDB taxonomy): Archaea > Thermoproteota > Bathyarchaeia > Bathyarchaeales > Bathycorpusculaceae > Bathycorpusculum. Next base: position 134 of record JBNIDO010000136.1, read on the forward strand.
GCCGCAGCCCAACATAAACGAAGCCATAAACATAGTCTCACTCGCCATAACCTCAGGCTTCACGTTTGTAGCCCGCGCCTACGCCTTCGACCTCATGAACCTAAAAGACACCATCATCAAAGCAATCAACCACAAAGGCTTAGCGGTAATAGATTGCCTGCAGCCCTGCCCCACCTACAACGACATAAACACCAAAGACTGGTACAACGGAGGAGACCGACCAGACGCAGACGGCAAACCACAATCGCGCCTCTACAAACTCCAAGACACCGGCTTCGACCCAATGGTGCATGACCCAAGCGAGATTTTCAAGAAAAAGATGGCGGGCATGGAAAAAGCGCAGGAATGGGGCGACCACATCCCAATCGGCGTCTTCTACATCAACCCCTTTGAACCAACATTCGAAGAACGCTTCGCCAAACGCATACCCAGCTACATCCAGTACCCACCCGGGAAACAGCAGCTAAAAGACCAAAACGGCGCCTCCACCGTAGACCTCAGCGCGTTCATGGATGACTTAAAAACAAGCTAAAGCGTGCTTTCCCATCTTTTTGTTTTGCTCTTCTAAACATCAGCACAATTACGAGAACTGCCAAAGCAATCAAAGGTATAGCTATAAGCAAGCCAGTACTATGGAGAGTATTAGCGCCGTCGTTGGATGTTGTAGCAGGCACTTGTGTGTTTTCTGTAACCGTAGCATACAATAATTCATATGGTCCTGTAAAAGGTATGCCTCTTGAATAGCATATGTACGGGTTTCCGTATGTGTCTAATGTCATGCTGTTTATTGATAGACCTGTGATTGCACTATCCGTTTGAATATCCCACGAGTTGTTGTCTGTGCTTCTTACATATGTTAGATTCCCTGTGTTGCTGAGATAGATTATGTGTGGCCTGTTATTCGCATCTATAGCTAAACAGCTAGGGCTAAAAGGTGTCAAGTTATCGATGATTTGTGTGGTCCAAGTGGTGCCATTCCAGCTGGCATAACATAATGCCCCGCTTACGATGCCTTTATGATAGGTGAAATGAGGATAGCCCTTTGAATCCAAAGCCATACTTTCAAGAGTAGCATTTGAAACAACACTTTCGTAGTTCCATTCTCTTGTGGAAATATTCCATAAAGCATATTCGATTGCCGATTCTGCTGTATTTTGTTGTAAATTGTAATCTTGAACGTTTTTTTGATAGATTATGTGTGAGTTATTGCTTGAATCTAATGCTATGAGCGGCAGTCCTAAGTCATCATTAGTTGATTTCGCGTGATCGATGGATTCTAATGCTATAGTGTGGATGCTCCAGCCTGCCCCCGTAGACACGGCATATTTTTCTGCTCCATCTCTTGCGTTGTATGCAATATGGGGATTGCCCAAAGAGTCCAACGCAACAGAGCCTGTTCGCCCGTCTGGGTCAATGGATTCTAAGTTCCACTCCGTACCGTTCCAGCTTGCATACGTTAAGCCTAAGACTCCGACTGAACTGCACAGAATATGCGGGTTATTACTTGAATCTATGACTAAACCTTCAGGGGAGTAGTCTGTTGCTACTTCCTGAATATCCCAGCTGTTTCCGTTCCAACTTGCATACATCAAATAAACTTCACCATTAAGGTGGCCTCCGGTGCTTCTTAAGTAGGCTATATGCAAGTCATTGTTAGAGTCAAGGGCAATGAAGCCGACGCGTGCATTGTTAATATCATCTACGGTTTGGATGGTCCAAGCCAGTGATGCTCCAGTGGACGGTAACATAAAAGCAGCGCCGAGGAGTATAAGCGACGTAAACAAAACCGCTGACTGCTTCATCCCCAACTAAGTTACCCCATACAATCTTTACCTTCCATTAGAGTTTACGCCATATAACGTTTTACATGGTCGATTCCAAAGAAGTTTAAGCCTTTAATGATTAACCCTAAAACAAGCTAGAAAGAGAGTTGTAAGAAGCCTCTCCTTTCTCCTCGATTTCTCCTTGTCTTTCTCCTCAAAACACATATCGCTAAATTAGCTTATTAACTCTAGTCCCAGATTCGACACATGTCAGTGCTCCTCATTGACATAGCATTCTTCCGTGAATCTGGGGGTACAGACACAGTAGAACACAAGGTCGGTTTTGCCTGTGTTGGTGATTTTCTGTGAGGTCAGCGGCGGAATGACGACGACATCGCCAACGCCGACTTGGGCGGGTTCTAAATCGCCGACTGTGACGAGACCTTCTCCGCTGGTTATTATGTAGATTTCCTGTGTCCCTATGAGGTGGTGTGCCTTGGTAGTTACTTTTGGCTTGACGGTGGCGCGTGCTATGGAGACTGCGGGGTCACTGTGGTTTTCAGCTATATAGCATCTCTCAGGAGTCAGGTATTGGTGGGGGGTTTGGGCTTTAATGATCTTTGGGCGCATTTTCCATCACTTTTGGGCATTTTTTTGTGTTTGGATGTTGGTTTTTGGGGTATTTATGGGTGCCCTTAGCTTTTTTGATTATATTGTTTGCGCAAGCCTTAACGGGGGTTTGTATTTACGCAAAATGAGTTGTTTTTCCGTTTTGGGGTTTTTTCTGGGTTTTTAATTGTTGTTTTTTTTGTGTAGTTTCCATGAAGTTTGGTGGAGCGCTTGGGCGGTTGTTTGAGGTTTATGTGTAAAAAAATATTAAATATGCGCTAAATGTAGTGTACTGAATAACTTTGTAACACTATACATAATAACACGGCATGAGCATGTATTACCTATGAGATGTCCCTACTGCAACTCTGAAGAATCAAAAACCCTCGAAACCCGAGATTCTCCAGAGAACACCACGCGACGACGCAGAGAATGCATCAAATGCGGCAAACGCTACACCACCTACGAATACCTCGAAACCATCGAATTCATGGTACGAAAAAAAGACGGGCAACTACAACGCTTCGACGTCAACAAAATCATACGCGGCCTCCAAAAAGCCTGCGAAAAACGCCCCGTAACCATGAACCAAATCAACGCGTTAGCAGAACAAGTCCGCCAAGACCTGATGCTTAGAGGCAATGAAGAAGTTGCATCCAGAGACATCGGCGACTCCATCATGAAACGGCTCAAAACCTTGGACCGCATAGCCTACATACGCTTTGCTTCAGTTTACAAACAGTTTGAAGAACCTGAAGATTTCAGGAAAGTAATCTCGGAAGTGAAGAAACAATGAAGTTTGTACTAAAACGTGATAGTAAATTAGAACCATTCGATCAAGAACGCATCACCATTGCTATTTGGAAAGCCGTTAAAGCAGTGGGCGGCAGAGACAAAGCGCAAGCTAAAAGAATCAGCGACGAAGTCGTTGCTGAACTCCAGAAAACCTACGGCGACGACGGCGTCCCAACGGTCGAGGAAATCCAAGACATCGTTGAGAAACGCATAATCGAGAACGGACACGCCCAAACCGCCAAAGCCTACATCCTCTACCGCAAACAGCACAACGACATGCGCGAGTTAGCGGCGCTTCTGAGTTCCTCAGACATGGTGGACCAGTACCTTGAGGTTGAGGACTGGCGCGTTAAAGAAAACAGCAACATGAGCTACTCACTCCAAGGCTTAAACAATTACCTCTCATCCACGGTAATCGCCAAGTACTGGATAGCCCGCATCTACCCTGAAAGCATAGCCGCAGCCCATTTCTCAGGAGACATGCACATCCACGACTTAGGCGTCTTGGGACCTTACTGTGTCGGCTGGGATGTCAACAGCCTCTTGCTGTCAGGCTTCGGTGGGGTGCATGGCAAAATTGAGAGCAAACCCGCAAAACACTTCCGAACCGCACTGGGCCAAGTAGTCAACTTCTTCTATACCCTGCAAGGCGAAGCGGCAGGTGCACAGGCATTCAGCAACTTTGACACTTACTTAGCACCCTTCATACGGTATGATCACCTTGAACAGAAGGATGTTGAACAGACG
>JBNIDO010000137.1:0-3872 GCA_050108095.1 Bathyarchaeia archaeon
GGCGTTTTTGATTCTGTTTGAGCAGAAGGTGACGTTTGGGCTTTGGTTTCAAATCAAAGATTTGCACCATGAAACGTTCGCTATAGCGGCGGTGGCGCTGGGGCTGGGTGTTCTGATAGGTTCAGCGGTTACTGGAAACAACAAAGACTACGTTGACGCTACTTGACGATTTCCCTAATTATATCGTTAACCTTCATTATTTTCGCGTTGTAAACATATTCTAAATACTTAAGACCCTCAGTATTGTCTTTCTCTGTGAACGCTTCCACGCCGTCCTCAGCGACCACGATGTGGTAACCCCGGAAAAACGCGTCAGCCGACGTGTGCCTGATACAAATGTTGGTGTGCAATCCTCCCAAGATAACGGTTTTTACGCCGTCGCCGTCATAGAGGCTACGCAGCAAGGGGTCTAGCCCTGTTTCGTAGAAGCCGCTGTAGGTGCGTTTTTCGATGACGTAGTCTTTGGTTTTGTCTGGTTCCAGTTCGGGGATGACTTGTGCGCCGGGTGTGCCTTTTATGGCGTGGGTGCCCCATTTGCGTGTGACTTCGATGTCTTGGGGGTAGTGGGCGTCGATGGTGTAGAGGACGGGTACATTGTTGAGGCGGGCTGCCACTATAAGCCGCTGTAGAGGCTCGATTACGTTGTTGGCTCGTTTGGTTTTAAGCGGACCAGTGAAGAAATCGTTCTGTACATCGATGAGTACGACTGCTGGTTTTTTCATAAAAAATCACCAATAGGAAAAACGACGGGGAACTATTTAGTTTTTATCTTAGGGCTTGTAGGATGCGTGGGTTAATCTTTCAGCGCCATCAGCGGTTACGAGGACTGTATCTTCGATTCTGACTCCCCCAAACCTCGGCAGATAAATCCCCGGCTCATCCGTCACCACATTACCCGTCTGCAACAAGTCCTTGCTGTCGGGGCTCAAAATGGGCGTTTCATGAACCTCCAAACCCACCCCATGCCCCAGATTATGCACAAAATAATCGCCAAACCCAGCGTCCTCAATCACATGGCGGGCAACCGAGTCAACCTGTCGAGCTAAAACACATGGTTTTATGGCTTCAAATGCCTTCTGCTGCGACAGTCTCGCTGCTTCGTAGATTCTGGTTTGTTTCTCGGTGGGTTTGCCCGCTATGAAGGTTCGCGTGATGTCTGAACGATAAAAACGGTAGGTCGCCCCTAAATCGACTATAACGAAATTGCCTTCCTCGATGGTTCTCTCCATAACGGAGCCATGAGGGTATGCGCAGCATTCTCCACAGGACACGATCGTTTCGAATGCTACTCCATCTGAGCCTGCTTTGCGCATGGCGTATTCGGCTTCGGCTGCTACATGCTTCTCCGACACCCCTGCACGGATAGTTTCGGCGGCGGCTTTAACGCCCACATCTGCGATCTTGCATGCTTCGCGAATAAGCTTGATTTCTTCTTCATCCTTAACTTCGCGTAGGCTTCGGATTAGTTGGTTGGCTGGTTCGAGTTTGTCTTCACCGCCCACTGCTTTAGCCAGTGCACGCCAACTCTCTATGGGTAAGGTGTCCACGCTGAGTTTGTGGGTTTGGGTTTGCTCTGCGATTTTCTCCATGATATTCTCGCCTCTTCTAAGAAGCTGCACCGCGAAGCCTTTGACTTCGGCTTTTGCCTGTTCGTAGTTGACTCCTGAAACAAACAGCACGCCCCTGCCGTCTGGGGGGATGAAGAGTGCGGTGGCGCCTTGGAAATCTGTAAAGTAAGTGATGTTGTAGGGATTGAATACTGCGAAAGCGGCTGGTTTGTTTTGTTCTGCGGCGGCTTTTCTTAGTTTATCGATTCGCATCTGGTTCGCCACAGGATGGGATGGGTTGGGTTTGGTTTAAGGTTTCGCTTCCTTTGTTGCCGTGACAAACCGAACAGTTAGACATAGCCCTCAAGTAACCTGCTAACAGTTGTGCAAAAAACATGGAATTCAACCGTGACAACCCATTAGCTTAATATACTGTGCCTCTTGTTCCTAATCTTTTAAAACTCACCCTTGGAGAAGAACCGTTTGTTCGGCTACGCAGGAAAAATCTTGTATGTTGACCTAACAACAGGAAGAACACGCACCGAAAAACTTCCGCAAGAAAACGCAAAGAAATACGTTGGCGGCCTAGGTTTAGGCTTGTATTTGTGGTTGTCAAACTCAAAAGCCAAAGTAGACCCCTTAAGCCCCAGCAACCCGCTTGTAATGGCAATTGGACCCGTATCTGGAACGATGTTCCCCACAGGCGGCAACGGCCACGCCTTCATATCCAAATCCCCCGCAACAGGTGGCGTAGGCACCGCAGTGAGCCACGGCACCTTCGGAACTGAACTTAAACGAGCAGGCTACGATGCGGTGATTATTACTGGTAAAGCCAAAGAACCGGTTTACCTCTGGATAGACGATAATCGTATCCAGCTTAAAGATGCAAACCACTTGTGGGGTAGGTCTACCGGTGAAACTGAGGAAGCCATCAAAGAAGAAATCGGTGATTACTACATTCGTGTCTCCTCTATCGGTTTAGCGGGTGAAAAACAGTCAAAGATCGCAAACATAATCAATGATGTGTCCCGAGCTGCTGGCAGAACTGGTTTAGGCGCTGTTATGGGCAGCAAAAACCTCAAAGCCATAGCTGTCCGAGGCACCAACGACGTTGCCATATCCAACCCCAAGGTATTCTTTGATATGGTTGAAGATTTCCATGAACGCATGAAAGGCCCAGCCGCACAGAAACACCGCACAGTAGGCACAATCCAAAACCTTACCGTAAACAACGACTTAACCTGCCTGCCGACAAACAACTTTAACAGTTCACACTTCCTCAACGCAGGCAAAATCAACGCCGAAGTCATAAACGAACACTACATCCAAAAAATTATCGCCTGCAACTCATGCGCCATGCGATGTGAACATACCGCTGTCCTCAAAGAAGGCACCTTCAAAGGCACCATGGCACGTATGGAATTCGACAACCTCTGGGCATTTGGTCCCAACTGCGGGGTAGACAACATAAACTACATAGTGAAAGCTTCTGAACTCTGTACCTTCTATGGGCTTGATGCGACAAGCACTGGCTCCGCAATTAGTTTCCTGATGGATTGCCATGGAAAAGGGTTATTGAGTCACGAAGAACTCGGCGACATCGATCCCCACTTCGGCAATCAAAACGCGGTATACAACTTGGTGCATAAAATCGGCAAACGCGAGGGCATCGGCGAAAAACTCGCTGACGGGGTTAAGGTTGCCGCCGAGAAAATCGGCAAAGACTCCGAACAACTTGCTATGCAAATCAAAGGCTTAGAATTAACTGGTTACGATTTAAGATGCCTCAAAACTACTGCTTTAGCTGAAGCTGTCTCTTTCCGAGGCGCTGACCCCACCCGAAGCGGCGTGTATTCCCTTGACGTAAAAGGCACAGTTGACCGCTTAAAAGCCGAGAAAGGCAGAGGCAAACTCGTCAGCGACCACGAAAACATCTACAACCTGCTGGATTCACTTATTGTCTGCAAGAACGCCAAAGCAACCTTTGACGAAGAATACGCTGACATGGCAAAACTCTACACTGCAGTCACCGGTTTCGAGGTCACTCCTCAAGAGATGCGCCAGGTAGGCGAAAGAATCCAAACCCTCGCCAAACTGATTAACATCCGCGAAGGCTTAACCCGCAAAGACGACAGCTTGCCTTGGAAAATCCAAAATCAACCAGTCACTGATGACGGCGCCGCCAAAGGTGCAGTTGTAACCCAAGAAGAACTCGACATGATGCTAGACGATTACTATGAAGCCCGCGGCTGGGACAACCAAGGAGTTCCCGCAAAAGCTACCCTCAAAGAGTTAGAGCTTGAACAATTTGGAAAGGAGAACTAA
>JBNIDO010000138.1:0-3782 GCA_050108095.1 Bathyarchaeia archaeon
ACCGAAATCGCCTGCCACGCCAAAGGCGCCAACTACATCTGGGGACCCAGCGTCCGCACCGTACTTGACGTCGGCGGACAAGACATTAAAGCCATCAAAATCGACGAAACCGGCAGAGTCGTCAGCTTCCTAATGAACGACAAATGCGCCGCGGGCACGGGCAGGGGCATGGAAGTCTTCGCCGACCTACTCCAAATTCCAATAGAGGATATTGGCGACATCTCACTTAAAGTCGAAAAGGAACCAGAACCCGTCAGTTGCACATGCGTCGCTTTCGCAAAAACCGAAGCAATGGGCTTGCTCCGTAAAGGCTGGTCCAAAGAAAAGGTCCTTGCAGCATACACCCGCGCTATGGCGGTACGCATGGCGAACCTCATCAACCGCGTCGGATTAGAACGCGAGCTCGTCATTACCGGCGGGCAATCCAAAAACATCGGCATCGTCAGCCGCATCGAAGTGATCTTAGGCGTCAAAACCCTGCCCTCGCCCAGATGGCGTGAAGGCGGCTTAGACCCCATGGTTGCAGGCGCACTGGGCGCAGCGGCATTCGGTAAAGCGCTCTACGAGAAAGCCCAGAAAGGATAGTGAAGGCATGATTACGCATTTTGGCTACTGTGACGGTTCAGGCGAATATTACATCGTAGTTGACTCTGACCTGTGCAGTGGCTGCGGTAAATGCGTCGAGAAATGCCCCCAAAATGCGTTTGAGCTGCAGACCGAATTCATCGATTTGGAAGACAAAACCGTTGCGGCAATCAAAGAGGAACACCGCAAAAAAATCCGCTACACCTGCCAAGCATGCAAACCCGAAACCAACCAAGCACCCTGTGTATTGGCTTGTCCATCTAATGCGATTAAGTGCGTTTGGAACCCACGTTAATACTTTGAAAATAGAAGAAAAAAATGGGTTACCAATAGAGGCTTTTCTCTATGGCTTTCTACGCTTTAGGATCAGCAGTACTGCGATGATAATAGCGATGATCAACAATGCAGCGATTATCACTAGTAGCCATGTGGTATCTGCTAGCAGTGGAGCCGGCGTTGGAGTAGGCGTTGCTGTCGCGGTGGGTACCGCTGTCGGAGTAGCCGTTGGCACTGCCGTTGGGGTAGGAGTGGGAGTTGCCGTTGGGGCAACATAAACACTGACTGTGAAGTTGTTATTGCTCGGTGCGGTAACGGTGAAGCTTTCACTTTGTAGTTGAATATTCCAGTTGTAAGTTCCGTTACTGGCGAATTTGTAGTAAATTGTGTTGTTTTGGTCGGCTATAATGGCGGTTTGATTGGAGGCAACTGTACTCCCGTTTATGATTAGAGATGCTTTGGTGAATTTGTCAGTTCCATTTACTGAGGGCACAAAGACGAAGCTGCAGTTAAAGTCGTCTGTGATTTTGGCACCATTGCTGGGTGATTTTAAGCTGACGGCGATTTGATCAGGAACTCCGACTGTTAAGTTGAAATCTTCTGCTGCCCAAACAACGTTGCTGATGTTTTGTACGCCGATGTTCCAAACGTATGTTCCGTTGGATGGGAACTTGTAGCTGATTGCGTTATTTGCATATGGGGTTAGCGCTGTCTGGTTCGTGGCTACTATGCTTCCGTTTACCATGAGTGATGCACCTAAGAAATTGCCTGTTCCGTTGATTGCTGGCTTATAAATAAAGCTACAATTAAGGTCATCTGTTATAGTAGTGTTATGAACTGGTGATAGAATACTTACGGAAATATTCTCGAATTCTTCTGTTGCTTGAAAAGGCGATATAGTGATTGTTGGCTCCGGAGAGGAGGACGATTCGTCACTTTGGGCAAGGGGAACGGAGCAGATGCTAACTAGCAGAGATAAAGCTATTATAGCCAAATATGCTTGCTTGATTGTCATATTCGCTAAATCAGCCCAGTTTGTATTTAAAATTTTCTAAGGAGGCAAACTTGAGGTTGCTGTTCGAGAATCTGAACAGTGAGGAAAAAACTGAAATGTACATGATTTTATCAACAAAAATGATAGAGATAGAAGCGCTATGAATAAAAAAAAGCCCAAACGAATACTATTACCAGTCATAGTTTTCTATAGTGCACTATTTTCTTAGTTTCAAGATGTAGCCTTTCTGAGCTGCAATGTTATCGATAGTTGAATGCATAACCTTTGCTTTTTCTTTTTGTTTCAAACCATTTGAATTACCCCTCGCATCTGTCAGGGCTTGCTGTAGTTCTTCGAGGGAAAAAACTGTTGCTACAATACAGTAATAACTCTTAGAGCGCCCATCATTGAACTCATTTAGCATTTCTTTGAGTATTTGCTCTCGGATTTTTGCTGCCTCTCAAATCCTTCGATGCCCTGATGTCTAACAAGTTGGATATCTGCCTCTAATGTTTGATAGCACTTAAAAGAATCCCCTATTTTGCCTGCGTCACGATGTTTTCTCCATTTTTCGCAGGTAGTGCTCTCTTGGCATTCCCAACAAAAATCAAGCCCTTTATTCTTTACCCCGCAAGTTATGAAGGGACATCCAACCTTCATCCTGTTAGGCGACTTGCAGCCACTACAGCGGCTTTCTGTTTGTGAATTGTACAGTGGGCAGAGCCTGCAAGATAACCCGCAAACGCCAATTTCGACATATTTTGGGTTCAATTTGATCTGTCATGTGATTATAAATTTGCGGAAAATTAAGATTTTGCTCCCCTGATTCTGCCTCTTGATTGATAACGCTGTATCTCTGCAGGGCAGTTTTGTGCTTATTCCAACATGGTTTTACATCACATTCCGTTTGCGCGCCTGCATGGGGCATGTTGGGCGTGTGAAGAGAAATGCACTTCCTACACCAAAACAGCCAAAGAAAAACAAAGCAACCATAAAATCAACCGCCCTCATAACCAGTTTTGTGGCACCCTGCAAAACGCCCACAACCACAGAAAGAAGAAAAACAAAAAACGATAGAATCTATAGTAAAAGTTGATTAGGGAAAAGTTGTGTGTTGGAGGGTGGTGTAAGTGTGTTGGTTTGGCCACTTAGCCATCCGTCGTTCGAGGAGAAAGGAGAAGGCTTCGAAAACGGAAAAGGTTTGTGTTTGGCTAGGGCTTAGCCTTCAACCTTAACCGGTCCCTCCAATCACTGAATACTACAGATGTCCGAATAAGGCTATATGGTTTATGAAAGCCTACTCAATACCAAAAATATGGATTTAGCCTCAGCAAAAGTTAGCTGATGGCTAAGGCACCCTCGAGGATGCAGCGTTCAGAAACGCCGAGTTCCTTAGACAAAAATGCTTTAACAACCAAAGACAAGTCGGGCAAGGGACCCCTGTAGGTTATGAGTTGATTGCCCCTAAGCGCGTCAGCTTGGAACAACTTTTCCTCTTCTTTATAACTAAACGAAATTGTCTGAGCCCCCACTGCCATAGACTGGAAATCCTGCCATTGTTGACACTTAACAACCACCACAGGTCCCCCAGATACAACTGCAGGTGCAGTCGCTACCGGTGCCAATGCTGGCTGCTCTTTAATAGTGATGGCGGTGGCTTCTTTAGGCATGCCTGACATGTAACCGACCAAGTTTGTAACTTCTTTTTGGAGATTGCTGATTTTTTCTTCAACCTTCTCCACTTTACCGGTCAACTCGCCGGTGTCACCCATCTGTTCAGTAACAGTGGCTAACTCACTGATAAGCTTGTCTAGGTCCCGTTCATGCTCTTTTAAAACATTAACGATGAAGTCTAAGGCTTCTAGGGCTTCATCTTTTTGTTGCGGATTCTTTGCCGTTTATTAATCCCCCACTGTCTGACTACCCA
>JBNIDO010000139.1:0-3605 GCA_050108095.1 Bathyarchaeia archaeon
AGCCAGCAGTAGAAGGACATGCCTGAGGTTCTGCGTGGGTTAAAGATGGGGTCGTCTCTTAGAAGGATTCTGCTCATGGTCAAATCAGCAATTAAGGTTACTGCAAAAAGCGAAACGCCCAATGCGAGGCTGTTTATGCTTGGGATTAGTGCGTAGGCGGTGAGTGTTGCGCCTATTATGCAGATGGCTGCCATTGATAGGAGCGCTTTTCTGTAGGAGGGCATGAAGAATAGAGACGAGTAGTGTTTCTTGGCGTTATCCATAGAATAGCTGAGGGAACGGTCGGTCTCCATTTTTTGTCTGCACTATGGAATTGGGGAGCCCTATTAAAATTTAGCTTAGTTGGGGCTTACACTAAATACAATTATTTTTCATAACGCAAAAAAGGGACAGAGCTGTTTTGACATGAAAACGGCAAAGCAACCGAGGGGAAAACGCTGTTTTGCCATTTAGAACCCTGAAATCAACATGCCCAAGCGGAGATACGGTTTTATCCCATAAACGCTAATCATACTATTCCACAGAGTCTTATCTATGCCAGATCAAGAATTGCCCCCCTCCATCTTTAGCATGCTGGAAAGAAACGTGGGCAAAAAAATCAGAGCCATAATAGACCCATCCTACGGTTTTGAAGGCACTCTAACCGCAGTTACACAGCAACCCTCAGGAATCTGGCTCTCAGAAGCAGAAGCCATCGTTTTACGCTCCACTATGGCGCAGCCCATTCCCCAGGTGGCTTCACGGGAAGAAAGAAGTGAACTCTTTTTGCACCTAAACTCTGTTCAAAGAATCGAAGTACTACAGAATACCCCTTCAAGAAGCAGCAGATAAGTTAACAAAAGAAGAAGTAAGGGCTTAGAAGAACATTTTAGCCAGTACAGAAACAACGATCAAAGTGATCGATAAGGCTACGAGCAGTTCAGGGCGGATTTTTATGCCCTCAGTTTCTTCTTCGAAGAACCGCAACAACCCTGCGCTTGCAGCAGGCATTGGACCAGTATCTTGCTTTCTTTTCCTCAATCCCATGTGTTATCGCTGTCCGAAAGTCTTGTGATACATGCCTAATGCTGGCTTAAACTAATTAATCTTATGCCAAAACGTCGTTTATTGTCAACTTTAAAATTAGGCAGCATAAGGGGCGGGGGTTCAAAAGGGGTCAGGTTTGCTGGGGCTCTGGAACCCGTTTAAGGAGAAAAGAAGGGAAAATGCAACTAAACCACTCTTCTGCTATTGTGACTATCTGTAGATTAGAAAAATTGTTTGTTTTGCTCCACAACCAGTCTGCAATCCATATCTGGCTTAGAACCCAAAACACAGCAAACAGCACAAGCCACTGGTTGTTGTTGTGTATAGAGGGCTCCCAGCAACAACAACTAAAGAAAAAATTTGATCTACTGTAAAAGAGGGGGAGGGCAGCAGAGACCAACAGGCTGCACCGTATACAAAAGCATCAACCAAACACAGTCGAATTCAAACTTTAAATCCGCAGAAACCACTTTTCTTTGAGAGGATCCAGATGCAGATTAGCGAATTCCAAGAAATGATGAAACGCCTCTACGGCGACCGCGACAAAGCCCGCGGAGTTGACGGAACCTACAACTGGCTACTTGAAGAAGTCGCGGAACTGGGCCAAGAATTAAAAGGTTCAGATAGAGAAGCGATGGAGAAAGAGTTTGCTGACGTAATCGCATGGTTGGCATCGCTAGCAAACATTATGGACGTAGACCTCGAAAAAGCCGCTTTAGCCAAGTACCCCAACAAATGCCCCAAATGCAACCAGTCACCCTGCGCCTGCACATTCTAACCCAGACGCTTCTGACCCCAACCCGTTTTTAGCCAAACATAACGCCTACTACCTCTGTGTTCGACGGTGCCTTCGTTTTTTAGAAGACGGAGATGATACACCACAACGGTGTAGCTTAGGGTGGATTGATTGGCGATTTTGGAGGCGCTAAACTCCTGAGTGTCTAGCAACGCCAAGATTTTGGTTCTAGCCGAAAGCCCGCTGTGTACGTTTCGGGTGTGTTTTAGGTAAGCGTTGGGATGCCAAGTTTCCTTAATTGATGCCACCAGTAGAGAAGAAGGGGTTATCCTTGAAAAGCTTATGTCTACTTAAAGTCAAAAAGCGTAGCCTGCTTAGGCTTCTTGTTATCAAACATCAACGTTAACTCCTCTTTGATGAGGTCCATGCGTTGAGTGTAGTAGTTGGGCAAACCATACTTATCGACAAGTTGCTGCGCCGCCACCAGATACTTCTCAATGCCGCCCCGATAGACTGTCAAAGTAAGTTGTCCGCCGCAGAAAGGACATTTTCCGACCAACGGCAGCCGACGGAATTTTTTGTTGCAGGACTTGCATCGGAAGCCCTGTGTGGAGAAAGCACGCATGTTACCGGCGATGTCACGCATGAAATGAGTATTGAGCACTTTTAGAGCCACACTCTTTGCACTCACGGCATCAATTTTCTCTCCCAACTCCAACTGCATGTGCAGCTTGTCTATCATGGATTTGAATTCTTTGTAGCTGCTGTTGGCATTGCCGAGGTTAATGTTGGTGCATGGCGTGGTGAACTGGAAGCCTTCGAATTGCCCATCAGTACCCAATCTGTGGCTGATGGTGTCCATGAATGCGCTGACGGCGCGAGATTCGCCTTTAACTTGAGTTTGCCTGTAGAATTCGATTGGATAGGTGATGCTGACGTCGAAGTCATGGGCTTGCCGCTGCACCTCCTTGGTGTTGCAAAATGGGATAAGCAGGATAGGGGCGTCCATGATGCCGCCGATTTGAGCGGGCAAGTAGACACGTGAAAAGTTAAGCAGGGTATCGAGTGCTAGCATGATGGCGTCTTCGTCGCCATCGCAGTCCCGACGCTTCGCAGAGTGCCAAACAGGATGTGCATAGATTACGTTGCGGTCGGTGTAGCCGACGACTCTGCCCAAAATGCAGGCGCATGTGTGAGGAGCCAACCCAAAGAGGAGGTGACCAACGAGGTCTTCGGCTTTTTTGACGTTATAGTAGGGAGGTTGCTTGTAGACGCGAACTAAAAGGTCATCGATGAAAGCAGCGATTTGGATGAAGTATTCGCCTGCTTTCCAGGGGATGACGACGTCTTGGATTTTTAATTCACAGACTTGATTGGGGTCTGTTAGAGGCAAGCCTTGGGTGTCGGCTAAGTAGCCCATCTGACGCATCTTTTCGATAGAAACCCCGATTTCTGCAGGAGTGATGTGTGTGAGAGGGGCGTTGGTGGCGTCGAAGCGAATTGTGCCATCCTTGTAAACCGACAAACCATGTTTCGCGCGAAGAATGCCTTTCTCGACAATTTCAGGCGTCTTATCTAGGTTGGTTAAGCCTTTGACGCCACGCAACATCTTAGGCGCTTGGTAGCCGAGGTTTGTGCTGGCGGTTCCGACGAGTTCTTTAAAGTTAACGGGTTGGCGCTGGTATAGGATAGCATCGGCTTTACATGACCCACAATATTTTTCTTTAAGTGCTCTGCCGCAACGGGGACAGAACTTCTCTGGAATGGTTTCGCTTCCGCAGGTGTCGCATCGGATTTTTCGGGTGTATGTTTTGCAGTTGGGGCATTTGCGTTTAACCATCTC
>JBNIDO010000140.1:0-3507 GCA_050108095.1 Bathyarchaeia archaeon
CTCCATTTGTTGAGACTCAAGAGGAAAAAATTGAAAAGTATGCTAGGATGGCGGTTCCGACCGTTGCTGCCGTTGGTCTTGGCGGCGGTGGTTGTAACGTTATCAGCTGGTGTAAAGAAAAAGGAATCTCTGGTGGAAAATTAGTTGCAGTGAATACTGATGCTACACATCTTCGCATTGTTAAAGCAGACAAAAGAATCCTGATCGGCGAGAAGATCACTCGCGGGTTAGGTGCAGGCGGCTACCCAGAAGTCGGTGAACGCGCGCTCTACGAATCAGCAAACGAAGTCATCCATGAATTAACCAAGTCAAACATAATATTCTTGGTTGCTGGATTAGGCGGAGGCACAGGCACCGGTTCCATCGTTGGTTTAGCTGATGTTTTGCGCAAACGGTTCGCTGATAACCCGATTGCTCCGTTGATCGTTGGCGTTGTTACTTTGCCCTTTGAAGTTGAAACTGCAAGAATGGCCGCAGCCAAAAAAGGCTTAAGCCGCCTCAAGCAAGTTTGCGACTCCGTCGTGGTCATCGACAACAACCGACTGGTCAAAGTAGCAGGCAACCTACCCTTCCGTGAAGCCTTAGGCGTCGCCAACACAACTGTGGGCAAATTCGTCAAAGGAGTCACAGAAACCATCACCACAGCCAGCCTCATCAACCTCGACTACGCAGACCTCAAAGCAATCATGAGCGGCTCAGGACTCGCATCCATCGGCATCGGCGAAGGCAGCGGCGAAAGTCGCGTTGAAGGCGCAGTCGACAAAGCCCTAAACGGCAGACTCCTAGACATCGAAGACGTAACCAAAGCCAAAGGACTTCTCATCCACGTCTCAGGCGGCGAAGACCTAACCCTAAGTGAAGTCAACCGCGCAGCAGAAATCATGAAGCGCAGTCTGCCTCCAAACGTAAAAATCATTTGGGGCGCACGTGTTGACCCAGAACTCAAAGGCGCAGTCTCTGTCATGGCAGTCGTCACTGGTGTTGAAAGCGCTTTCCTCAAAAAGAGCGAAAAACACATCGGACGCCTAAAATTCAATATCTAAACATAAAGTTTAGACCCAACTCTTTTCTTTTTTCTTTTTTCGATAATAACCCTAAACCTTCTCAAATCAGCCCTTTTACCAAACAGCAAGCATACAGTGCCTTACTACTCATAGAACCGCACAGGGGTAACGCTTGCTGTTCTGCGGGGGACCCCCATCCCCCTATCAACCCTTCACAACAATGCCGCTCTCTTTATGTGGGTGTTGCAACTTACGGGGCACAACAAAACTGGCTGAGATGACGATTGCTTTCTGCTTTTGCAACGTGTTTCTTTGGCAGTTACGGTGTGGAAAAATGCGATTCCCACTACACGCGGTACATAGCTCCATGGAGAAACCAGCGCCATGTGGTGTGATGCCATGAAATTTCTTGCACAAGAATTACGAAATAACAGCTTTCAAAAAACCCCAAACAATGGAGATTGAAACGGAAAAAAGGAGGATATGGTTCTAGTTAGATAATGACGGTTCCTTAGACTGTATTATTGGGTGGGGATGTGATGAGCTGTGTTGAATGCATCGGGTTGGGGGTAGCGTTGAGGGTAGATTTAATTCAGATTGCTTTGGGCTTGTTTTTGTTCTGCTATTTTTGTTGGGGTTTTGGGTGTGTTTCTGGGAAAGTTTAATATGGTCTGGAGTTGATGAGGATATAATAAAAAGTACAACTTGTAGTTAGTATAAACTTGACAAGTTAGCAAGGAGAAGGTGGGGTAAATGAACTTAAAACTATACGCTGTAAAGAACAGCAATCCAAAAACGGAGCGCGTCCAGTTAGTCGTCGTTGACCTCGACCGCGGCCACCGCTACCCACTAAACTTCGTCTGCGTCCTGCCACGGTACTTCCGCATACTTGAGAAGCGCAGCAGCAAATTCGCCAAGCTCTTCGGCGAACGCAGCCTCCAAACCGCCAAAAAACTCCTCGAAGAAGCCCGCCACCGCGAAGCCGACCCCGAAATCCAAACCCTCATCACCAAGCGCATAAAAGACATCGATGCCAAGGATTGCAGTCCGGAGCAGCTCTAACTTCTCTGCTTTTTTTAATCCGCGCTACTTCTGAGATAATAGTAGTGAAAGCAAATAGTCGTTCTCCACCAAGCCGAACCCGCCCTCCTTAGCGGAAAACTCGTCGAACGCTTTTACACCGTCGGGCTCCAGCATGGGCGCGGAAATGGCAAAAGGCACGGGTTCACGGGTATGCGTGCGTACCCGGACGGGGGTGGGGTGGTCAGGCAACACTGCGATGGCGTAGGGCTCTTTGATGCCGTTGATGATTCTGCCTATGCAGCGCCTGTCGAGGTCTTCGATGGTTTTGACTTTGAGCCGCCAGTCGCCGACGTGTCCGGCTTCGTCGGGCGCTTCCACATGCACAAACACCAAGTCGTGGGTTTGCAGGGCTTTGAGGGCGGCGTCGGCTTTGCCCTCGTAGTTGGTGTCGGCGAGGCCGGTTGCGCCTAGCACACTGATAACATTCATTCCCGCATAAGTTCCCAAACCCTTGACAAGGTCCACGGCGGATATGACCGCGGATTTCACCCCAAACTTTTCCTTGAGCGTGGGCATGCTGGGTTTTTTGCCGCCTCCCCAAGGCCAAATCAAGTTCCCAGGACGCTTACCCGCTGCTACTCTAGAAACGTTAACGGGGTGATTTCGTAGAATCTCCCGTGACTGCTCAATCATGCCCCGCAGCAACCCTGCATCCGCCTCCGCCTCAGGCACCAGCGCTTTAGGCAACACCTCCACGGTTGGGACGCCGGTCACATCATGCGGCGGACTACACTCAACCTGTTCGGGGTGGGGGAAGTTGCGTAGGATGAGGTAGTGGCGGTAGTCGAGTCCAGGGTAAAATTCGATTTGGCTGGGTTTGCCCAAGGCAGTTTCGGCTGCGGCTATGAGCTGCGTGGCTTCAGGAGTGGTTATGTGTCCCGCGGAGTAATCGGCGATTCTGCCCTCTTCCTCAGTTATGAGGTTGCAGCGGTACGCCGTGTCCTCTGGGCCCAGCGGAATGTTGCGTGACGGGGCTTCAAGTGGTCCTCTGCCGGTGCAGTAGATGCGGGGGTCGTAGCTAAGCACGGAGCAGATGGCTACGTCTGAACCGGGCGTGCATTGGTCGGGGACGTTTTTGATAAGTCCACTTCTGCCCCCCGCTGCGATTTGGTCCATGTAGGGTTTATACGCGGCTTGCAGCGGCGTTTTGTTGCCTAATTCCGCTACGGGGTAGTCGGCCATGCCGTCTCCGATGACAAGGACATACTTCATGTTTTATTCAAACTCGGCTTTGGCTCAAGTAGATGCAGCCGCATACTTAATTACTTACTGCCAAAAACCCTCCAAAACCAGCGGCGCCCAATTCACTTTCACTGCCCCCTCCCCACCACAAACACACCCTACACTCAATTGTTTTAAATACCGCCACAGACAATTCAACCTAAAAGCTGTGAAAAACATGTCAGAAGACACCGACAAC
>JBNIDO010000141.1:0-3469 GCA_050108095.1 Bathyarchaeia archaeon
CAGACGTAGCCACAGAAAAGCAGTCGTCTGCCAAGCCCCTAAGAAGTTGTTGTGTAAGGGCGACACTTCACTACTTCTAACTATAGAAAAACCAACACTTCGATCAATTTGAATGCAGCTATGGGAGCACTTAACTTTTTAACCCAAACAACATATCCTACAGGGTAGCAGGAGAGA
This sequence comes from Bathyarchaeia archaeon, assembly GCA_050108095.1. Classification (GTDB taxonomy): domain Archaea; phylum Thermoproteota; class Bathyarchaeia; order Bathyarchaeales; family Bathycorpusculaceae; genus Bathycorpusculum. Next base: position 178 of record JBNIDO010000141.1, read on the forward strand.
GGAAGGCATGCCGATTAAGTATTATGAAGCTCCAGAAATCAAAAAGCAGGTTGACCAGTTGGCGCAGGAATGCGAATTCTACCATGTGGTGCCCCAGTTTGTGTTCTGCGTCCGCAGCCGCGGCTCCAAAGCCCGCCGCACCATAGCCCGCATACACGGCTTGGGCAAAATCTGGCAGGGCGTACTCAACCTTCCGCCGTCCTACACCATAGAGGTTATCTCCGAAATCTTCGATAAGATGTCGCCTGAAGACAAGGAAAAAACCCTCATCCACGAACTCATGCACATTCCCGGCGGCTTCAGCGGTGGCTTCCGACCCCACAAGGGCTATGTGGAACGCAAAAACGTCGAAGCCGTCTACAAAAAGCTGCAGTGCGACCGCGCGGCGAGGCGACAAAAGACGCTTTTTCCCTGACAAAAACTGTCCTGTAGCGTCAAAGTTTTTAAGCGGCGCAGACGGGATACTGGGAGTTGATGTTTTCAGCAACAAAAGGATTATAAACCCAAATAAGCAAAGTGACAAAGAAACTTTGCCGCAGAACGAGGTAAACTCATTTGAAGCATGTTATGAAAAGCCTAAAACACAACGGCATATTCGTTCCACCCTACGACCTCAAAGGGTTCACAGTAAAAATTGCAGGTCAACCAATCAAGCTCACAGAAAAAAGCGAGCCCATGGCAGTGGCTTGGACCCGCAGAGTCCTATCCACAACCATCCCCGCGCCAGACAAGGTTTTCACCCGCAACTTTATGCGCGAATTCCTCGAACAAATCAAACAGGAAAACCCATCCGCAACCTACCTCAACTCGTTTGTTCCCAAATATCTTGACAGCATCGAAAATGCGCCTGCCACGCAACCCAATGGCGGCGTCCAAGTTAGCGAAATCGACTTCACTGAAGTTAGAGCATTTATCCTCGACGAAAAAGCCAAAAAAGAAGCCCTAACCAAAGAAGACAAGAAAAAACAAGCCGAAGAACGCAAAGTCAAACGCCAAGAATTCCGCGACAAATACGGCTATGCCGAAGTCGACGGCCAACGCCTCGAAGTCGCCAACTGGACCGCGGAACCCAGCTGCCTCTTCGCCGGACGCGGAGACCACCCGCAGCGGGGCAAATGGAAAGAAGGCCCAAGCCAATCAGACATCACATTAAACCTCTCACCAGACGCACCTAAACCCGAGGGCTGGAAAATCACTTGGGAACCCAACAAAATGTACGTTGCCAAATGGGTAGACAAACTCACAGACAAAGTCAAATACGTCTGGTTCAGCGACACCGCTTTCCTAAAACAGAACCGCGAGAAAGAAAAATTCCAGAAAGCCGAAAACCTCGGCAAACAGATAGGCCAAGTCGAAAAACACATAATGAAGAACCTCGCCGATAAGGATGCGGAGCGCCGCAAAGTCGCAACGGTGGCTTGGCTAATTTTCGCCGTTAACATGAGGGTTGGCGACGAAAAAGACCCCGACGAAGCAGACACAGTCGGCGCCATTACACTGAGGGACGAGCATATCAGCATCGAAGGCGACAAGGTGACCTTTGACTTCTTAGGCAAAGACAGCGTCAGATGGGTAAAAACAGTTCAAGCGCCGCCACAAGTCATCAAAAACCTCCAAGAATTCAAGAAAGACAAATCCGTCCAGTACCTCTTCGAAGGCATAGACAGCAAAAAAGTCAGCCGGTTCCTCTCTGAAAAAGTGCCTAAACTCACCGCCAAAGTCTTCCGTACCTGGAAATGCACAGAAACCGTCAAGGAAGAACTCCAAAAAAGCGGCGTAACAAAAGCAGACCCAGACTACAAAAAGAACTACGCGGCGAAAAAGGCTAACCTCAAAGTCGCCGAAGTCGCCAATCACAAACGCAAAATCCCACCCACCTTTGACCAACGCGTCGCAGACAAAGAAGCCAAACTCAAAGACATGCAACAACTCCTTGAAGCAAAAAAGAAAGAAGGCAAAAAAACCGAATCCCTCGAAACCCGCATCGAACGAGCCAAACTCGACTTAGAACTCACCAAACTAACCAAAGAATACAACTTGGGCACCTCGCTTAAGAGCTACATTGACCCAACCGCTTACGTGAAATGGGCTAAGAAAGTCAAGTTTGACATAGAGAAATTCTACCCCAAGACGCTGCGTAGCAAGTTCAGTTGGGCGTTGGAGCAGCAAAGGAAGAAAACTGAAGCCTGTGCCGCCGAGTGCATTACGCCTTGAGCATCAAAGAAACAGGCGACGGTGTCCTCTTAACCATTTTTGTTAAACCCAAGAGTGCCAAATTCAAGGTTGAACTTGATGGCGGCGAAATCGTTGTCTATGCCACTGAAGAGCCAGAGAGGGGCAAAGTAAACAAGGAAATCCTAAAAGAATTTACCAAGCTTCTTCATTCACAGGTTGAGCTTACAGCCGGATTCACTTCTAAACAGAAGCAGCTGGTCATCAAGGGTTTGAATAAGCAGGAGCTTGAAAAGATTTTATTCTCCGCAAAATAGATTTTGACAAAACATAAAAGGCAAACAATACAACGCTAACACGGCGAATAAACATGAAAGCTGACCAGAGAACAACAGCCGAAGTAACCCAAACCTTCAAAGCAATGTTTGAAGCCTACAAGAAAAAAGACCTCCAAACAACCCTCTCCCACTGGGCACCCGACCCCGACTTAGTAGCCATCGGCACAGGCGCCGACGAAAAAGCAGTCGGGTTAACACAGTTCACCGAGAGCCTAAAGCGGGATTGGGCACAGGGCGAATTAAAGTCTATTGGCGTCACCGACTTCACGGTTTCTGCGTCAGGGTTAGTTGCATGGTTCTCAGCTGGCGTCACTTTCCGCGGCACCTCGACCGATGGGGACTTTGATTTTCAAGCGCGCCTAACAGGGGTTATGGAGAAGCGGAACGGTAAATGGTTGTGGGTGCAGATGCATCTATCCACGCCCAGTTGCACTCAGGAGCATGGGCATTCTTGGCCCACAAGTCCGTAAGCGGCAGCGGATATATCGAATCTTGGAATATGCCTTATATGCGCTGAAGCGGCTGTCAAGTTAAGAATAAAGAGAGAGGGACTTACACCCTCACCTTACCCTATGTTTGTTCTTTTGTAATTTTTTCAATTTTTAGACTGGAAAATTAAAATAAACCCGTTTACTTGTTGTCAGGGCTACAAACATTAGCTTAGAGGTAAAAAGTATGACTGGCAGTCCTGACGAAAACCGAATCATCCCAAGAACAATGTCCACTCAGCACCCTGACAACGCAAACAACCCAGAGTGGAACAAAGACGAAGTCATCAACGG
>JBNIDO010000142.1:0-3293 GCA_050108095.1 Bathyarchaeia archaeon
CGTCTTTAGGCGGCTCAACAAAGAGGACACGCATATGCCTACCTCAACAGTTACTTTGGGTGGTCTGCGCTTATTAGATTGCCGTTTGGAAAAGAAAAGAAGCTGTCAATCCATTAAAAATATAGAAAGGGCGGGTTTGGTTGAATGCCCCTTAGAATGGCCAGCCTTTAATCAAGCCTATATGGATGGCGTAATCTGTTCCGTCAACGCCGTAACTCGTGGTGAAGCCGCCGCCTTCTACTTTATTGAATGCTCTTGTTCCTGTGAGGTAGAATACGCTGTCGTCTACGGTTGTGTTTGGACCTGATCTGGTGGCTTGTTGGGTTAGGTATTCTGTTAAGACTGGGTGTCCGGGTAGATTAAAGATAAACGTGGTTGTTACTTGCATGATGCTTTTTCCAGTGGCTTGATTAGCTTCAACATGGAAGGTCTCTTGGTAGCTGAAATCCTGGGGATAAACGTAGGTTTTGTTGTTGATTGTTAGGTTGCAGCTTACGATCCCAGCGGGCGGTCGATACCCGTCAACTATCATGTACGGGGGATTGATTGTCGTTGTAACTACGGGATCAACGAGTGTTGCCTGAAACTTATAGCCGACATATACTGCCCGTGGTTGCCCCCAATACGCCGTAGCGCCCAAAACCAGAGTTGCCGCCAAAACAGAAGATAACAAAACAACTATCAAACCAATCTTTTTCCTCATTCTATTATTTCACCTCCGCTCAATTTCATTTTTAAAGTTACGCGCTTCGATGCAAACGCTAAAAAAACATTAAATCATTCGAGCCACATAATATTGGACTGGTAACCAAGGTTAGTCACCTTCTGGGGAGCATGGATGAGTGAAGAAGCGGTCAGGAAAGTCCTTCGAGATTTTGGACTAACAGAAAAAGAAACAGAAATCTACATCTTTGTTTCCAAACATGGAATTCTAAAAGGCGGCGAAGTTGCTAAACAAACAAAAACGCCCAAAGCACTAGTTTATCGTGTACTCAAAAGTCTGCAAGCTAAAGGTGTTGTTGAGTCAACTCTAGAGTTTCCCGCCCGCTTCGCCGCGGTGCCTTTCGAAGAAATCATAGACCTCAATGTAAGCTCTAAGTTAAGTGAAGTCTCGCGGCTCAAAGACGAAAAAACGGCGCTTCTAAACCACTGGAAACAAATCGATAAGCCCAAAGCTGCTTTGCCAGTGGAGAAATTCGCGGTCATCGATGGGAAACAAAAGCTAAACCGCAAGTTATCCCAGATGGTTGAGCATACAAGAACAATGCTTTCAAGCATTATCACAGTGCACGACCTAGCTCAAGCCAATTACCTAGGAATTTTTGATCGAGACAAGAGTTTGCCCCCTAAAGCTGCTTTCCGCTTTCTAGTCAGACTTACTGACCAAAACTTAGATGCCGCAAGAAAACTCCTGAGCGAAATAGAAACCAAACTGCCCACTATTGAGGTGAGGACATCTGAGGTTGGCACTGGCCTTTTTCCTCAGATGACCATAAGCGATAATGACGAAGCGATTTTCTACATCACCCCTAAAGGGGAGCAGTGTTCAGAAAAAGGGGAAGAGCTTTGTCTTTGGACGAACTGCAAGTCACTTATCGAAGCTTTTTCCGTTATTTTTGATGAATTGTACAAGAATTCCGTTGATGTGCACACAAAAATCAGTTGTGAACCGATTAGTGCTGCGTTGACAAATAACATGGGGGTCATCGACGATTCTGAGGCTGCTGTAGCGAAGTATCGTGAAGCTTTGCGTTCTTCTGAAAAAGAGATAATTGTATTGACCTCCTGCGAGGGTCCTTCAGAGATAGGCAGAACCCAACAACTCCTAAACGACCTTGTTGAAAAAACTGTGGATGTTAAATTGATGGTTCCAGTCACCAGCGATAACAGTGCCCTCGCATGGGAACTTTCTAAGCAATACGCGGTTAAGCATGTTCCGATGGGGTACTTGGCGACTACACTCATCGACGGAAAGCACCTTTTCCAATTTAAAACTTCCTCTGAATCAGAGTTACCGTTTGAAAAAACCTTCTACACAAACGACTCTGACTGCTTATCAAAAACAAAAAAGATGTTGACTGACTTGTGGGAACACGCCCAGACACCATCAGCCACTACTTTGCAAACAATACTTCAAGGGGTTGACCCCCAGTTTTCACCTTTTCCAAAGTGTCCACCAAACTCCTTGGGAGCCCCCTTCATAGTCGAAGAAAAACCCGCTGGATGCTTAACTGAAAAAGAGGTACTGGAGAAAATGATCTTTGCCAAGAAGCATCCAACTGACACCTCGATGGGAGTTATCGACTGGCGATATGGCAGTATCGGTTTAGCGGTTATTCATCCGCCGCCCCATCTTGACTTGCCAGATCTAATGATGTTTATTAATAAAATCGAGAAACAATCACGTCTAGGCGAAGAAGACGCCATCGTATTCTTGTCATGGCTCAAAACACCTAAAGGATTCGCATACGCTCCAGTTGCCATAATAGGAGACAACCCCAAAGCTCACGAATTCTGGAAAAACATGAACGCAGGCAACCCCGCAGGAAAAAACACGCACCTACTCCGAAAAGATGAACTTGAGATACGAGTTCATGGAAACACCCTCTTTGCCGGGTGGACTGTGCCTGTACCCCTCCTACCTTCAAAATACACGTTGCCTCCCGCATGCGTTTTAATCGAAGGTTATGGTGACGTAAAAACAACTGCTTATACGGTGGTTCCTCCGCCTGGATATAGGATTCTGCGAGAAGAGAACTATTTAGATGCATTTGTAACGTTTTTTTATCAATCAACGAAGTATTCAGGCCCCGGAACAGACGGGTACCTTATCAGGGATTCCATCATAACAATTTTTCCGCCCAGCCCAGCAAACGCAAAATAGCTTTAAGGACAAAGCTCTTCTAGAACTTTAGTGAGCGATTTATGCAATCCAAGGCTATTGCCTTAACCATCGTTTTTGCTGCGATTGCCATAGCCCTAAACACTGTAAGGATACCTACGATTTATTGGTCACGTAACTTCTACCAGTTTAGCCAGATACCGATCGTTGTTGCATTCATTTTGTTCGGTGTCGCAATCGGCGTATTGGTTGGGCTCCTTAACTTGCTCGGCGCGATTGCCCTGTTTCCTTTAGGCTTAAACGGTGTAGTGGCTTATTCGATGGATTTTATTTCACTGTTGGTGATGTTTGCAGGTTTGTACATAGCAGGCAAACTAATGATAAATAAACGCAGTAAACCCCGATTCGGGTTTGTAGTTACGCCGCTTGTTGGTTTGACGGTTTTTGCGCT
>JBNIDO010000143.1:0-3153 GCA_050108095.1 Bathyarchaeia archaeon
TTCTGCCACGATTGTTTTGGGCTTAAACACCAAATTAAGTTTCAGGGCAAACTCGTATTCGCCGTGTTCCTTGCTGACCGCTATGTTGAACCCTTCCACGCTAACCGACATAGGTTCATTGCCGCTTGACATGTCTCGGATGCCATCGACAAAGTTGCGGACTTTGCCGATGATTTCGTTGATGTCAAGGTTGGTGTTTGTTGTTTCGCCTGTTTCCGAATCTGATTTGTGGACATCTATTTCAACCACCTGTTTCACCTCCAAAAAAGCATACAGACAAACACTCAAGAACCTGTTTAAACACTTGTGACTGCAAAGGCACAAGCACAATAATGCCGAAAAACCGTTTAACGTGCTCTACTATCTGGCCATATATTGAATGGGGTATTCATTGTTTGAGGTATAGTTAGAAATGGAGTTGCTGCTTTTGATAGGGTTTGCATAAACCGCATTATAGGCAAAGGTACACCCGTGCCATAGTTAAGGAAGATTTGTCCTAGATTGTTCGCTGGAGGCGAAGCTGCTCTGGCAGGCCAAGGCCCTGACAGCAACGCTTCACCACCATAGACGGGTCCAAGGTCGGTGTCTGACATCCAATAGTAGGCTGTTAAGCCTGTTTTGAGAGTGTAAGCGGCGTGGTTGATGGCGTCCCACCAGTCGAGTTCGTTTTGGACATCGTCAGGCGCTACGTAGGACATGCAGGAACCCGCTTCGTTAATCACAAGTGGCGCTGTCACACCCATGCTTTTTACTGCGGTCTGCATCTGAGAGAGGACAGCGGGGTAAGTTGTTCCCCATTGAGTGTTGAAGTAGGGAGCATGCCGGTAGACGTGGGTGGTGAACGCCAGGTTTGTCGCCCGAGGTAGTGCGTTCTTTATCTGTGCACACCAACTCAGATCATTCCAGGTTGGGACGTAACCAGTGTTCCACTGCATAAAAATCAAATTAGAAGCACCTGTACCCCGAACGGCGCTGTACATCGTTTTTAGGTAGCTGAGGTATGAGGGTGTGATTGCGTCGTTACCGTAGTGTTCGGGTTCATTCCAAGCCTCATAAATAACGTTTGAGTACCCCCGCAGATTGCTTGCCAGCAACATCCAGAACTGACGCCAAAAAGTACTCTCACTCAAATGAGTGCTTTTGAGGAAGCTTTGGCAGGCAGAGTCCCAGCCAGAGAGGGGCAGCCCCTGTGCGCCTCCTTGGTTGCCGTCCTGGTAGGCACTTAGCAACTGGAAGGGTACGATGTCAACGTATATTCCGTATTTTTGGGCTTCCGCCACGACTGTTTTGATGTATGTTCGGTAGCTAATCGGTGTTGTCCAGGTAGGGTAGTTTTGGGGGTCCTGCTCGGCTGGAACGATGTTGTTTTGCCAGTACCAACTGGGCAAGATGAACAGGCGTATCATGTTGACATGCCAGACCTTCTGGTAGCAGCTAAAAGTGGCATCCATGTCGGCTACGTTGCTGGATATGGGAAGCCATTTTTGCCCCCACGCAACAACGTTGGCATCGCCTGGGCCTGACCACATGCCTGAGGCGGATTCCATGTCGCCTGTGCGTCCGATGCCTCTGAACACAACTTGATGGTTACGGTAGTCCAAAATTTTGTTTCCTGAAACATGCAGAGCCGAGGTTGCTGCGTCTGCTGGTTCAAAAAGTACAAGGAAACATGAACAAAGTAAACTCAGGATTAATCCCCAAGCGATTTTTGAATAAAACTTCATACAACTCACACGCCGCTAGACTGGTTAGAAAGCCATGCTCCACTCTAGTTAGCGCAGCATTTATGGGTTTGTTTCAACCCCTAACACATAGTCCAAGCGGTCGGTTCTCAAAGTAAAGTGGTTTATACCACAATAAGCCCCGTCAGGTTTGATTGTCATGCTGGTATTCTCTGAATTTCTCCAACGCCACTGCCCCCTCGGGGGTCTGGAGAAACTTTACAAACACCGATAATTTCTGCAGAGTAGGCGCGTGCAGTATGTGCTCAATTGCGCAGGCATCCTGCTCCGCGGAGGTTTCCTCTACCCCTAAAAGGTCAAGAAAAGTTTCCAGCGATTTTTCGCGTTTTTTAAGGAAACCCGCCAGTTCTTTGCCTTTCTCTGTTAAGGCGACATTGCGGTAGGGAGTGTATTTGACGAACCCCACTGAATCAAGCTTTTTGAGCATGCTGGTGACGCTGGGGGATTTCACGTTTAATGCTTTAGCTATGTCGGTTACGCTTGCGTAGCCGAGCCCCCTTAGGAGTTCATCGATGGTTTCGATGTAGGTTTCTTCGGTTGTGTTGAGTCGGGCGACGTGGTCGGCTTCGGGCATTTTTATCATGCTATGTTTGTTCTTTTTCAGTTAATAAAACATGTGCACAACTTCCCAACGTATGATTGTCACTGAATTAAGTCTGCGATTAAATCCTCAGTTTGCATTACAAAAGTTAGGGAGTTTGAAGGTATTTCTTCCCTTTTTCTGTAACGACATGGGCATATTTGCCGCTTGGTACCACGGCGTTGCAATGTCCGCAGCTTGCGCATTTGGCTGTTTGGCAGTTTTGTGTCAAGTTGACGCGTTTGAGGTAGCCTTTTGACCGTAACGTGTCGATTGCTTGCTGTACCATAGCGGGGCTGGTGTTTGGTTGCCTCTGCAATTTCGGATTCGTTGACCACACCTGACTCGTTGATTAACCGTAAGATTTCCTTTATCATGGTTTATTCTTCCGTGTCATCCACATTTTCACTGTAGAGTAGACTGCAGGCAATGCAAAGGGGTACAGCCAGATGCCCGCTCTCATGTCATCCATCCATGTCCATTCAGCCCAGTCAGCGAAGATGTCTGCATATGGTTCACTGCTGATGTGGTAGATGCCTGCGCCTAAAGCGTGAGCGCACTCTATTAAAGTTAGATTAATCTATCTTATTTAGGTTAAACTAATAAAGTTTACTGCGAAAAAACAAAACACGACGCAGAACAACCCGACGAAACGGTCATATTGCTGACCACAGAATATTTAGCCTGAAGTCTAAATGCCTACAAACCTGCCGCCAGAAGCAATGGATAAATGGGAGCTAGTAGAAGCCGCCCGAACCCCCAAAGAAAAAATGGAAGCGATGATCGAGTTCCTAAAGTATGTTCCGCATCACAAGGGCACCATGAAGCTCC
>JBNIDO010000144.1:0-3046 GCA_050108095.1 Bathyarchaeia archaeon
ACTGACGACGGAGGTACCCATAAAGCAGTAATTGGTCCAGTCAACGATGCTTCCGACATTTCCTTTTATCGGTGCAGCATTTTTTTCAACTGGAAAAGACTCACCGGTCAATGCTGACTGGTTAATGAAGAGGTCCTTTGCGTTGATGACTCTTGCATCTGCAGGCGTGATGTCGCCGGCTGAGAGGTAAATCAAGTCTCCGGGTACAATTTCTGGCAGTTTTATTTCTTGTTTGATGTTGTCTCTAAGCACGGTAGCGGTGGTTGTGACTTTCTGTTTGAGCAACGCCGCTGCTTTCTCTGCCTTGTTTTCCTGATAGTAATCCAAAATTACGCTGACAAAAATGATGGTTAAGATTATGCCAGTGTTGGCTAATTGCCCAAAGGCACCGGTGATTATACTAGCGATAAGAAGTATGATAACCAAGGGGCTTTTGAAATGCGCCAAGAACTCTTTGATTGCAGAGTGCTTGTGTTCTTTGGCTAATTCGTTTGTGCCATAAACTTCTATGCGTTCTGTTGCTTGGTCGGAGCTGAGTCCTTGGGGGGATGAATTGAGGCGATATATTACTTCTTCAACAGGCAGGGTTACGAGGTCTTCACTTGTTAAGAGGGGCTTCATGTTGGCAACTGGGGAATCGTTTGAATTGGTGTTGCCGTTCTGAATTGTGTTGGCCATAAAGCCCACATCCTTGAAGCGTACAGTGGTACGCGTTGTTTTTAGAGGGTTTTCCAAACATTGAGGCTCAGTAGTCCCTGAAACTAAAAAGAACAGCCAACACTGTGCGGTTTATTTGTTTCGGTAACATTCCATGCAGATAGCCACGACCTTAACCCTCTCCATAGGTTGTTGCATGCCCATTATGCCTTCAGCGAGCACTGTTATGTAGCCAACTGGTTTGCCGCATTTTTGGCATCTAACAGGCTGAGAGCTGCTCATTTGTCACCAAAAAAGGGTAAGGGGTGGCTTTCTTATAAGCCCAGCTATTTCCATTTTGTGAGGATTTCTTCGCGTTGAAACACAGCTTTACTCAAATAGAACAAGCCTATGTCTGCAACGGCTAAGGCAACCGTCATGACTAACGCTATCCAAAGCGACGCCGCTGAAAACATCGACCCAAATAGCACCACAAAGATCAACGGCAAAACCACTATTCCACCGAGTTGCTGAGCAGCCCGTATGTCGCTTACCCTAGAAGAGACGATTACGTTGGCTAGTACGCTCATGATGCAGCCTAACGGGGTTATGGCGAAGGTCAGCAGTGCCCAGTACGGGTTAGGAATCAATGCGACGCCGATTAGGCTGGTGGACCAGACGTCGATTATGGGTACGTAGATTGCGGCAGCTATGTAGGTGACGGCCATGCAGGGCAAGAATGAGGCTAAGCTTTTGCCAAGTAGCAGTTCACCGTCAGTGGTGGGGGTTGCGAGGAGCGGTTCGAGGCTTTTTTCGATTTTTTCTCCCACTATGCTGTACGATGCGATTATAGAGGGCAGAATGGCGGGTATCAGTACGAAGTACATGGCGCCCAAGTTTGCAATCTGCACGACAACTTGGAACAGTTCTTCTTGTGTCATTTGGCTGGCGCCTGCTGAAATGCCGAAAGTTAAGCCCAGGGGAATAACTACCCCCAGCAGGATGGGCATTGCGATCAGCGAGTAGAATACGTATTTGTTGCGTCGGATTACGCTGAGGTCTTTTTTGGTCACTATCCAAGCTTTGCTAAATCTCATTGTGCTGGAACCTCCCGAATCAATTTAAGATAAACATCCTCAAGTGTTGACCGCAACTCCGTAACGTACTGCACGTTGCCGCCTGCTAAAACAATGGCCCGCACAACCTCGGGATTGTCTAGCTCTGGGTCCTCCATGTCCAAGATTAGCTTGTTGTCTTGGGTGCGGACTGCTTTAACGGAGCCAATTCGCTTCACCGTCGCCAAAACGGAGTCTGAGACTTCTTTTAGGTGAATGATTGTTTTTCGGCTATAGAGGCTGTGTTCTAGGTTCTTAGGCGAATCGACTGCGATGAGTTTAGTTTTTAGGATGGCGATGCGGTCGCAAAGCCGTTCTGCCTCGTTTAGGTTGTGGGTGTTTAAGAATATAGTGCGTTTTTCTTCTTTAAGTTGAATTATGAAGTCGCGGACGGTTTTGGAGGCTTCAGGGTCAAGGTTCGCAGTGGGTTCGTCGAGGAATACCACTTGGGGGTCATGGATAAGTGCGCGTGCGATGGCGATTTTCTGCTTCATACCTTTGCTAAACCCTGCGACGGCATCTTCTCGGCGCTCCCAAATCCCCAGAGCCTTAAGCAGACGCTCGATGTTTTCTTTGCGGGTAGCTTCTGGGACTTCATAGAGTTGACCGTAGAAGTCGAGGTTGCGATATGCGCTTAAGCTTTCGTATAGGCCTACGTTTTCTGGGAGGAAGCCGATGATTTTTCTGATTTTGAGGCAGTCGTTGGGGTTGCTTATGCTGTAGCCGCCGATGGATGCGTCTCCGCTTGTTTTGCTGATAAGGCAGCAGAGCATGCGTATGGTGGTGGTTTTGCCTGCGCCGTTTGGGCCTAAAAAGCCGAAGACTTCACCTTTTTCGACGTGGAAGGTTACGTTGTCTACAGCTGTTAGGTTGCCGAAGGTTCGGGTGAGGTTGTTGGTGTCTATCATGGATTAGCCTCCTATGTAGAGGATGGATTATTGGATTATCGGTGAATAAATATTTAAGCTATGCGAAACCGATTTCAGGTTATGAAATTGGTAAAAGTGTTAGACAAAGAAAGCGAAAAACTCGTCGCAGACCCCACCAACCAAGCCATCCTCAAAGAACTCGTAACCGCCCAGCATTCCATCTCCGAACTCTCAACCCAACTAAACATTCCAACCCTCAAACTCTGGCGCAGGATACAGAAACTCCAAAAAGCTAACCTCGTTGAAGTTACCTCAACCCAAAAAGTAGGCAACCTTGAGAAAAAATACTACCGTTCAACGGCCACGTGGTTTGCACCCCAACAATACTTCAACTTCAAACCCAAAAACCCCAAACTAAAAGAAGCC
>JBNIDO010000145.1:0-2682 GCA_050108095.1 Bathyarchaeia archaeon
TATTTTTTGAAAGGAAGGTTTAAATAAACACCAAGTCATTTCGTATATGCTTTCAAAGTTTAAAACGGATGAAAATTCAGCATGTCACAGGAATACCGCTATATTGTTCGTATCATGGGTACAGACGTTCAAGGTACCCTTAAGACTTCTTACGCAGTTGCACAAGTAAAAGGAGTCAACGCAAGTCTAGCAAATGCAGTTATCAAAAAAGCAGGCGTCAACCCCGACGTTCGCGTCGGTTTAGTCGCTGACTCTGACATCACAAAGATTGAAGATGTCATCCGGGACCCAGCAAAACACAACATTCCCAGCTGGATGTATAACCGCCGAAAAGATAGTGAAACAGGAAAAGACCTTCATGTCTTAAGCGCGGACTTGGCATTCAAAATAAAAACTGACATAGATGGAGCCAAAGAAATCAGGTCTTGGCGTGGATACCGCCATGCTTACAGCCTGAAAGTAAGAGGCCAAAGAACCAAAACCACTGGGCGTCAAGGCAAATCTTTAGGCGTCAAAAAGAAGACCCTGCAAGCAAAACCAGGCACTGAAGGAGGCAAATAAGCATGGGTGACCCAAAGAAGCAACGTAAGAAATTCGATACGCCACGTTACAGCTGGCGAAAAGACATCCTCCAAGAAGAACTTAAACTTCAAGGACAATACGGCTTACGAAATAAACATGAACTCTGGCGTCACAAAACTACCCTGAGCAAAACCAGAGGCATCGCCAGATCACTCATCAGCAAATCCGCTGAAGAACGAGCAAAAATGGAAAATGAGCTTCTTTCACAGCTTAAAAAGAAGGGTATTCTGCCTGAAACCGCGGTCCTTGACAACGTACTCGACTTAACAATCGAAGACATATTGGAACGCCGGCTTCAAACCATAGTTTTCCGCAAGGGTCTAGCTCGAACAGTCTTCCAGTCACGCCAACTCATTACACACGGGCACATAACCATCGACAACCGCCGAGTAACCATTCCCGGCTATATCGTGCCTAAAGAGGCAGAAGCCAAAGTCATCTATTCACCTGAAAGCGCAGTAGCACAAACAGAGCATCCACTGCGCCTCGGATTAACAGTTGTAGCAAAACAACCTGAAATTAGGCCTCAGCAGAGAGGCCGAAGAGGCGGACGCGGAGGCGGCAGGTTTTGAGCGCCAACAGTAAACGCAACGATAAATGGGGCATCGTCCACATCTTTAGCTCCTACAACAACACCTTAATACACATAACCGACATTTCAGGTGCAGAAACCATCGCACGCACCACCGGTGGCATGTTCGTCAAAGCCGACCGCATGGAATCCTCGCCATATGCAGCTATGCGTGCAGCTACAGGTGCAGCAGAAATCGCACGTGACAAAGGTATCACTGCAATCCACATCAAAGTCCGCGCTCCAGGCGGCAGCGGTCCAAGAACTCCTGGACCCGGTGCACAAGCAGCCATTAGAGCCCTTGCCAGATTTGGCTTCAGAATTGAACGCATCGAAGAAGTCACCCCGATTCCACACGACGGCACAAGACGACCCGGCGGTAGAAGAGGAAGAAGAGTCTAAACTCTCCTATCCCAGTTTGTTTAGGGGAAAAATACAAATAATGCACCGAAATATCCTATTGACCGCACAGCCATTATAGTAACCTTATTGGAGTGTCTTAGCAAGTGAAGATAGAAATCTTAGAGAAAAACGATACAAACCTCCGCTTAATCGTACGTGATGCGGATGTGCCATTAATGAACGCTCTGCGTCGTTTAGCACTTGCTGAGGTACCATGCATGGCAATCGAAGAAGTTGTCATGATAGAAAACAGCTCCATTCTCCAAGACGAAATCATTGCCCACAGACTCGGGCTTACACCACTACGCACTAACCTCGACACCTACAACCTGCCCGAAGAATGCGAGTGCCAAAGCGAATTCGGGTGCCCACAGTGCCGAGTTTCTTTAACATTAGATGCAGAAGCAAGAGACGGCACAAGAACCGTTTACAGCGGCGAAATCGTATCTGAAAACCCCGAGATTCTCCCAGTATCCGATAAGGTTCCAATCATTAAACTGGCTAAAAACCAGAAACTAAAACTTGAAGCTTACGCGCGCTTAGGCAGAGGTAAAACCCACGCGAAGTGGCAGCCTGTTTCAATGTGCGCATACAAGTATTATCCAAAAATCACCCCCCCCGCAGAGAAATGCCCTGACTGCAGCAAATGCGTTGACATCTGCCCCAAAAAAGTCTTAACGATCAAGGAGGACAAAGTTGACGTCCGAGACCTCTTAGCCTGCAACCTCTGCATGGACTGCGTAGAAGCTTGTCCACAGGGTAAGAATTCTCCACTCAAGATTGAGTGGGAAAAGAATGCTTTTGTCATGAACATTGAATCTACAGGTGCGCTTCCCCCTGAACGGGTACTCAAAGAAGCCACGAAACTGTTAGGCAAACAACTCAACGATTTTGAAGAACAAATCAAGGCGGAACAACCCCAATGAGAGAAACCAAAACCACTAACCCCCAATTAACCGAACTTATCACTGTACTACGTAAAACCAGCAGAGAACAGACCGCTCCAATCTGGGCTGACGTAGCAGACTACCTCGCACGCACCCGCAGCCAACGCGTCGCAGTAAACCTTAGTACCATTAACAGGCACACAGAGAAAGCCGATGTCGTTGTGGTTCCAGGCAAAATCC
>JBNIDO010000146.1:0-2513 GCA_050108095.1 Bathyarchaeia archaeon
GCTATAGAGAGTATAACTAACATTATTCCCACGACAAGGTTTGTTCTTCTTGCTTTACGCGGAGGATAATTAGACAAACTGGAACACCTACAGAGTTTAATTCGCAAGGGAATTTATCGTTTATCCCCGCAAAAATCCTGTTTTTATTCTTTCTTAAAAAGAAGGAGACCGAAAGCAAATTAGCTTTCGTATCTTGTTGGGTCAGCCACGCCCGCTTCAACAAACGCTTTTTTGCGGTTCACACAAGACTCGCATTTGCCGCAGTGCTCTGCACCGTCGAGGTAACATGACCACGTTAACTCAAAGGGTACGCCCAGTTTGGAACCTTCTTTTATTAACTCTGACTTTTTGGCGCCGCTAAACGGTGCTTTGATGGTGATTTCTTGGCAGGTGCCCAATCTGGCGGCTTTTTCGAATGCCTCATAAAATTCTCGTCGGCAGTCAGGGTAGAAGGGTTCATCGCTGCCTTGTGCGCCGTAGAAGATTTTGTCTGCGCCCACGGTGACGGCGTAGGCGACGGCTGCTGAGAGGAAGATGGCGTTGCGGAAGGGCACGATGATGGGGCTGCTAAACTCCGATGTGAGGGGTATGTCGCGGTTGACCAGTGAGGTGGCGCCGCTGAAGATGTCTTTGAGGGCTGAGAGGTCGATGGTTTTGGTTGTTGTGCCGAGGCTGGCGGCGATTTTTTTTGCGGCTTCTGTTTCTTTGACGGCGATTTGACCGTAGTTAAAGGTTATGGGGAAGATTTCATATCCCTGATTTTTTGCCCAGTAGGCGACGGTAGCTGAGTCAGGACCGCCGCTTAGGACGATGACGCATTTTTTATCTGTTTTCATGGTTTTTTCTCCTTAGTTTGTTTCTGTTCCAAGTAACCGTTGGATGCCGAGTTTCTTTAGCCCCTTAAAGAGCAGCCAGCCGCCTACCGCGGACATAACGAGGTTGCCGGCAAACACATAGAGTATGCTGAGTGGCAGCGGTATGTTGAAGGGTGCAGATAGCATCCAGCCGACTGTTACTCCCAGCACGGCTGAGTAAGCAATGCAGGTTAGCAAGACGGCGTAGTCGTTTCCTGTACGTTTGTAAGCGTAGTAAACTAAGAATGCCATTACAAAGGAGGGTATCGTATTCAACAAGTCGATAACTCCCAATGGGGAAGGAATGTTTCCGATGAACACTCCTAATGTGTGGCCTAAAACCCCTGCCATGCCAAGCAAGGGTACTGCTCCAAGCATGATGTCTGCTACTCGCAGGTTGAGGGGTCCAAAAGATAATCCAGGTAACGCGTTAACTAGTACCGCATACAATGCGGCGTATACCGCCATGAGGGCTATTTCTTTAGTGTGTAGTTTCAACTCTAATTTGCCTCCCTACTCCGGGTTTTATACTGGTTGGCGCAACGGGTGGGAAGCTCCACTCACGCGCCAGTTCGCATAAAAGCGGCATAGTCGCCTAAAAACGTTTAGGGAAAGCTCCTGAAGTTGAGCGTCTTTTTTTGTGTTGGCGAAATATTAATTAGGCGCACAGAAAGATTACATGATGCATCTTCCTTCAGTGGATGGCATTCCGCACAAAAAACGGAGTTTTAGGGAGCACAAAACTATGTCACAAAATAATACAGCTAGCCAACTAGTCCTTAAAGGAACAACAACCATAGGCGTCGTCTGCAAAGATGGCGTAATCTTGGCTTCAGACACCCGCGTAACCATGGGCTTCTATGTGGCACATAAATTCGGCAAAAAAGTCTACAAAATCGACGACCACATCGGCATGACCATAGCCGGCACCGTCGCCGACGCCCAACGTGTCGTAGACATCCTAATCGCCAACGCTCAGCTGTATAAAATCAACATGAACCGCCCCATACCCATAGCCTCCGCTGCACGTCTAGTCGCCAACCTCCTGTTCTCAGCAAGGTACGTTCCCTTGGCAACTCAGGTTCTCGTCGGCGGCGTAGACGACTCTGGACCCCACGTGTTCAACTTGGATCCATACGGCAGCTTAAACGAAGAAAAAATGATCTCAACAGGCAGCGGTTCCCCAATCGCTCTTGGTGTACTTGAAGACAAGTACCGCGAGGGCATGACCATCCAGGAAACTTTACCCACTATCGCCAGAGCGGTGAACGCCGCCATGAAACGTGACGTAGCAAGCGGCAACAGCTACAACATCATCGTCATCGACGAACATGGTTACAAAGAGTTATCTGAAGAAGAAAAAGCTAGACTGCTTAAAGCAGGAAGTTAGACAGTGGCAAGAACACAAGAGAAAGACAAAGATAAAGTAGAAATCAGCCAATTCATTCTTCAAAAAGTCCCTCGTGAAGCAGAAGTCACCCGCATCGAATACGAGGGACCGATGCTTGCGGTTTATACTAAAAAACCAGAGATTTTGGTTGACCAAAGCAGTATTGTAGCGGAAATAGTCGGTGTAATCCGAAAAAGAATCGTCATCCGACCCGACCCCTCCGTGCGTATACCTGAAGTTGAAGCTGAAAAAATAACCCGCGAACTAAT